>JAHEAO010000118.1 GCA_024642725.1 Paracoccaceae bacterium | reverse complement strand
CTTTTTGGTTGACAAGAGGTTGCATAAATCGACGAAAAGGTTGCATCAGGGTTGCCTAAAGCTACTCGAACCCCAAAAGCGTAAACCAAATCCTCCTCTATCTCCCGATCTGTCAACTTTCTGTCAACCAAAAGGTTTACAAAAGCCCTTATAAAGTTGACAAAAATTACCCTAACTTAACAAAATTCGAGATAGAGTAGCCACATACGGTTTTTCGCAGTCAGAGGTATGCGATATGCGCATAGATAAAGTGGGCACATACTTCGCGCTATTCTTAGTTAGCGAATACATGGCGCGATCTATTCGGCTGCTTCTAGGGACACGTGTCGATTGCCGCCTCACATAGGCATCAGCTGAAACTGCGGACAGATGAAGATGCCGTCCAAAGCCCAATGGTGTAAGGCTACTGAGGTTGAACAGCACTGTTAGTTTCCCGGTCTAGATAGTCTAAAATATATATTTTCGAATGCGCATTCTTCACTTCGAAGCTCAAACTGCATCCTGCCTGGTCAGCGAGGGCACAGGGCCCCTCGCAGCAAAATCAACCCGACGACTCGTCGCACCCGACCGTCCGTGAAGAATGTCTCTTGAGACAGCGCGAAAGAACCTTGGTAGCCTATGTTTAGCAAGGCCAGACGCTAAGCGCGAAGCAATTGAGACCAAAGCCTACCAATTCAACATGCCTGCAAAATTAGTCGGTCTAGCCTCAAGTCTTTTGATCACCGCTCTTTTTTAAAGCTCAAATTCTCCTGCAAGCCGAGGACCTCACCGAGAAGCCGTCTCCTGCCCGATAGGCATTTGATGCGGGCACAGTCCCAAAGCGGTAGACGTAATTGATTTATTCGATCGACTGAATTATTATTACCTTAAGAATCACGGGGAGAGTCGGGTTGATGAGGGGAAAACAAGCAACGAAATCTCGTGAAACGAAGATGTCTCTCATACAAGCCGCGCAAGAAGTGCTCACCGAAAATGGATTTTCAGGCCTTTCCACGAGACGAATCTCAGAAGCGATTGGTGTTCCGATGAGTCAGATCCAATATCACTTCGGTTCAAAGGAAGGGATCATTCTCGCTCTATTCGAGGAAATGAACTCGCGTCTGGTCAGCCGGCAAGAAAAGCTCTTTGAAGACCCGGACCTCACAATCTCCGAACAATGGGACAAAGCATGCGATTTCCTTGATGAGGATATCGACTCTGGCTACGTTCGCATTCTGCAAGAACTTATCGCTGCGGGCTGGGCCAACCCAAAGATCAAACTGGCCGTATCAAATGGACTTGACGCCTGGCAGATGCTTCTGACTCAAGCTGCAGAGCGCGCCGACAGAGAGTTGGGTCCTTTCAAACCTTTCACCGCTCAAGAAGTCGCGTCGCTTGTCTCGGTCGCGTTCCTAGGCGCTGAGTCCCAAATCCTGCTTGGCCGCGACCGGGACGAAATTCCAATCCGACGCGCCCTACGACGGATTGGGGACATGATCCGACTGCTCGAAAAATCCCAACAAAAGGGAGCCCGGTGATGCGAGCAAAACTACCCAATACCACTTTGAACCTTGATCGGGACGGTGTCTCACTTCACTGCGAGATATTCGGAGATGGTCCGGAGACAATTCTGTTTCTACCCACCTGGATGTTCATCCATTCGCGGGGCTACAAGGCACAGATTCCATATTTCAGTGATCATTTCCGGTGCATTACTTGGGATCCACGTGGCAATGGAAAATCTGACCGACCGACTGATCCATCTCTCTTTGGCCAGGGTCAGTATGTCGCCGATGCATTGGCGGTAATGGATGCCACCAACACTTCTCGAGCCATACTTTTCGGATATTCGCAAAGCGGGCCGACCTGCGCCATTCTCGCTGCCTACCATCCCGATCGAGTTAAGGCTGTGGTCACTGTTGGCACCCACACCCCACTTGTTGCACGTCACGCACATAACACCGAAGATCGTTACAACTCCGACCTTGGTGGCCAGGCTCCGCAGGGGTGGGAGAAATACAATAGAGGATATTGGGAGGAGAATTTTCCAGATTTTGCGGATTTCTTCTCCGAGCAACTGTTTGTCGAGCCGCACTCCACAAAGCAGCGAGAAGATGTAAGGTCGTGGTCAGAGGGCACCAACGGCGAGATTTTAGCGGCTTCAATGAGCGCCCCCTACGCCGGCCAGTATGAACTGGATGAGGCCGCCTATAAACGTATCGCCTGTCCGATGCTGGTCGTTCACGGACGCTTGGACCCCATAGCACCAGTCGCAGCTTCGGAAAAAATCTCTGAGCTAACCGGCTGTGAGCTTGTCATCTTCGAAGAGGCGGGCCACGCGCCACATGCCCGCTATCCCGCACGGCTCAATACTATCATGCGTGATTTCCTTGCCAAGAATCTGGGGACATGGCGGCCCGACGTGGAACGGCGCGGCCGTCCTGCCAAGCGACCAAAGCAAGCACTTTACCTCTCTTCGCCTATTGGTCTCGGGCATGCCAGGCGCGACATGGCAATAACGCGCGAGCTACGGAAGCACTATCCGGACCTTCGGATGGATTGGCTGGCACAAGACCCCGTAACTCGCCTCTTGGACGCTTCAGGTGAAACCATTCATCCCGGCAGCGCGCGTCTTGCCAGCGAGACACAGCACATCGAGGCAGAATCCGGCGAACATGACCTCAATGCGTTTATGGCGATCCGCAACATGGACGAGATACTGATCAAGAACTTCATGGTGTTTCAGGAGGCTGTAGAAGAAGGCGACTATGATCTGGTCATTGCCGATGAGGCTTGGGACATCGACCATTTCTGGCACGAGCATCCTGATCTGAAGCGAACGAAACTGGCCTGGCTCACCGATTTTGTCGGATGGGTGCCAATGCCCGAGGGCGGCGAGCGCGAAGCCTTTCTTACGACCGATTACAACGCCGAAATGATCGGCCATGTCGAAGGTTCACCGAACCTGCGTGATCGTGCAATTTTTGTTGGCAACCCCGATGATATTGTGCCCCTAGGCTTTGGCGCAAACCTTCCTCAGATGCGGGACTGGGTGCCAAAGCATTACGACTTTTCGGGCTACGTGATCGGGGAGCATCCTTCGACATTCGGTCAAAGACAGGACTTGCGCGAGGACTTCGGCTATCGCAGCGACGAGAAGATCTGCATTGTAACGGTCGGTGGGTCAGGCGTCGGCGCAGCATTGATCCATCGCATCTTGCAATCCTATCCGATCGCCAAGGCAGCGCATCCTGATCTGCGGATGATTGTCGTGACAGGCCCGCGGATTGACCCTGCATCACTGGATGCACCCAATGGCGTTGAGTTGCGAGCCTTCGTGCCGAACCTCGATCGCCATCTGGCTTGTTGTGATCTCGCGCTCGTTCAGGGCGGGTTGACGACCTGCATGGAACTGGTGGCTGCCGGCACACCGTTTATCTATTTTCCCCTGAGAAATCATTTCGAACAGAATGTGCATGTCGCGCACCGGTTGGATCGTTACCACGCAGGACGAAAGATGATCTTTGCGGAGAGTGATCCCGAAACGATCGCAGAGGCAATCAGCGCTGAGCTTAAGTCACCACGAAAATCGCGCCCGGTTGAAGCCGAAGGTGCAATGCGAGCAGCTCGGATGCTCTCAGAACTACTTTGATGTCTGACAAAATTGGCAACTGAAACAATGCGATTTCATTTGCTGCAACGGAGGCACTGAGAAACCAAGACGACCCCAAGGTCGCGGATCGAGCTGTCCTGCGAAACGCGCCCAGTCGCAACGGGGCGCCCAACAAGGAGAACCGATATGACAGAATGGGAAATCCGCGGTCGGGAACTGGTCAACTGCAACTGCGATTTTGGTTGTCCCTGCCAGTTTGGCAACTTGCCGAACAGGGGCAACTGCGAGGCCGCTATAGTCTATCAGATTGACAGCGGCCACTACGGTGGCGTCAAGCTGGACGGCCTGCGCGTAGCGGCCGTCTATCATTGGCCAAAAGCAATCCACGAGGGCAACGGCCAGATGCAGCTGATTGTCGATCCATCAGCGAGCAAAGAACAGCGGGCCGCCATTGAAAACATCATGACAGGCAAAGATACGGAGGAAATGGCGACCATGTGGTTTGTATACAGCGCGATGAGTCCGACCAAACACGAAACTCTTGTTGCACCGATCAAGGTCGAGATGGACATAGAAGGCCGTGTTGGCCACGCATCTGTTGAGGGTGTCTTCGACGTCGCGCTGAAGCCCGTTCCAAACATCGTCAGCGGCGAACCACATCGCGTCCTGATCAAGCTTCCAAACGGTTTTGAATTCACCGAAGCGGAGATGGCCAGTGGAAGCACAAAGATCAAAGGCGGCGCAGTGCGATTTGCGCCACTGGACGATTCACATGGGCATTTCGCGCATCTGCACCTGACCGGAAAGGGTGTTGTCCGCGAACCTGTTGCAGCGTCGTGAGTGAAAAAGCGACCTTAGATCGCCTGCTGGCGAAAGACTCGGTGATCGTGCTTTGCGCGGTCGCCGCTGTCACGCTGATCGCGGGGCTCTACACCGTCCTCGGTGTGGGAATGCAAATGTCAGCCATCACGATGACGAGCATGGCCGGGTCCGTCGGCGCGCCGATGGAGATGATGGGGGCACAGAGTTGGTCTGGTCTTCAGGTAATGCTGATGTTTCTGATGTGGTGGATCATGATGATCGCGATGATGACGCCAAGCGCCGCCCCGACATTGCTTCTTTTCTCAGCGCTGAAGCGCAATGGCAGCGAAGGGAACGAATACCTGATGCAAGTGTGGTTGTTTTTGGCGGGATATCTCACGTCATGGGCTGCATTCAGCGTGGTCGCCCTGTTCCTTCAATGGATACTTAGAGAAGTTGCGGTCCTCGCTCCTGCAATGATGACGCTGAAAGGCTCTTTGGTATCAGCAGGTTTCCTTGCCTTCGCCGGACTATATCAACTGACTCCACTTAAAAAGGCCTGCCTGAGGCAGTGCCAATCGCCCGCCCAGTTCTTGACTCGACACCACCGACCGGGGCGTCTCGGCGCTTTCCAAATGGGGTGTCATCACGGCCTGTTCTGCCTAGGTTGTTGCTGGGCACTGATGCTGCTTTTGTTTGTAGGTGGGGTCATGAACCTTTGGTGGGTCGCAGGGCTCGCACTTGTCGTCGCGTTGGAGAAGTTCTCGCCGGCCCATTCTCATGTTCCTGCAATATTGGGCATCGCATTGATCGGGTTTGGCGCCCTGATTGCAGCATCAGGTGCTTGAACTGGAACGATGCAATGCTCCAGCTCAATTTGTTTGCCGAGGCAGTCTGGGGACAGCCTCGGCACCACTCCTCACTACTTT
>JAHEAO010000054.1 GCA_024642725.1 Paracoccaceae bacterium | reverse complement strand
GCATAATTGCGACCGATGCAATAAACCCGACGCACGGGAAACTCACCGCCTCCAGCCACTGGGATGGCCACAACAGGTGGCTTCGCAATCACGTAGTCGGGCATCTTGGGGGACCTTTCAACTTGTTCAGCTTGAGACTTGTGATATGCGAGTTTCGTGATAAGATCAATCGCAACCAATCTGCGGTATTTGAGAAATTTGCAGATAATCATCAAGTGGTCGCCTTTTGTGCGGCGCATATGAGGTGATTGGTCAACCAATCGGGGAGTCGCTTGCTTCAGCTACGCGAACCATTCGAGGATGATGCCGCAGTCTCTAGTCTGCGGAAATACATAGCCGACGGCGGCTATGAAGCGGGGGATCGCATTCCTGCCGAACGGGAGCTTACGGCCAGACTGAATATGACCCGGACGACGCTTCGCAAGGCTTTGGATGCGCTTGAACGGGAAGGCGTGCTGTGGCGTCACGTCGGCAAGGGCACCTTTGTGGCGACCCAGCGTGAGGCAAGATCGACCAACGCGCTTACCGAACTTGGCCGTCAACTTACACCATTCCGCATGATGCGTGCACGCCTCGCGATCGAGCCTGCGATTGCGCGTGAAGCGGCCGTCAACGCGTCTGGCAAGGCGATGGCGCAAATGAAGCTTGCGATGGAGCGTGCGCATTCTGCGCCGAATTGGAGCGACTACGAGGTTCAGGATGACCTGTTTCACCGGTCTATTGCCGAGGCGAGCGACAATCTGTTGCTGCTCGCGCTTTTCGATCAACTGAACCAGGTTCGTCGGGCCGTCGCTTGGGGCAGCGTCACCCGTAAGACAGCCCGACCAGCGTCCGATCATTCCAGTTTTGCAGAACACGAGGCGATTGCCGAAGCCATTGAGAGCCGCAATCCGGATGCCGCTTACGAAGCCATGAGAAATCATCTGCGCTCAGTCTCAGCGCGCTTGTTTGAAGAGGTTTGAAGCCGAGCACGAGGTCAGGGGAAGAAAGAGCGCTAAGCCGCGCCCCAGTTTCAAGACGTAAGTTCACTCAAGGTCTCAGGGAGGAGAACCATGAAAACGCTTGTTAAGAAGATATCCGGGTATGTCGTTGCAATTCCGATGTTCGCCAGTTTGGCGCTATCGTCCGCGCAAGCGGACACGATCAAGATAGCGCTGGCTGAAACGCCATCTGATGAACTCGCTGCATTCTTCGTTGCGCTGGACCGGGCGAAAGCGAACGGTCTTGATTATGAGTGGACCGCGTTCTCGGACGAAGAACTGGCCATTCAGGCTGTCCTGAGTGGCCAGATGGACATCGGATTTGGCACGCCGTATGCGGCGATGCAGCGGTCGAAGGCACCGATCCGGATCATCTATCAGCTGTCCAAGCTGAAGTTCTTTCCGGTGACGACCATGAAATACAACAGCCTGAAGGATCTTGATGGCGAACCGATCATGCTTCACTCGCGCGGCGGTGGCACCGACTCGATTGCCAACGTCATTGAAGAGCGTGAGGGGATCAAGTTTGGTGAGCGGTCGTATGTGCCGGGCTCTGCAAACCGGGTTGTCGCGATGCTTGCAGATCAGGCCGAGGCGACGATCCTCGACCTGTCGAACAAGAACAAGATCATCGCGCAGGCTGGCGACAAGTTTCATGCATTGCCGATGTTTGACGTCGATGCGAGCGACGAGGCCCTTTTCGCAAATCTTGACTGGATCAAGGCCAACGAGGAGCAGGTCGACATCTTCGTGAAGGCTCTGCTGAGCGTCTGGCAGGACATGGCGAAGGACCCGACCATCATCAGCCGTGAAACCAACCCGGACGGCCCGATCGGTCAACTCCCCAAGGAAATCCTGGACGAGCTTGATGGTTTTTATGCCGAAGCGGTCGAGGGCGGGTTGTATGATCCGAACGGCGGTGGTCGCAAGGCTGCGCAGGCCGACATGGAGTGGTATTCTGCAGCAGGCCAGCTCGACGGCGACGCGTCGACCTTGAACATCGAGGATTTCTGGTACCTCGCACCTCTGGATGCTGCATCCAACTGATTCCAAGCACGCGGCCGCCTGCCCAATAACGGGCAGGCGGTTTTCTCTGAGTAAGTCGGACAAGAACGCCCGATCATGCAAAACCGCCCCCTGATTCTGAAACTCCTATCGGCAGCGATCGTCTTCGGTGCATGGGAAATAGCGGGTCGAATCCCCGTCAGCTATGCTTTCCCGACCTTCCTTGAAACCATGGAAGCGCTCGTCCGAATGACTTTGGACGGTTCCATCTTTCAGGCTTATGCCGAGACACTCAAGCCATTGGTTCTGGGGGTTGCGATTTCTGCCTTTCTTGGGATCACCCTGGGGCTGTGGATTGGTCTCAGTTCATGGTTCGACTGGTTGTTTTCCCCGATCTTCGTGGTGATGCAGGCCGCCCCGCTGGCGGCGCTGATCCCTATACTTGTCATGGCCTATGGCATCGGGCTCACATCGAAGATTTTCGTTGTCTGCATCATGGCAATGCCGGTCATCGTTCTGAATACCAGCAGCGCGGTCCGGAACACTCCTGCTTCCATGAAGGAAATGGCACATTCGTTTCTTGCCAAGGACCGCGACGTGCTTTTGAAGATCATCCTGCCGGCCGCGTCGCCGATCATCTTTTCGGGGTTGAGACTGGGCATTTCCGCGGGCTTCATTGGCGCAATTCTCTCGGAGCTCAAGATAACTCCGACGGGCGTCGGCGACATCATTACATACAGCCGGTCGATCGCGGATTACCCAAGCATGTATGCCGCCATATTCTCGATAATCCTGCTTGCGGTCGTCTTTCTGAACCTGCTTGAGAAACTCGAGAACTACCTATTTGAAGGGAATAATCGTGGCTATGCCTCAGACTGAAGCGACCATGAAAAAGCAGACTTCTGCAGCGCCCGATAGCGCAGTCTCCGTACGGAATGTGTCGAAGAACTATGGAACCGTGGAAGCGCTGAAAAACCTTTCATTGGAATTTCCGCGCGGGCAGCTGACTTCGCTTCTTGGACCGTCCGGTTGCGGGAAAACGACTCTGCTCAAGATAATTGCCGGTCTGCTTCAGCCCACCTCGGGGAGGATTGAGGTGAATGGTGCGGAAGTCGAAGGACCTGGGCCAGACCGCGCGTTCGTCTTTCAGGATTTCGCACTGCTGCCTTGGGCCAGCGTGATCCGCAACGTGGCTTTTGGACTGGAGTTGAGAGGCGTCGCCAAATCGGAGCGGGAAAGCATCGCAGAGAGATATATCCGTGATGTGGGCCTGACCGGCTTTGAGCACAGTTATCCGCACGAATTGTCGGGCGGCATGCGTCAGCGTGTCGGACTCGCGCGCGCGCTTTCGGTCGATGCGCAGGTCTTGCTGCTGGATGAACCATTTTCGGCAGTCGATGAACAAACACGGCGCAAGTTTCAGGAAGACTTGCTGTCGCTGGTCAAGCACGAAAACAAGACCTTCATCTTCGTCACACATTCGATCGAGGAGGCGGTCTACGTTTCTGATCAGATCGCAATCTTGCTGCCGCGCCCCAGCCGGGTTTCGGAGATAATTCGGCCAACCGGCTTTCGCCACAAGGACGTGGACAGCATCAGGCGTGATCCCGAATACCTGGATATCGTCGATCAAATTTGGGCTTCCCTGCGAAGCTACGTGGAATAGGGCTGCCATGACGGTCTTTGGATACAGATTGCCCGCCATGTCATCGCTTCTTGTTTGGGGCCTGCTTTGGGAGATCATCGGGCGGCTCGGCCTGACCTTTTTCATCCCGCCCTTGTCCGAGGTGATTGGGACGTTGTTCGAGATCATCGGCACGCCTGCATTCCTGAAGGCCCTTTCCGAGACCTCTTATGCGTTCTTCTCCGGCGTCACGATTTCAATCGTTGTTGGGATACCGGTTGGAATTCTGATGGGCAAAAGCCGTCTGCTGGACGAACTGCTGCTGCCGTGGGTCAACATTTTCCTCAGCGCGCCACTGACCGCATTGGTTCCCGTGCTGATGGTGCTGTTCGGGTTTGGCATGACCTCCATCATCATCACCACGACGCTCTTTGCGATATGGATCATCATCCTGAATGCCCGCGCGGGGGTGATGCAGATCAATCGTTCGCTTGTCGAGATGGGCCGGTCATTCGGGGCCTCGCCGTTAGACGCCTTTTTCAAAATCTACTTGTGGGCGGCGCTCCCCGAGATTCTGGGCGGGGTTCGTATTGGCATCATTCGTGCCGTCAAGGGCGTCATCATCGGCCAGTTATTGATCTCGATCGTTGGATTCGGCGCTCTTTTTGAGCTTTATTCTTCGAATTTCTTGATGTCGCACTTCTGGGCCGTGCTGATCGTGCTCTTTGCGCTTGCATTCTCGATATCGGAGCTCTTGGCCTATCTTGAGCGCCGGGTAGCCTACTACGCGGCCAAGCGTTGAATCAAAAGCGCGGCTGATTTCCAGCCGCGCCATTTTGTTTTTGTACTATGGTCAGACCAGATCGAAGCGGTCGGCATTCATGACCTTAACCCATGCCGAGACAAAGTCTTTCACGAATTTTCCAGCGCTATCGTCTTGCGCGTAGAGTTCGGAATAGGCTCGAAGGATCGAGTTCGAGCCGAAGACCAGATCTGTGCGCGTGGCTGTCCACTTCACCGCGCCGGTCTTGCGGTCGCGGATTTCGTAGGTGCCGTTGCCCAGCGGTTTCCAAGCGTTGGCCATGTCGGACAAATTGACGAAGAAGTCATTCGTCAGCGCGCCTGCGCGGTCGGTAAAGACGCCATGCTTGGAGCCGCCATGGTTGGTGCCCATCGCCCGCATCCCACCGACCAGAACCACCATCTCCGGGGCGGTCAGGCCCATGAGCTGCGCGCGATCAAGCATCAACTCTTCGGGGCTGACAATATAGTCCTTCTTCAGCCAGTTGCGGAAGCCGTCGGCGACCGGTTCAAGGACATCGAAAGAGCCGGTATCCGTCATCTCGTCGGTCGCATCGCCGCGGCCCGGAGCGAAGGGCACTTCGACGTCGAACCCGGCAGCCTTGGCTGCCTGTTCCACCCCGAGATTGCCCGCGAGCACGATGACATCCGCGATGCTGGCCCCGCTTTTGGCGGCAATCGGTTCAAGCTTCGAGAGGACCTTTGACAGGCGCTCTGGCTCATTGCCGGCCCAGTCCTTTTGAGGCGCCAGACGGATGCGTGCGCCGTTGGCCCCGCCACGCATGTCAGAGCCTCGGTAGGTCCGGGCGCTGTCCCATGCAGTGCTGACCATCTCGGCGATGCTCAGCCCGCTGGCGGCGATCTTAGCCTTCACCGCAGCAACATCGTAGCCAGTTGAACCCGATGGAACCGGATCCATCCAGATCAGGTCTTCTTGAGGCACATCGGGGCCGATGTAGCGGACCTTGGGACCCATGTCGCGGTGCGTCAGCTTGAACCATGCCCGGGCAAAGGTGTCCTTGAAATACTCGGGATCAGCCATGAACTTCTGACAGATAGCGTTGTAGACGGGGTCCGCTTTCATCGCCATGTCCGCATCGGTCATGATCGGGTTATGGCGTTTGGATGGGTCGGAGGCGTCAACCGGCTTGTCGTCTTCCTTGATGCCGATCGGCTCCCACTGCTGCGCGCCGGCCGGGCTTTTCTTCAATTCCCATTCATAGCCGAAGAGAAGCTTGAAATACCCCATGTCGAACTTGGTCGGCTCCGTCGTCCATGCGCCTTCGATGCCCGAAGTTACGGCCCTTGCAGCCTTGCCCTGCATGTTGGGGTTTGCCCATCCCAGGCCTTGCATTTCGACCGTTGCAGTTTCCGGGTCAGGGCCGAGCGCGCCGGCGTCGCCGTTGCCGTGGCACTTTCCTACCGTGTGGCCGCCAGCTGTCAGGGCGGCGGTTTCCTCATCGTTCATGGCCATGCGTGCAAAGGTTTCGCGCACTTGGGCCGCGGTCTTGATCGGGTCAGGCTTACCATTCACGCCTTCGGGATTGACGTAGATAAGACCCATCTGCACGGCGGCCAGCGGGTTTTCCATGGTCGAAGGGTCGTCCAGATTTTCGTAGCGCCCATCGCTCGGCGCCAGCCATTCCTTCTCGGCGCCCCAATAGGTATCGATCTCGGGGTGCCAGATGTCTTCACGCCCGAAGCCGAAGCCGAAAGTCTTCAGCCCCATCGATTCATATGCGACGTTACCCGCGAGGATGATGAGATCCGCCCAGCTAATCTTGTTGCCGTATTTCTTCTTGATCGGCCACAGCAAACGACGCGCCTTGTCGAGGCTGACGTTGTCGGGCCAGGAATTCAGCGGTGCAAATCTCTGACTACCGGTGCCGCCGCCGCCGCGACCGTCTGCCAGTCGATAGGTGCCCGCCGCGTGCCATGCCATGCGGATCATGAGGCCACCGTAGTGCCCCCAGTCGGCGGGCCACCAATCCTGGGAGTCGGTCATCAGCGCGTGAAGGTCGGCCTTGAGCGCTGGCACATCCAGCTTTTTCACCTCTTCGCGGTAGTTGAAATCCTTGCCCATCGGGTTCGGCTTGGTGTCGTGCTGGTGCAGGATGTCGAGGTTGAGCGCGTTGGGCCACCAGTCCATCACAGAGGTTCCCGTTGCGGTGATCCCACCGTGCATTACCGGGCATTTGCCAGCTTTGGCGACGTCGTTTCCGTCCATGATTTTCTCCGATCTTGGCTGCAATACTAGACTGGTCCGCTTTGGAAGGCTCACTTCCCAGGTTGTCCATCAAAGGACGCCCACGCGGTCGCGTATTTCTACCAAACGATTGCAATTTAATTAAGTTGAAAATTCTGATGACAGCAATAACCTGTTCTTATGATGAACCTCACTTTCAAGCAGCTTCGCTACTTTGAAGCCTTGGCGCACCATGCGCATTTCGGGCGCGCAGCGGCGGCCTGTTCGATCTCGCAGCCCGCGCTCTCAGTGCAAATCAAGGAACTGGAACAACAACTTAACGCGATCCTTTTTGAAAGGGGCGCCCGACAGGTCAGGCTTACGGTTTTCGGCGAGGCGCTGGCGCTTCGCGTCCGCGACATATTGCGGTCGGTCGATGAACTTGAAGATCTGGCGCGGGCTTCGCGAGATCGCCTCGTCGGCCGGTTACGAATCGGAATCATCCCCACGATCGCGCCTTACTTGCTGCCCGCGATTATCAAGGAGCTTTCCCGGACACATCCCGGACTCGACATCCATGTCCGAGAAACCCTCACGCAGAAACTAATACAAGAGCTGACCGACGGGCGAATTGATGCGGCTGTCGTCGCGCTTCCCGTCTCGGAACCATCGCTCAATGAAGTGCAGCTATTGTCCGAGAAATTCGTGCTCGTTCGACCAGCGACCGACGCGGGTAAGCCGGTTCCGGATCGTGCGGCGCTTCAGGAAATGAAGCTTCTTTTGCTTGAAGAAGGGCATTGCTTTCGCGATCAGGCGCTTTCGTTCTGCAATATACGGTCTGCGCAACCACGAGAAGGACTAGACGCGAGTTCGCTTACGACGCTTGTTCAGATGGTCGGAGCCGGCATGGGGGTCACGTTGCTTCCGGAAATGGCGGTTGAGGTCGAGACACGGTCGACCGAAGTCGCGATTGCGAGTTTCAAAGATCCACAGCCGTCTCGAACAATTGGCATGATCTGGCGGAACACCAACCCGCTGGGCCGCGAACTTCTGAGGATCTCGGACGTTGTCCGAGAAGCGATCAATCCGCCAAGATCACGCTGACGGGAAGGCTTGCGGTGCTGGCTGACAGACAGGCCTGAGATTGCGCAATCGATGGACCGTCCCAAGGGTTTGGCTGCGGTAGCGACGAGGCCAGTTGCAGGCAGTCACGCAACGGTTGCAGCCTTTTGGATGCGCAACTCGGAGCGACAATCCAGATCCGCTGCGCGGGCCGGGCACGTCCGCCTGCCTGCTCTGACGGAAGCTATTTGATCACTCTAAGATCGGCGGAAATCCGGATCACGTCCGAAAGAGGAACCCCGTGCTGGGTCGACAATTCTACGCGCTTTCCGATCAATGCGCCGGGGATGCTCGTTGCAGCCCGCATGGCCTGTTCCAGATCAACTCCCGCCCGCGTCGAAAGCGTCCGGATTGCGGTCGTCAGATCAAGATCAGCGCCAGCCAGAGTTCCGTCTTCGAGTGTAAGGCGGCCGTTCTTGCGCCGGATCGCGCGGCCTTCGAGCTGGAACTCGGTCATGTCTGTTCCCGCCACCGCCATCGCATCGCTAACAAGAAAGATTGAGCCGGGACCGGTCTTTGCCGCCCAGGCGGCGCGCATCGTTTCTGGATGCACGTGAATTGCATCAGCGATGAGCCCGGCGGAGAGGCTCCCGCTGGCAAGTACTGCGCCGACAAGCCCAGGTTCGCGATTCCCAAGCTGGCTCATGGCGTTGAAGAGATGGGTGGCGCAGCGCGCCCCTGCCTTTGCATAAGCGACGCAGGTTTCAAAACCGGCGTCGGTATGACCAAGCGAAACGATGACCCCGGCGCGGGACAGGGCAGTGACCTGTTCAAGGCTGGTATTTTCAGGCGCGACGGTCACTTTCAACGCGGGAAGCTTCCGCGCCGCCGCGAGCAGCGCCTCAAGATCCGTGGTTTCCATCTTTCTGATAAGTTCAGCGTCATGCGCGCCTTTTCGCGCGATGGACAGGTGCGGGCCTTCCAGATGAAGTCCGGCAATTCCGGGAACGCCCGCAGCCAAGGCGGCGACTGCGGCATCGATGGCGGCACGTGTCTTTTCCGCCGTGTCGGTAATCAGTGTCGGCAGGATGGACGTCGCGCCCAGCCTGCGATGCGCCGCGGCGATCCGGCGCAATGTTGCAACCGACGGATCGTCATTGAACATGATGCCGTCCCCGCCGTTAACCTGAAGGTCGACGTAACCAGGGCTCAGGAAATCGCCATCGAGGTTCACGACTGAATTGTCCAAGTTAATCTCGGACTCCGGGCCCAATTCTACCAGTTGGCCATCCCAAAAGCGGGCAGCCAAGCCCGCCCGCAAAGTATGGCCATCAAAGATTGGCCCGCCCAGGTAGGTGATCGTCGATCCGGTCATATGGTTTCGGTTACCTTGTTGAGATGTCGCGGCGCATCCGGGTCTATACCGCGCAGGTGCGCGACGGATTCAACCATGCCATAGAAAGATACGATGGCGGCAATCGGGTCGGTCAGCCAGTGATTGGTGCGGATATGGGGCAGGGTCTGGGCTCGGGACACCCGGTTGGTGGTGGCAAAGACATGCGCGCCCTTTTCGGACAGAGCGTCGGCGACCTCGCTCAGGGCGTCCTCTGCGGCATCTCCGGCTGCGAAGGCGATAACTGGAAAGCCATGTTCAACGATTGAGACAGGGCCATGCATGACTTCGGCGGAGGAATAGCTTTCGGCTTGGATCAGGCAGGTTTCCTTGAACTTCAGAGCGGCCTCGTTCGAGATGGCCCAGGACGGCCCGCGCCCCAAAGTATAAAGCGGTCGACCGTCAATGGCATTTGCCGCAGCCGACCAATCGCATTTGGTCGCCGCAGACAAATGGGTGGGCAGTGAACGGATCGCTCTGATGAGGTCCGCATCCTGTTTGAGTTCCGCGAGAAACCAGAGACCCGCCACAAGAGATGTGACGAATGTCTTTGTCGCCGCCACGCTTTGTTCCGGCCCGGCATGGATGGGCAAGGTGGCGCGCGCCACACCCGCCAGCCTCGAAGTCGGGTTGTTCGTTATTGCCACCGTAAAAGCGCCAGAGGCTCCGAGCGCTTGGGTCATTCTGACGATGTCAGGGCTCTGGCCCGACTGCGACACCGATATACAGAGCGCCCCGTCGCAGGCAAGATCGACGCCGTAGATTGACTTCACGGACGGTCCCACAGAGGCCATAGGGCGCTTTAGCAAGAGTTCGCTTGCGTATTTCAGGAAAGTGCAGGCGTGATCGGATGACCCTCGGGCAACCGACAGAAGGTATGGCGGGTTGCTCTGCCGCACGGCATCCGCAGCCTTTACGATCGCACCGCCGCCCTGAGTTAGAAGCCGTTCCACCGCGTCCGGGATCTCTTGGATCTCGGTCTTCATCTGGGTCGCTTTCTTTGACATTCCATTCGGCCTTTCAGTTTGACAACCGCAGTTCGGCCACGAAATCGTAGGCGTCGCCGCGATAAATCGACCGCGTCAGCTCGGCGACCCGACCGGTGTTAAGATACGAAGTGCGCTGGATGCGCAGACCGGCCGTGCCTTCGGCCACGCCAAGCAGGTCGGCTTCGGCGGGTTCAAGGTTGATTGCGGAGATCTTTTGGACGGCGCGGACCGGGCGGTTGCCCGACTGATCCAGCAACTCGTACAGCGAGGTTGTGACTTCAATCGGGTTCGGAAGAATGTCCATTGGCAGCGATGCGCGTTCCAAAGCCATCGGGCGCCCGCCGGCCTCGCGCAAGCGATAGATGCGGGACACTTGATCCCCGGCCGAAAGCCCAAGCGCTGCGATTTCCTCGGATGAGGGTATGAAGATACCTCGTTCAAGCCATTTTGACGTCGTCTCGAGCCCGCGCCCTCGCATGTCTTCGGTGAAGGAGGTCAGGTGTGACAGAGATTGCTCGACGCGCATCACCGGTTCACGGACGAACGAACCAGAGCCCTGCCGCTGCTCGATCGCGCCTTCACGCACAAGCTCCTGGATGGCCTTGCGCACGGTGACACGGGACAATTCGGTGATCTCTGCAATCTCGCGTTCAGGCGGAAGTGAGCTGTTCGGTGCGAGGATGCCGCCTTCGATGCCCTCTTCCAAACGGCGCCGCAGCTGAACGTAGCGCGGGCCGCCGCTGCGACCAAGCCAACCTTCGGGGCGCAGGAACTCAGCCACGTCCATGCGCTGTATCCCTTTCAAGGTCACGCGCCAGAGCCAGCGCGCCGTCAAGCGGTTCGCCTTGCGGTGCAATCAGCTTCGCCCGCATCTCACCGGGAAGGTATGTCTTGTAACAGGGGCCGATCCCTCCTGTCAGGCAGATCGGCAGGTCAGTGGTCCAGCCCAGGGCGGAAAGCGAGCGCGCAATTTCATCGGCGCCCGATTGCAGGATTCCAATGGCCATCACGTCGCCATCTGCGGCGTGGCGTGTCACTGTCCGTGCAAGAACGCCGAAATCTGCCGGAGATGCCGAGCCCGCGAACCGCACGATGCCGGCGCTTCCGTCGTACTCGGCGAGAAGTTCGTCTGACAGCCGCGACCGCGCGGCGCGGCCATCCACCTGTTCCAGTGTGATTGCAAGCGCGCGACGTCCAACCCATTGTGCCGATGCCTCATCGCCCAGCACAGAGCCCCATCCACCCGCGAACAGTGTCTTTTCCCCGATCTGCGCGGCGAAGAAAGACCCTGTGCCGCAATGGGTCACAAATCCGCTCCGCTGTCCTAACGCGCCTCTCAGGGCTGCCGGCCGATCGTCGTTGATTCGCAGGTTCCGCAGTGGCAGCGCTGCGGCCAAGCGATCTGCCACATCCGGTCCGGTGACGCCCGCGAGTCCAACATAGGCCGGAAGATCAGCCAGTTGGTCAAGGTGGAGCCCGGCCTGTGCCGCAAGCTGCGAAAGCCCATCGAGCAATTCGCCAACCGAGGCGCTGAAATTCGTGGATACATTCGCTGATCCGGTTTCAACAACCATGCGCCCGCGATCGCCCGATGCGGCGATCCGGCAGCGTGTTCCGCCGCCATCGACGGCCAGCACCATGGGTTTCAGCGAGTCAATCATATCGACACCTTTACAATACCTTTGGTAAAATGAGAAGGCCAAAATGATACCAAATATTAGAATTGACGGGTATTTCGGCGCTGTTATGGCGGTTTAGGGTCGGAATAATAAAGTGGTAGACAAATGGTATTATAAAGGTATCTTAAGTCGCATATCGGGGGAGAATCACGTGTCAGTCAAGGCGACCGAACAGTTGCACGATGAGGCCAGTGGCCTTGACGTGCGTCCGTCCGCCGAAATCGCAAAGCTTCTTGCCGAAGCCCAGATTGCAGCCGCCATCTCGTTGCGCGACGCCACAGCGTCAATTTGCTCGGGCGCTTCGGCGATGGCGCATACCGTCAGGCGAGGCGGAGTTCTGCATTACGTTGCCGCCGGATCATCCGGTCTGATGGCTGCGTCAGATGCGCTGGAACTCGGCGGCACCTTTTCGATTCCCGCATCCCAAATTCGGATTCACATGGCGGGAGGGCAGCCGATCGGCGTCGAAATGCCGGGTGGAACGGAGGACGAAACAGACGAACTGCAAGCTGCACTGAGGATGCTTGGTCCGCTCGATACGGTTATCGCGGTTTCGGCGAGCGGCAGCACGCCATACACCATTGCCGCAGCGCGCATCGCGCAGTCCCGCCGGGCCACTCTGATTGGTGTGGCCAACAATGCTGGGTCGCAGTTGCTGGAACTTGCGGATCATCCGATTCTGCTGTCCACGCCACCAGAAGTCATCTCTGGGTCAACCCGGATGGGGGCGGGAACCGCTCAGAAGATTGCGCTCAACATGCTGTCGACGTTGATGGCGGTCGAGCTGGGCCATGTGCATGACGGCATGATGGTCAATCTTCGGGCCGACAATACAAAGCTGCATGAGCGCGCGCGCGGAATCGTCGCGCGTATTGCCGGAGTTGCTCAAGCGCGGGCCGTTGCGGCGCTGGAGATATCAAACGGAGACGTCAAGACAGCCATTCTCGTCGCTGCTCGCGACGTGACACCTGACCTCGCCCGTAGCCTTCTGAAGGAAACGGGCGGGCACATTCGGCCCGCTTTGGCGCGATTGGAATGACAAGAACTGCTTTACACCAAAACAGGAGGATCCAAATGAAACGCAAAGTCCTGAAGCTGGCCCTCGCCAGTACGACCCTGATTGCCACTAGCGCATTTGCACAAGACGTCACTTTGACGATTGAAAGCTGGCGGAACGATGATCTGGCCTTGTGGCAAGAAAAAATCATTCCCGCTTTCGAGGCTGAGAACCCCGGTATCAAGGTGAATTTCACCCCGTCGGCGCCGGCAGAATACAACGCTGTTCTGAACTCGAAGCTGGATGCCGGTTCCGCCGGTGACCTGATCACCTGCCGCCCGTTCGATGCCTCGCTGGCGCTGTTCGAAGCCGGCCACCTCACCGACCTTGACGACATGGAGGCCATGTCAAACTTCTCGGACGTTGCGAAGTCCGCTTGGCAAACTGATGACGGCTCGGCTTCTTTCTGCGTGCCGATGGCCTCGGTGATCCATGGCTTCATCTACAACAAGGATGCCTTTGAAGAACTCGGCATCGACGAGCCGACAACAGAGGCCGAATTCTTCGCGGCGCTCGACAAGATCAAGGAAGACGGTACCTACATCCCGATGGCCATGGGCACCAATGACCAATGGGAAGCCGCCACAATGGGCTACAACAACATTGGTCCGAACTACTGGAAGGGCGAAGAGGGCCGCCGCGCGCTGATCGCCGGCGAACAGAAGTTGACGGATGCGGACTGGGTTGCACCCTATGCAACGCTGGCGAAATGGGGCGCCTACCTCGGCGACGGCTACGAGGCGCAGACCTATCCCGACAGCCAGAACATCTTTACCCTGGGTCGCGCCGCCATCTACCCGGCCGGCAGCTGGGAGATCTCGGGCTTCAACACGCAGGCTGATTTCGAAATGGGTGCTTTCAAACCGCCGGTGCAGAATGCGGGCGACACCTGCTATATCTCGGACCACACCGACATCGGCATCGGGATGAATGCGGCAAGCAAGAACCCGGATGCGGCCCGCACATTCCTCGCATGGGTGGCCAGCCCGGAATTCGCGACGATCTTCGGCAACGCCCTGCCGGGTTTCTTCCCGCTGTCCAAGACCCCGGTCGAGCTTGACGACCCGCTGGCGAAGGAGTTCGTGAGCTGGCGCGGCGAATGTGAATCCACGATCCGTTCGACCTATCAGATCCTCTCGCGCGGGACTCCGAACCTGGAAAACGAAACCTGGGGCGCGTCGGTGGCCGCGATCAAGGGCACTTCGACTCCGGAAGAACTGGGCGCCAAGCTGCAGGAAGGCCTGGCGAGCTGGTACGAACCGCAGCAATAGGCTCCATTTGCTGTGCAGTCCGGGCGGGCAATCGCCGCCCGGACAACTCAGGAGATTCCCGATGCAGAACCGACGCATCCGCTGGCACATAGCTGTCTTTCTGGCTCCGGCCGTGCTGGTCTATACGGCCGTGATGATCTTCCCGCTTTTCAATACCCTTCGTCTGGCTCTCTACAGCAAGGTCGACCAGGAGCGGGTTTTTGTCGGGCTGACAAATTTCCGGACGCTTTTTCTTGACCCGATCTGGTCGGAACAATTCTGGAATGCCTTGGGGAACAACTTCTGGTTCTTCATCATTCACATGCTGGTGCAGAACCCGATTGGAATCGCGCTGGCAGCGATCTTGAGCCATCCGCGCCTGCGCTTCGCGGCGCTCTATCGTTCAGCCATCTTCATTCCGACTATCCTGAGTTTCGTGATCGTGGGTTTTGCATGGAAACTGATCTTGTCGCCGATCTGGGGGATCGCTCCCTCGATGCTGGACGCGGTCGGGCTGAAATCTCTGTTCGCTCCTTGGCTTGGCAAAGAGGAATATGCGCTGACCACTCTTGCGTTGATTTCGGTCTGGCAATTCGTGGGGATACCTATGATGCTGATCTACGCGGCGCTCCTGTCGATCCCCGAGGAAATTCTAGAGGCCGGGGAGGTCGACGGGATCACGGGCATGGCGTCTTTCTGGAAGATCAAGCTGCCGCTGATCCTACCGTCGATCGGGATCATCTCGATCCTGACATTCGTGGGTAATTTCAATGCGTTTGACCTGATCTATGCGGCTCAGGGCGCGCTTGCCGGGCCGGATTTCTCGACAGATATCCTCGGCACATTCATGTATCGGACCTTCTTTGGCTTCCAACTGCAGCTGGGCGACCCGCATATGGGCTCTGCCATCGCAGGTGCCATGTTCGCAATCATCCTTGTCGGCGTCTGCATCTACCTCTTTGGGATTCAGACCCGCATGCGCCGGTACCAGCTTTGAGGATCTCACGATGAACAAGGCCCGTACCAATCCATTCAACACTGCGATGATGCACGGTGCGCTCATCTTGTATGTGCTGATCGCCCTGTTCCCGGTCTTCGTCATCCTGATCAACAGCTTCAAGACACGCAAGGCGATCTTCCGAGAGCCGCTGGCCCTTCCCGATGCCGAAAGTTTCTCGCTGATCGGCTATCAGACCGTGATGAAGCAGGGGGACTTCTTCCTCTATTTTCAGAACTCCATGATCGTTACCGTTGTTACGCTGTTCTTTGTTCTTATGTTCGGCGCCATGGCCGCCTTTGCGCTCAGTGAATACCGCTTCAAGGGCAACATGCTGATGGGTCTCTATCTGGCGCTTGGCATCATGATTCCGATCCGGATCGGCACGGTGGCCATTCTGGAACTGATGGTGGCCACAGGACTTGTGAACTCGCTCTGGGCACTGATCCTTGTCTACACGGCGCAAGGTTTGCCTCTGGCGGTCTTCATCCTGTCCGAGTTCATGCGACAAGTGTCTGATGATCTGAAGAACGCGGGCCGGATCGACGGGCTGAGCGAATACACGATCTTTTTCCGGCTCGTGTTGCCACTTGTACGCCCGGCGATGGCGACCGTGGCCGTTTTCAACATGATCCCGATCTGGAATGATCTGTGGTTTCCGCTGATCCTTGCACCGTCAGAAGAGACAAAGACCCTGACGCTGGGCAGTCAGGTCTTCATCGGGCAGTTCGTAACCGACTGGAACGCGGTGCTCTCTGCGCTTTCAATGGCGATCCTGCCGGTCCTCATCCTCTATGTCATCTTTTCGCGGCAACTGATCCGCGGCATCACATCGGGGGCGGTCAAATGATCAAAGCTGTTGTCGCGGGATTGGGCAATATGGGCCGGTCGCACGCCCTGGCGCTACACAAGCAAGGGGATGTCCAGATTGTCGGTCTGGTCAATCGCTCTGACGTCGAGTTGCCGGATGCGCTGGCCGCCTATCCAAGGTTTGCCACATTCGAAGAGGGGCTTGCGCTGTCGCCGGACTTGATGGTGATCGCAACCTATTCGGACAGCCACGCAGATTACGCCTGCGCCGCGATGAAGGCCGGATGCCACGTCTTTGTGGAAAAGCCGCTGGCGACAACCGTTGACGACGCGCGTCGCGTCGTGTCCACGGCGGTGGAAACGGGACGCAAGCTTGTCGTCGGTTACATCTTGCGCCACCACCCATCCTGGCAACGCTTGATCAAGGAGGCGCGCGGGCTTGGCGGGCCATATGTCTTCCGCCTGAACCTGAACCAGCAATCGTCCGGTGCGGATTGGGAAACGCACAAGGCACTCATGCAATCCACCTCACCCATCGTTGATTGCGGGGTGCATTATGTCGATGTGATGTGCCAGATCACCGATGCCACACCGCTGCGTGTCCATGGCATGGGTCTGCGCCTTACCGATGAGATACCACCGGACATGTATAACTACGGCCAGTTTCAGGTGATCTTCGCTGATGGTTCTATTGGCTGGTACGAGGCCGGATGGGGTCCGATGATGTCGGAGACGGCCTTCTTTGTGAAAGACATCGTTTCTCCCAACGGGTCAGTTTCGATCACGGAAGGCAACAAGGGCGCTTCGGCGGACATCGACGGGCATACGAAAGTGGGTGGCCTCCTTCTGCATCGCCCTGGAAAGGACGAGACCATCGAATTGCCGGATGAGCCAGGGCATCAGGCACTCTGCGATGCCGAGCAAGCCTATGTGCTGCGGGCGATCACGGAAGACATTGATCTGACGCGACACATGTCCGACGCTGTCCAGTCGCTTGCCATCTGCCTGGCTGCGGACAAGAGCATTCGCACAGGTCAACCCATTTCGTTGGAGGAGGCCGCAGAATGAGCGCCCTTACGCTTAAAAAGGTCAACAAGTCATTCGGGAATGTTCACGTCCTGAAAGACGTCGATATCGAGGTTCAGAACGGCGAATTCGTGGTCTTCGTCGGCCCTTCCGGATGCGGAAAATCGACGCTTCTACGAGTTATCGCAGGACTCGAAGACGCCACTTCGGGCGAGGTCCGCATCGGCGATGAACTGGTGAACAATACGCCGCCCTCGAAGCGCGGCATTGCCATGGTGTTCCAAAGCTACGCACTCTACCCGCACCTGAACGTTCGAAAGAACATGTCACTGGCGCTGAAGCAGGCCGGACAAAGCAAGGCGGTGATAGACGCGCGGGTCGCTGAGGCGAGCAGGATGCTGAACCTTGACCCCTATCTCGATCGCTTTCCTTCTGAGCTGTCGGGCGGGCAGCGGCAGCGCGTTGCCATCGGCCGCGCGATCGTACGCGAACCGAAGCTGTTCCTGTTCGACGAACCGTTGTCAAATCTTGATGCCGCATTGCGCATGAATACGCGGATCGAGATTGCCAACCTCCACCGGCAACTCGGTGCATCGATGATCTACGTGACGCACGATCAGACCGAAGCGATGACGCTGGCCGACAAGATCGTCGTCCTTCGCGATGGCCGGGTGGAACAGGTTGGCAGTCCAATGGAGCTTTACAACAACCCGGCCAATCAGTTCGTCGCCGGTTTCCTTGGATCCCCCGCGATGAATTTCTTTCCGGCGGCGATCCTTGATGAGAGCGACGGCGACATCATGGGCGTCCGCCCCGAGGATCTTTATTTGTCTGACAAGGGGAAGCTTGGCGCGAACGTTGAACATGTCGAGCATCTGGGTGGAGATACGAATGTGATCGCTCAAGTCAACGGTCACCAGATCACGGCGCGGCTCTTTGGGCAGCATGACATTGACGCGGGACAAAATGTCCGTCTGGGCTTCAAACCCGAACGCATCTTCCGGTTTGATGCTGCCGGCGCCCGGTTGTCGTAGCAAGAACGCCTTCTCTCTTTCGATCCGACCGCAACCGCCGGAGGTCTTAATTCTTGGCGCTGGACAACGCGAACTGATCGATCGCCAATGTTGCTTCGTCGTGCATCGGCGCGGTCAGACCCTTGGTCCGCATGTTGTCGATGGTAAGTCCGGAAAGCCGCGGTTCCACTGATGACAGAAGTTCCAGACGTGAGAGAGTCGTCGACACCATGGCATTGACGATTGCCGGGGCAACATCGGCGCGTGTGACCAAAGTTGCATAAACTGCGTAACTTTCTACGTCTTGGAGCAGTTCCGGATAGGTCCCAGCGGCGATTGTCGAGCCAACGAAATCCGGCGTATTGGCCAGAGCCCTTTGAAACCCGGGTCCGTTCGGGGCAAGAATGCGTGCGCCGCATTCTGACAGAGCCCGTGCAACAACAGTTGACGGGTGGCCAATGACCAGAAGCGTGGCATCGATGCTTTCATCGCAGAGCCCGTCAATTGCCTGTTCCTGCGTCAACTCTGCGAATGTCCCGTAGAGCGACGAGTCCATCCCGGAGCGCTCCAGTATTCCAAGGGCTGTGGCATGTCGACCAGAGGACGGGAGGCCGATGTCGATCTTTTTTCCTGGCAAGTCCTTCGGACTGTAGATTCCGCTGTTACGCCCGACGAGTATCGTAATCGTCTCTGGGTAGAGCGACATGACACTTCGAAGGTCGGCCATGGGGCGTCCTGCGAACGGCCCGGTTCCGCGAAGGGCCGCAAGTTGCCAGTCAGACTGGGCAAAGGCAAAATCAAGCTCACCATTTTCGAGCATGGTCAGGTTGTAGATAGAGCCGCTCGTCGGCTCTGGGCTGCAGCGCAAACGACGATCACTTGCAACATTGATTGGATCGCACAGCGACTTGGCCGTCGCGTAATATCCCCCGTCGATATCACCGGTTCCGATGCTAAATACCGTCAGGTCTTGTGCACTGATCTCGTGGGCGGACCCGATAGCGAAAGTCATCAAGGTTAGGGCAATACGCAGCATTTCGGACTCAATTTGTTGCATGGCTCTTGCAGCCAAGCACAGAGTAGTGTGCAATACGCTACAGGTCTATGGCGCGCTGTCTTTCTTACCGTGCGTTCCAGAACTTGGTCGCGGTGCCGGAGCCAGCGGACATCAGTAAGATTGGCCTTCGGGGGGAAGGGCTATGCCTGATTTCGTCTATGACGTCCCATTTCAGACATTGGCTGTCTGGTCGTCGATCCTTTCGATCGCAGTGATGCTCTTCGGTCTTCTGGTGATCAAGCCGGTGTTCCGGATTTTGATCGGGACAGGTCCGGACTTCAATTCCACAATAGCGCAAGCGACAGCAAGCTTTAGCCTTTTCAATGGATTGCTTCTGGGTCTTCTGACCGTCGCGGCCTATCAGAATTCCGAACAGGTCCGCACCAGCATCACCAATGAGGCAACCGCATTTGGCGGCCTCTATGCACAAATCTCGGCTTATCCGGAGCCAACGCGGTCCGAGATCAAGTGGATGATGCGCGACTATGTTCTCTACACCATTCACAAGGATTGGCCGGCGCACCGCAAGGGTGAGATACTGAATGGAGGCTTCAATCGCGTGGACGCGATCCGTGGGTCCTTGTCCAAGTTTGAACCAACGACCGAGGGCGAGCGGATCATACATGCCGAAGCGATGAATTCGCTCCAACAGTTTTCGCAGGAGCGGCAGAAACGCCTGACGGGAGTCGTTACCGAAATTCCCGCCGTTCTCTGGTATGCCGTTTTGGTGGGGGCAGCCATCAACATCCTGCTTCTGGTTGTCCTGCGCATGCGTCTGGTCGCGCATTTCGTCATTGGCACAATCACCGCCTTCTTTCTGGGCGTCATCCTGTTTGTCATCGTTACGCTTGATCGTCCGCTTAGAGGCCCATCGGGACTGCCGCCGCAAGGGTATGAGCTTCTTTGGGAGCGATTGATGATTTGGGACGAACCCGCACGACAGGGAACCGCCGATGGCTGAATTCACTATTCGCAACGTCGAAGGGATGCGGCAGGTCAGTATCCGCATTGAGGAGGAAACCGTTCGCGCGGCGCATGGGGCGCTCTCCAACATGAACGGGAACATCCGGTTCACCCCGCGCCTGCCGAATGTCGCGGATATGTTGCGCGGGATATTCACGAGAGAATCCCGCATAAGACCGTTCTATCAGGGCACCGGAACGATCTATCTGCAGCCCTCGCTGCGGGGCTTTCATGTTTTTGACAATGCACCGGGCGACCGTTGGATCATGGAACGTGGCGTCTACTGGGCCAGCGAGGGCAGCATCAAGCTGGGCATGACGAAGGACCCGCTGTGGGCAAGCCTTTGGGCAGGTGACGGATTTTTCCCCTGGAAGACTACGATTTCCGGATCGGGTCGCGTGGCCATCAATTCACCGGGTCCCGTCGAAGAGCTGCAGGTGAAAGACGGTGCCGTCAAAGTGCAGGGGCGGCTGGTTCTGGGCCGAACGAAAGGACTGAAGTTCAAATCGCAGAGGGCGGCAGGTTTCCCTCGCAATCTCATCTCGGGGCAGGATCGGTTGAGGGTGTTTGAAGGCACCGGAAAGGTGCTCATATGCTGGACACCCTATTGGAACGAGCATCTCTACCAGCGCATGACGAACGGGGAGAGTATCAGGGGATCGATCTTTGAATAGCTGCTCTGTCGAACGGCCCAGGGCTCTGGTTCTTCAATTCGGGCGGAGCTAGTCATTTCAAGAGACAGGCCATGGGGAATGTGCGCTTGGCCATGCGCCAATACCATGGTCTGACCGCTTGGCGGGGTGAGAGGCCACTGGTCTGGGTCAAATTGCGTGATCCGCCGCGCTTCGGCTTGCGCTCACATGCTGGCTTTGAAGAAGATCGAGAACCGGTATTCACGCCGCGAATCGCGCGGTCTCAAGTTCCCCAGCATTCAAAGGAAGTCTTCTCGCCGGGGGGTGAAGCAATCGATGAGTGTTCCCGGCTCGATGCAGAGACATTCGTGATCGGCATTGGACGGAATGACGAAACTGTCGCCCGGGCCGAATTCCAAGACAGTATCATCCACCCAAAAGCGAAAGCGACCGCTCTCGACGAAGGTAGATTGTACATGGACATGACGGTGACGGGCCCCTTCAGCACCGGCCCGTTCGAACCTGAAGGCAACGACCATGAGTTCGGGGTGGTCCGCAAGCACCTGCCTGCTCACGCCCTCTGCCGTTGCAACGATCGGAAATGCTGTCACCCTTCGGGTTCCTTTCTTGGCCGATGCGCGGCGCGTATCAGCTTGGCGACACTCTTTGGCTACACAAGCCGTGGTGCCGACGCCTTGCAACCTGAGCCGTGGTCGATCGGTCAGTCCTCAAAATATTCCTTATGCTCCCGCCGGACGGCTTCGATTGTCGTGTCCAGACGTCTCAGATGAGCGCGAATGTCTGCCACCAAACGATTTTCATCACCTGCCTTGAGCGATGTGAATATCGCCAAGTGATCATGGTAGAGAACATTGACGTCCTTGATCTCTGCCAGGCTCAGAACACAAAGGCGATCAATCTGAGCTTTGTTCTCTGCAATCGTCTGGAATGCGAATTCGCAATCGGCGGCACAGCAGAGCAACCGATGAAATTCGTAGTCCAGCTTGTGAAATGTTTCGACATCACTTTGA
>JAHEAO010000007.1 GCA_024642725.1 Paracoccaceae bacterium | reverse complement strand
CGTAGGGTGGGTGATTTCACCCACCATTCCACCGATCAACCATTGCAATCCGTAGGGCAAGGCTCACCCGCCACACCAAACCCAACCCTTGCGCCCCCCGCAAGAAATCAAACCCAATTTTCCAATCCAACAACAATATCAACACCTTAACCATATGTCCGCACGCGGACACCTTTAAAATACTTCTGGGAGTCCGGCCCCGTTGGGCCTATCCTCCCCCATCATGCCCGCCCTTTGCCGAGATTGTCTGACCCAGTTTGAAGCCGGCGCCCGCTGCCCCGCCTGCCGGTCCCCTCGCGTCGTTTTCAATCCCGAACTTTACGACCTCACCATCGCTCACATGGATTGCGACGCCTTCTATGCCAGCGTCGAAAAACGCGACAACCCGGAAATCCGCGACCAGCCCGTCATCATCGGCGGCGGCAGGCGCGGCGTCGTTTCCACCGCCTGCTACATCGCCCGCATCAAGGGCGTCCGCTCCGCCATGCCGATGTTTCAGGCCCTGAAACTCTGCCCCGAAGCCGTCGTCGTGAAACCCCGCATGGCCGCCTATGTCGAAGCCTCGCGCGCCATCCGCGCCCTGATGGATGAACTCACCCCCGCCATCGAACCCCTGTCGCTGGATGAGGCCTTCATCGATCTCTCCGGCACCGCCCGCCTGCACCACGCCCCGCCCGCCGTGATGCTGGCCCTGCTTGTCAAACGGATGCAGGACGAACTCGGTCTGACCGGTTCAATCGGCCTGTCCCACAACAAGTTCCTCGCCAAGGTCGCGTCCGACCTCGACAAGCCGCGCGGTTTCTCGGTGATCGGCCGGGCCGAAACCGCAGCCTTCCTGCGCGACAAACCCGTGCGGCTGATCTGGGGCGTCGGCCAGGCAACGCAAGCTTCGCTCGAAAAGGCCGGTATCCGCAGCTTCGCCGACCTGCTGCGCTGGGATCGCAAAGACCTGAATGCCCGGTTCGGCGCGATGGGTGACAGACTCTGGCACCTCGCCCGAGGCGAGGATCGCCGACGGGTGTCCGCGCACCAACCGATGAAATCGATCTCGAACGAAACGACCTTCTTCGATGACACATCCGACCCGGACATCCTCGACGGCCACATCTGGCGCCTGGCCGAAAAGGTATCGGATCGCGCGAAGGCGAGGCAGCTGGCCGGTCGCGTCGTGACCTTGAAGCTCAAACGTGCGAACCACAGTCTCCTGACCCGCCGCGTCAGCCTGCCCGACCCGACCCAGATCGCCGACCGGATCTACAGGACCGCCCGTGACCTGTTTAACCATGTTGCGGACCAGGGACCCTACCGGCTGATCGGTGTCGGTCTTTCGGATATCGGTCCCGAAAGCGGCGCGGATCTTTCCGGAGACCTGCTTGACCCGGGGGCGGCCCAGCGCGGCAAGGCAGAAAGAGCAGCCGACAGTATCCGGGCCAAGTTCGGCCGCGATGCAATCGTCAAGGGCCGGGCCCTGCGCTAGCGATGAACAGGCTCTTGCAGGGATGCGACGCGAACCACGACGCGCGCCCTATTCCGCCACCAATGGAACATCCTGCGCTCCGAATGCGGTTAGGAGGCTGATGACTTCTGTCATCAAATCCTGAAATGCTCCGAAATCCGAATTGGGCTCAATTGTCATTTCATTCATGTAGAGTGAGCGGTCAATTTCCACCTGAACGACATGCTGCTCGCGCGACGGTCGTCCGTAATGCTGCGTTGTATAAGCGCCCGCAAAGGGCGCATTTCGGGTGACGGTCAGCCCGACCGACGCAAAAGCGGCTTCAATCTGCTCGATCACATCCTGTCCCGCGGCTGCGCCAAATCGATCGCCCAGCACGATATCCGGTCGTGGTCCCCTGCCGAGACAAATCGAATCTATCGCTTCATGTGGCATCGAGTGGCAATCAATCAGAATCGCTTCACCGAACCGAGCGTGGCTTTCGTCCAGAAGGGCCTGAAGTCGGGCATGGTACGGGTGCCAGTACCGGTTCAACCGGTCCTGAGCATCCTGCCGCGAAATCTTCCCACGATAGATGGAGCGGCCGTTCGCGACCACGCGGGGAACCACGCCGAGGCCAGAACTGACTCGCGGATTATGCGTGACCCTACGGGTGTCTTCGATGAGCGCCGGATCAAGCTCGTCTGCGGAACGGTTCAGGTCAACAAAGGCACGCGGCGCGCGTGCTGCCAGAAACGGTGCGCCATAGCGCGGCGCCGCCGAGAAGAGCCGATCAACAAAGGCATCCTCAGAGCTGCGGATCGCATGTTCGTCCAGAATTGAGTCACGCAGGAAAGCCGCCGGATAGTCGCGTCCGCTGTGCGGCGACGCGAAGATAACGCTGGTCGTCCAGCTTTCCGGCATGTCCAAGCGGAATGGCACGTCGTGGTCTCCTCCCAGTTGAACTGACTATAGGGGGATTCTTTATGTTACCAAAAGCCCTTGAAAGCCTCTCCGACTCCTTTTATAGACCTGCGAACCGACGCGGCTTCCCCCGCGTCTTGTTGTTTTGGGATCGCTCCCAACCACGAGGCAGGGGACAATGCGACGTTCGGGCGTATAGCTCAGCGGTAGAGCACTACGTTGACATCGTAGGGGTCACAAGTTCGAACCTTGTTACGCCCACCATCCGCTCCGAAGACGGAGCAGGGAATCATCGTCCCGGCAACGGGGCAAAACAGTTTTGGCGCACAGCGCCGCATGAAGAGGAGAGGACCATGAAGGTCAGGAACTCGCTCCGCTCGCTCAAGAGCCGGCACCGCGACTGCCGTATCGTGCGCCGCAAGGGTCGCGTATACGTCATCAACAAGACCCAGCGTCGGTTCAAGGCCCGTCAGGGCTGAACGACACTAGCATCTGGATTGATTTGGGCCGTCGGTTTCGACGGCCTTTTTCTTTGGGGAGGGGCGCTGGTCTGCAGTGGCAAGGCTAGCTAATATGAATGGCGAACCGTCCTACGGAGTATCGCCATGACCCATCCCGCCCTGCACTCCTCGTCCGTTGCTGTCGTTACCGGGGGGGCCGCTGGCATCGGACTGGCAAGCGCCTGCCGATTTGCCGAGTTCGGCATGTCGGTCGTGATTGCCGATCTTGGTGCTGACCGGCTGGCCGCAGCAGCCGATA
This sequence comes from Paracoccaceae bacterium, assembly GCA_024642725.1. Taxonomy (GTDB): domain Bacteria; phylum Pseudomonadota; class Alphaproteobacteria; order Rhodobacterales; family Rhodobacteraceae; genus JAHEAO01. The sequence goes on along the minus strand of JAHEAO010000007.1, from coordinate 73,856 downwards.
CAATCCGCGCGGCCGGGGCCCGCGCAGTCGTCACGTCCGAAACGGACGTCTCCGACTTTGCTGCAATCCAGACGTTGGAGTCCATGGTAACCAAAGAATTCGGCGGCGCCGACATTCTGATGAACAACGCAGGCGTCCAGCCAGGCAGTTCAATATTTGGACCGATCGAGAATTGGCAAAAGGTGCTCGGCGTCAATCTTTGGGGCGTCGTCTTTGGGACAAAGGCCTTTGGTCCCGGCATGATCGCGAGGGGCACACCCGGCCTTATCATCAACACCGGTTCCAAACAGGGGATCACAACCCCGCCCGGCGACCCGGCCTATAACGTGTCCAAGAGTGGGGTGAAGACTTTTACCGAGGCCCTTCAACACGAATTGCGCAATACGGAAGGCTGCCTCATCTCCGCTCACCTGTTGATCCCCGGATTCGTCGACACCGACCTGACGGGGCGCGCCAGTCGCACGGAAAAGCCCGCCGGCGCGTGGACACCCGATCAGACCGCGTCCTTCATGATCGGCAGCATCAACAAGGGTGATTTCTATATCCTTTGCCCGGACAATGATGTGCCTCGCGAACTGGACGAAAAGCGGATGTCGTGGGCCGTCGGCGACATCATCCACAATCGTCCGCCGCTTTCACGCTGGCACCCCGACCACGCAAAGGCATTTGCCGATTTCCTTGCCGAAAGCCTGCCCTAACGCAGGGCCGAATCAGCCAGGATCCGAACGACGGTCTGTTGGCTGAGATAACCGGTGACAGGAATGTCTCGTGATTGCTGGTACCTGCGGATCGCCCGCCGTGTCGACTTGTCGAATTCACCGTCGATTTCGCCGGGCTTCAACCCGAGCGCATCCAACCGCTGTTCGATCAATTGGCGGGTTTGCCGATTCAGTCCCAAAGCTTCTTCGGCCTGTCTTGCAGTTGCATTGGCTTCTTCGCTACCGCTCTCAACAGTCAGATCTTCCATCCGCGCCTGCGCCTCGGCAGCGAAGGCACCTTGTGGAAAGGCCGAAAGGTAATCCCGGTATGACTGGACGCTCGCACCTGCCAGAGCCTTGTCCCAGGCAAGCCGATCCGCTTGTGCGGCAGCGGCGCGCTTTTGCTCCTCGAAAACATCCAGCCGTGTTTGCGCGACCTCGGCGAAGACACCATCGGGATACCGCTTGAGGTAGGCGCGCAGGCCGGGTTCATCCCCCGCTGCCCCTGTCGCGTTCCAATAGGTGCGGTCCTGCCGTTCCTGTTCCAGCCGGCGCGCCTCGGCCTGCGCTTCAAGTTCCGCCGCCCGTCGTGTCGCCTGCAATTCCAGGGCCGCTGCCTGTTCGCGGGTCAGATAGCCAGTGGCGGTCTCACCATTCGTGGCTTGCCACTTCGCTATTGCCGCTCGTGATCCGGGGCCGAACAGCCCGTCAATCCCGCGCGGATCAATATCGAGCATCGAAAGATTGCGTTGCACCGCCTGCTTCTGGTCCCGGCTCAGACCAAGCGCTTCTTCTACAAGCCGGGCCGCGCGGTTCGGCTCCGTCTGGATTTCGCTGATCAGGCGCTTTGCTTCCGCGATATTGGAAGATTCGGGAAAGCGCGCGATGAAGTCCTGATAACTGGCAATGGCATCGGCAGACCGTGCGAGTCGCCAGGCCAATGCCTCATCCCCACTGGGGCGGCCTTCTGCAAGCAGGGCCTCCGGATCAAGAAAGCGGTAGTCGTCGGGCGCAAAACCTTCGACCGTCAGACCCTGCTGCCGCGCGGCCAGCAACGCCTGCGCCATTGCCGGCAGCGGAAGGACATCTTCGGCAAATCCTGCCATTGCTCGCGCTTCACCCCGAACAAGTGTGACCCCCTGCGGAAGCTCCATCGGCCCGAGACCGGGATAAATATAGGGGCTTCCGACCGGTGCGGTCTCATCATCCTCGACGATCATGAGCATGGCACGACCGGGATGTGCCTGCAGAACCACCATAACTGAGGACAGTGGCAGTGCGGAACCCGCTAGACCGGCCAGGGTCGGCGTTTCATCCGCATCCACGCCCAGCAGCCAGGTTTCTCGACCGCTATTCATGAATCGCCCGGCAAGGATAACGAGCACGCGCTTCGACCCGACCGATGCACCGACGAACTGATCAAGCGCGCCGATCAACTCGGATGAAGACGCGTCTTGGCGCGCTATAACATCGAACCCGAGGTTGCCCAATTCGTCCGCGGCATTGGTTATGTCGGCGCCATCGCGCAGATCGCGCCGGGAAGCATAGTCTTCATTCCCGATGATAAGCGCAGCATCTGCCAGAACGGACCCGGCCAAACCGGTCAGGGCAACAAAAGCGTACAACAGGCGTTTCATCAGACGACTCCTCTGTCTTTGTCATGCAGGCCTACCCGTCATAGTTCCTTTGATCGTCGATGACTTTTCCGTCATTCGGCAGATCGCCTGGCGCTATGATCTGAACTTTGCCCTTCAGCTTGAAAACTGCGGTGATGCTGTCCTGATATGCAATAACATCACCGCCCTCCGTCTCCATCTGGACCGTCATCGCATCGGCATCACCTTCGCGCGTTACGTTCACCCGCGCGCGCAGGACCTCAGGATGCCGCGCGACGAGTTGAGCGACCTGTTCGGGCCGCACGAACATGCCCTTGATTTTTGTCGTCTGGTCCGCCCGACCCATCCAGCCCTTGATCCGCATATTCGTTCGGCCGCACGGGCTGATTCCGAGCATGACCGCACTCAGATCGCCTGTTGCGAACCGGATCAGGGGATAGTCCATGTTCAATGTCGTTACCAAGACTTCGCCCACCTCCCCATCGGCCACCGGATCACCCGTGCCAGGGCGGACGATCTCGACGATAACGCCTTCGTCAACGATCATGCCTTCCTGCGCCGCGCTCTCGTAAGCGATATTCCCCAGATCCGCCGTCGCATAGTTCTGCAAGCACAGAATGCCCCGGTCGGCATAGTCCAGCCGAAGCGATGGGAAGAGCGCACCGCCCCCGACCGCCGCCTTCTTGAACTTCAGCGCCAGCCCCAACTCGTCAGCCTTCTCCAGTAGGACCTTCAGATAATCGGGCGTTCCGGCATATGCGCTCGAACCAACGTCATGCGCCGCGCGAACCTGCATTTCGGTCTGGCCGGTTCCTGCCGGCAGGACCGCAGCGCCAACCGCGCGGGCCCCGTTTTCGAAGATCATGCCCGCCGGAGTCAGGTGATAACTGAAACAGTTTTGAACCACGTCACCTTTGCCAATACCGCAAGCATGTAGAAATCTGCCGATCCGCCACCAGTCCGACGTTGTCCTGCCCGGTTCATAGATTGGCCCCGGGCTTTGAAAGACATGCTCCATCTCATGGACATTTCGTGTGGTGAAACCACCGAATGGCGGGCGCTCTGCCTGCGCTTGGCCGAGGCTCGATTTGCGCAATACGGGCAAATCGGCCAGCCGCTGGACAGTCGTCACGTCGGAAGGAGAAACGCCTGCCAGATGCGCGGCCATTGCAGGGGCCTCTGACACCGCCCTTTCAATCAGAGCGGGCAATTTCTTGCTCAGATCCGCGGCACGTTCATCCTCGCTCCTCGTTTCCAGCGCGTCGTAGTATTCAGTCATTACAAGTCCCTTTATTGCGCCCGATCCTGCGACAGAGCGTCGCCGTGACATTGTATACAATTGTCTACCAAGATGCATCGCCCTATCGCACGGGCAGAATTAGTCAAAGAGTATGTTGCCCGATGCCCGAGATCGACAAAACCCGACAGTTCAACCTGACTCCATCCGAGATCGATTCCCGCATCATCTTTCACGATGAACACGAGATTATCGAGGTCGACTTCACCGGACTCCATTTGCGCAGCCAGCCAGAGGTCAACGCCTTTTACGACCGTGTTGAGGATCGTATCGCCGCGTCGGGCCACGACCAATGGTTCCTTGCTGTCAATTACTCCAACAGCCGCATCGATCCCGACGCTTGGTTTGCCTTCGCGCGGCGCGGCAAGACACTCAACATGGCCCATTCGATGGGAACGGTCCGGTTCGACGTTTCCGAAGAAACCCGGCGTCAGATCGAAAATGCCTCCGGCACCGAAGCGTTTGATCCCAACCTTTTCGCTAGCCGCGCAGAGGCGTTCGAGCGGCTCATTTCCTTGCCTTCGCGGCGCATCCACCGCGTCGAATACCAGCCGAATTACACTACCTCCGACTTCGCTCCCCGCGTTAGCTTCCTGCCCCAAGAGCAGATCATGGAGGTCGATTTCCATGGCTTTACCTTCCACCATTCCCGGGACGTGAACGATTTCTATGACTACATCGAGAAGCGGATCATCGAGACCGACCGCAAATGGTATTTCCTGATCAACTACAATAAATGCCAAATCATGCCGGAGGCTTGGGTCCATTATGCTCGGCGCGGCAAAGCTCTTAACATTGCCGCCTCGCTCGGTTCCGTCCGCTACGCGACCGGGTCCGAAACCGAGGAAGAAATCCGGCAGCGCGCGCAATCGCAGGAGTTTCGTCCCAACATCCGCAATACCCGTGCTGAAGCCATCGCCCGGATCGACGAGATGAAAGCCGAGGCGCTGCATTGACGCGTTAAGCCAGCCAGCGCTTGCGCCGCCGATAGCTCCGCACGTCGCGGAAACTCTTGCGGCCTTCATCCGAAACTCCCAGATAGAATTCCTTCACGTCCTGATTCTCGCGCAGGTCGTCGGCCGGTCCGTCCATCACCACACGTCCCGATTCCAGAATGTAGCCGTAATGGGCGAAGCGCAAAGCGACGTTGGTATTCTGCTCTGCCAGAAGGAAACTCACACCCTCGTCTTCGTTCAGACTCTTCACGATCCCGAAAATCTCTTCAACAAGCTGTGGCGCAAGCCCCATGCTGGGTTCGTCCAGAAGGATCGTTTCCGGCCGGCTCATGAGCGCCCTGCCGATCGCCACCATTTGTTGTTCACCACCAGATGTGTAGCCGGCCTGCGATCGCCGCCGCTCTTTGAGCCGCGGGAAATAACTATAGACCAGTTCGAGGTCAGCATCCACGGCGCCCCGGCCGTCGCGGCGGGTGTAGGCGCCGGTCATCAAGTTCTCTTCCACGGTCAGATGCTCAAAGCAATGCCGTCCTTCCATCACTTGGATCACGCCCTTCTTGACAAGGTCTGACGGCGACAAATCCTGCACTCGCGCGCCGCGATAATGGATTGTCCCCTTGGTGACCTCGCCGCGCTCGGATCGCAAAAGGTTTGAAATCGCTTTCAATGTCGTGGTCTTGCCCGCGCCATTGCCACCCAGTAGCGCCGTTATTCCGCCCTTGGGGACCGACAAGCTCACACCCTTCAGCACAAGGATCACGTGGTTGTAGATCACCTCGATATTGTTGACCTCAAGCAGGGTCTCTTTGGGGGGCGCGGTATCCAGCATCATATGTTCTTCTGTTTGAAAATCCTCAAATCACCGGCCGGCCTTGAAGGCCGGCCGGGACGTTTTCTTAGTTGCAGCGTTCAACGATCGCCGCTTCGGCGGCAAAAGCGGCTGAATCTTCTGCAACCAGCGGGTCAATGATTTCCTTGTCCGACTCGATGTAGTCGGTAATCACGTTCCATTTGCTGGCTGCGGCATCCCATTGTTGGACAATGCCGAGCCCGGACCCACCATGGTTCTCGCAGGAAACGTTGAACTCCGGTCCGAAGTTCGGAAGTCCCAGCGCCTCCATCTTGGCCGCGTCGATCGACAAGGCTTCCATGCCGTCTCGCATCTGTGCGGCGTTGATCGCGGCTACACCGGAAAGCTCCTGAGCTTTCTTTGCCGCCTCGACGGCCAGCATCGCGGCATACATCCCCCGGTTATACAGAACTGAACCCGATTGATCTCCGGCGCCGGCGGCAAGGCCCTTGTCATAGACATAGGTCTTGAGGTCCGCATAGATCGGGAAATCCGCACCCGGCATATGCATGTTCAGCGCCTTGTAACCATTGGCACCTTCGCCAACCGGCAGCACATCATTTTCGGAGCCGGACCACCAGATGCCGATGAAATGATCCATCGGGAACCGAATGTTCGCGGCTTCCTGAATGGCAACTTGGTTCATCACGCCCCAGCCCCACATCAGCACGTAGTCGGGCTTGTCACGGCGGATCTGAAGCCACTGGCTTTTCTGCTCCTGACCTGGATGGTCGACCGGGATCTCGACGAACTCGAAGCCATGCTTCTTGGACAGTTCCTGCAGCGTGCGGATCGGCTCCTTGCCATAGGCAGAGTTGTGATAGACCAGCGCGATCTTCTTGCCGGAAATGTCGCCGCCTTCCTGATCGAGGATATGCTTGACCGCGATGCTTGCACCGTCCCAATAGTTCGCAGGATAGTTGAATATCCATTCAAAGACCTTGCCATTTTTGGCGCTGGTCCGACCGTAGCCCATTGAATGAACCGGGATCCCGTCAGCGCTGGCCTTCGGAATCAGCTGGTAGGTGATACCGGTCGACAGCGGTTGATAGATCAGGGCGCCTTCGCCCTTCGTCGCTTCGTAGCATTCCACACCCTTTTCAGTGTTGTAGCCCGTCTCGCATTCGACCATCCTCACCTTTTCCCCGCCGATACCGCCGTCGCGTTCGTTCATCAGGGTAAAGTAGTCCTGATAGCCGTCTGCGAACGGAATGCCGTTGGCCGCATAGGGTCCGGTCCGGTAGCTTAGCGCGGGGAACACAAGGTCCGCCATCACCGGAGCGGCGGCCATTACGCCTGCCACTACCATGGTTGCCAGTTTAAGTTTCATCGGTCGATTTCCTCCCTTGGTTAACTCATCCGATAGTCCGGGTTGCCCCGGTCGTGCCGATGCCCCAACCCTAATGCGGGAAGGGCCAAAGTCTCAGTTTCTCTTTCGTCAGCCGCCATAACTGCGCAAGTCCATGTGGTTCCAGAATCAGAAAGCCGATGATTAGCCCGCCAACGATCATGAACTCGATATGCGCGGCCAAGTCTGTCGGCCATCCCAGCTGACCTACGAGTATGTTCTTCAAGAGCACCGGCAGCAAAACCATGAAAGCGGCTCCGGCCAGAGACCCCAAGATCGACCCAAGGCCCCCGATGATGATCATGAAGAGCACCAGAAAGGATTTCTGTATCCCAAAGGCTTCACCCACCTCGACAGCTCCCAGATAGACGCTGAAGAAGAGCGCCCCGGCCACGCCGATAAAGAACGAAGACACGGCAAAGGCAGAAAGCTTGGCCGTCAGCGGGTTAACCCCGATGATCTCGGCCGCGATATCCATGTCGCGGATCGCCATCCAGCGCCGTCCGACAGACCCGCGCGTCAGGTTGCGAGCAATCCAAGCCAGAAGCACAAGGATGACGAGACAGAAAAGGTACTTCGCCCATGCATGGGTATTCGGCCCGGTCACGATATAGCCCAGTACCGTGCGTTCAGGGCTGCTGATCTGGCCGGAAGCTGAGTAGTTGTAGAACCACGGCACCTTGTTGAACAACCAGACCAGAAAGAACTGCGCGGCCAGTGTCGCTACCGCTAAGTAGAATCCCTTAATGCGCAGACTGGGCAGACCGAAAAGCATTCCCACTCCGGCCGTGATGCCACCAGCGATCAGCACATGAAAGAAGATGCTGACGTCGGGAAATGAGGTCATTAGCTTATAGCAGGCATAGGCACCGACAGCCATGAACCCACCGGTCCCCAGAGAGACCTGCCCACAATAGCCTGTCAGAATGTTTAGACCCAGCGCGGCAATCGCGTAGATCAGGAAGGGCACGAAGACCGCATTGGCCCAATAGTCGTTTATGACGAAGGGAATGACGAGGAAGGCGATGGCAAGGACAGCGTAGTAGCCCCAGCGATCGAACCGGATCGGAAAGGTCTGGCCGTCATCAACATAGCTTGTCTTGAAATCACCGGCTTCGCGGTAGAGCATTTTCAGGCTATCCTCTGCTGTTCATTTCGAGAAGCCGCGGCCCGGCGGTCGCCATGGCTGGACTGCAAAGCATCAGACTGCCCCTTCGTCATCGCTGTCTCGCAAATGCTCCGGCACACTGCGCTTGGGGGCCTTGGCATAGCCGATATTCTCGCTATGGCGCACAAGCCAGAGATAGGCGAACACACCCATTGCTGCCCCGATAAAGGCAAGGATGGTGGCCACCACCGCCTGTCCGGACTGACCGCTATCAGCTGTCAGCGCAAGATAGCCAAATGCCCAAAAGCCGGACCACGCAACGACGTTCAGGATCGCAATCAACTTGTTCATGTCCATTCCTCACAGTCCACGCGCGCTTCCTTTAACATACATCCTGCAATCAAGATCATCGTCACACCCGCTCAATGATCCTGTCTCCGAACAGCCCCTGTGGCCGGAAGACAAGGAAGGCAAGCGCCAGCACATAGGCGAACCAGTTCTCGGTTGCGCCGCCCACCATCGGGCCGATGGTAAATTCAAAGAGCTTCTCTCCGACCCCGATAATCAGCCCGCCAACGATCGCGCCGGGGATCGACGTAAAGCCGCCAAGCATCAGGACGGGGAGAGCCTTGAGCGCAATCAGCGACAGGCTGAACTGGACGCCTGATTTTGCCCCCCACATCATACCTGCGACCAGCGCAACGAAGCCCGCAATTGACCAGACCAGAACCCAGATGAAGCGCAGCGAGATGCCGACCGACAATGCCGCCTGGTGGTCATCCGCCACCGCGCGCAAGGCGCGGCCCTGCTTGGTATACTGCGAAAACAGCGTCAGCCCGATGACCAGCAGAGCCGCAATGACCGTTGCAACCATATCCAACCGGTCGATAAAGAACCCGTATCCGAATATCGCGTCGGTCGCGGATTCCACTGTTTCAGAAATCCCCTGAGGCAGGCCAACATCCAGCTTCTTGATATCCGATCCCCACATGATGTCGCCAAAACCTTCCATGAAATAGGCAAGGCCGATCGTCGCCATGAAAAGTATGATGTCTGGCTGGTTAACCAGATGCCGCAGCACCAGTCGTTCGACAAGGATGGCAAGCAGAACCATAACGCCGAGCGTCAGCGCGATCGCCAGAATTGCCGGGACGTTCCAGCCGAAATGATGCACATCGGTGCCAAAGATGGCGTTGATCAGATGGGCAAACGGAACCTGGCCGTCCATGATCCCGACCAGCGTCAGCGCCGCGAAAAGCGCCATGACGCCTTGCGCGTAGTTGAAGATCCCCGATGCTTTGAAGATCAGCACGAACCCCAGTGCCACCAGCGCATAAAGCACCCCGGCCATCAGGCCGTTCAAGGTGACTTCCATCGCGAATAAAAGCTGATCAGGCATCGATACCTCCCTCGCTCAGGTCAGTCATGCGAGACTCCAAGATAAGCGTCGATCACATCCTGATTGTTGCGAACCTCGTCGGGAGTGCCGTCCCCGATCTTCTTGCCGTAGTCCATGACCACCACGCGGTCGGATAGATCCATCACCACGCCCATGTCGTGCTCGATCAGCGCAATGGTCGTTCCGAATTCGTCATTCACATCGAGGATAAAGCGGCTCATATCCTCTTTCTCCTCGACGTTCATCCCCGCCATTGGCTCGTCCAGAAGCAAGAGCATCGGCTCGGCCGCAAGTGCCCGTGCCAGTTCGACGCGCTTTTTCAAACCGTAGGGCAGCCGCGCGACCGGCGTCTTGCGGATATGCTGGATTTCCAGAAAATCTATGACGCGTTCGACCCGGGCCCGGTTCGCAACCTCTTCTCGCTGCGCCTTGCCCAGCCAGACCGTTTGCGCCGCCAGACCCGATTTCATCTGAGTCAGCCGCCCTGTCATGATGTTGTCCAGAACGCTCATGCCCTCGAAGAGGGCGATGTTCTGGAACGTCCGGGCAATGCCCTGCGCGGCCACCTGAAAAGGTTTCATCTGCGGTCGCCGCTGACCACGAAACCAGACCTCGCCTTCTTGTGGCACATAGAAACCGCTGATTACGTTCAGCATGCTGGACTTTCCCGCACCGTTGGGCCCGATGATCGCCCGGATCTCGCCTTCGCGGATATCGAAGGAGATATCCTTGATCGCCTCGACGCCGCCAAAGCGCAGCGTGATGTTCTTCATTTCCATCAGCACGCCGCCGATCTTGCGACCGTCTTCGGTGACATAGCCGTCTGTCCCCGCATCAAGCATGACATGCATCCATCATCTGTTCAAAAATATCCCCGCCGGAGGCATGAAATCTCATTCCGCCGCAATCCTTCCCGTGTCCCCGGCAACCACGGCGTTCCGAATTTCGAGAGTCGCTTTTATCTTGCCCTTACGACCATCTTCGTAAGTCACTTCGGTCTCGGTATAGACACTGTCCTTGCCACCATAGAGCGCTTCCAGAAGATCGGCGAACTTTTCCTCCACAATCCGGCGGCGTACTTTGCGCGTTCGAGTCATTTCGCCGTCGTCAGCGTCCAATTCCTTGTGCAGGATCAGGAATCGGTGCACCTGGCAGCCGGACAGCATCTCGTCCCCGGCAATGGACCGGTTCGCCTCTTCGACATGGTTCTGGATCATCTCGTAAACGCGCGGGTGCCCGGCGAGTTCCTGATAGCTGGCGTATGCGATGTTGTTGCGCTCGGCCCAATTGCCGACTGCGGTCAGGTCGATGTTGACGAATGCGGTGCAAAATTCGCGTCCGCTGCCGAAGACGACGGCCTCAAGTATATTGGGATAGAACTTCAGCTTGTTCTCGACATATTTCGGCGCGAACAAGCGCCCGTCTGCCATCTTGCCGACGTCCTTGGCCCGGTCGATGATCCGAAGATGCCCGGTTTCGGGTTCTATGAATCCCGCGTCGCCTGTCGCGACCCAACCCTCAGGGTCCTTGGTGTCCTTCGTGCTTTCGGGATTCTTGAAATATTCCACGAAGGTGCCCGGAGAACGATAGAAGACCTCGCCATTATCACCGATCTTAAGTTCCACCCCCGGGGACGGCACGCCCACCGTGTCCGAACGCACCTCGCCATCCGGCTGCTGTGTGATGAAGACCGATGCCTCTGTCTGTCCGTAAAGCTGCTTCAGATTGATCCCGAGCGAGCGGTAGAAATCGAAAATCTCGGGGCCGATCGCCTCGCCAGCCGTATATCCTACCCGCACGCGGCTGAAGCCCAGCGTGTTCTTCAGCGGGCCGTAAACGAACAGGTCGCCGAGTGCGTATTTGAATCGATCCCAACCGCTAACCTGCTTACCATCCAGTAGGGCCGGCCCGACCTTTTTGGCGTGATCCATGAAAACGCGGAATAGCCATTTCTTGAAACGCCCTGCATCCTCCATTCGGATCATCACGTTGGTCAGCTGCGTTTCGAAGACCCGCGGCGGCGCAAAGTAATAGGTTGGCCCGATTTCGCGCAGATCGGTCATCATCGTGTCGGGACTCTCGGGACAATTCACGCAGAACGCCGTCCAGTAGGCCTGGCCGATGGAAAAGATGAAATCCCCGACCCATGCCATCGGCAGATAGGCCAGCACCTCATCGCCCGGGCGCAGATTATCGAACTCGGCCGAATTCTTCGACGTTTCGATGATGTTCCGGTTCGACAGGACCACGCCTTTCGGTCGCCCGGTCGTGCCCGATGTGTAAAGCATCACGCAGGTTTCGTCATAGGTGATCGCATCTTCGCGGCGCTTCAATTCGGCCTCGAACCGCTCGTGCGCGGCGCGGCCCTCGGCCTGAACATCCTTCATAGCGTGAAGGCGGGAATGGTCGTATTTCCGCAGGCCCCGTGCGTCCAGATACACCACATGTTCGATGACCTTGACGCGCTCCTGAACCGCCAGGACCTTGTCGACTTGCTCTTGGTCGGCTGCGATGACGAACCTTGCGCCGCAGTTTTCCAGCACATAGGCCATCTCTTCGGCGACAGCGTCCTGATAAAGGGGCACAGGTATCGCACCAACCTTTTGCGCGGCAACCATTGACCAGTAAAGCGCGGGCCGGTTGCGCCCGATGATGGCAACGTAGTCGCCTTTCTCGATGCCCAGCGACATCAATCCAAGCGCAATGGCACGAACTTCCTCGGCAGTTGCCAGCCAACTCCAGCTTTGCCAGATTCCGAATTCTTTTTCACGATAGGCAGTGTTCGCCCCGAACTTCCGGGCGTTCCGCGCCAGCAAGGCCGGAATAGAAATCAGAGCGCCGTCAGCCGCCGCGTGGGTTGTCAATCTTTTCTCCTCCCGTCGCCGGATCTCCGGCCCCCCGCCTGCTTTGCAGTGTCAAGGGATGCGTCGCGCAACATTATTTCTTGTACCTGCGACAACCCAACTAAAGCCGAACCAATTTTGAAAGTAAACGATGTGAGCGGTAACGTAACAAAATTTTTTAAACGCTTGTTCAATTAATTGCTTTCAGCACCCCATCGACCCAACAATCACTGCCTTTCATGCGCTTTCATGCGCGCCTTGGGCGCAGTCACGCAACAGCCAGAGAACTCCCGATTCGCCCTGGACCCCGGGCGTCTGCCGGTATTCTTGCCGCGCCCGTTTTGCTGGTCCTCGGCTGAAAAGCAAGTGACCGGCTGCTCCGGATTGGCAAGCAGACAACTTTCGCATATGGCCGCATCTGAATGAAGGAGCCCCGCTATGACTCATCTGTGGATACGCGCCGAACAAAGGCCGCATGAAGAACGGGTTGGACTGACGCCTGAAGGTGCGGCAGCGCTTATTGCCGCGGGGTTCAAGGTCACGGTTGAGGACAGCGAGTCGCGTGCGATCCCGATCGACGGCTACCGCGAGGCTGGCTGTGACATTGCCGCCGAAGGGTCATGGCCCGATGCGCCGGCAGATGCGATCATCTTGGGCCTCAAGGAACTGCCCGCCGACGGCACACCGCTCAGTCACCGCCACATCATGTTTGGTCACGCGTTCAAAGGGCAACCTGACGGACAGGTTCTTTTGGAGCGTTTCAAGTCTGGTGGCGGCACCCTCTACGACCTCGAATACCTCACCGACAGTGCCGGCCGCCGGGTCGCGGCTTTCGGTTACTGGGCCGGGTTTGCCGGGGCCGCCGTCGCATTGAAATGCTGGGCCGCGCAAAAGCAGGAAGATGCTGTCGATCCGCTTGAAACCTATACCGATGCCGACGCGCTGGTGGATGACGTCGCCGCGGATATCAATTCGACGCTGCTGCCGCGCCCCTCTGTGATCGTCATCGGTGCGAAAGGCCGGGTCGGGACGGGCGCCCGGGATCTTTGCGCCGCGCTTGGGATCAAGACCACAGATTGGGACATGGCCGAAACCGCGCACGGCGGACCCTTCCCCGAGGTGCTGCAGCACGACATCTTCCTCAATTGCATCCTTGCGACGCCTGGCTGCCCGGTATTTGTCCCGGCTTCGACCCTGACCGATACCCGTCGCCTGAGCGTCATTGGCGATATCGCATGCGATCCGACGTCGGAATTTTCGCCGATCAAGGTCTATGACCAGACGACGACCTGGGACGATCCGGTGATCCGCGTAAATGATGAACCACCGCTCGACGTCACCGCGATCGACAATCTTCCGTCGCTTCTACCGGTCGAAGCGTCCCAGGATTTCGCAGGCCAGCTCTTGTCGACCCTGTTGACGCTGGACGACATCGGTTCTGGGATCTGGCAACGCGCGAAAGAGAACTTCGACAAGGCAATGGCCGGCTGAACTTTCAAAGAACGCATTGAAGAATGCGCCGAAGCTTTGATGAACGCTTAAAAGTCCTGACCGGTCAGGCCGGACGATATATCTCTTCTTCCTCCTCGCCGGGATCGATGCCCAGCTTGGACAAACCGTCTTCAAGGTAGTCAGACAGCAGTGGAATCCCCAAGAGATAGTCTTCTGTCGGGGTCGTCGCTTCCTCCTTCGCCGTCTGAATAGCGTCGGCCAGTTCCTCGGGGCCGAAGGTTTCACGGCCAATCCACATCACCGCAACAAGCTCAGCTTTCTCATCATCGTTCAGGTCTGAAATGAAGCCGCGCAACTCTTGCTCGGTGGCGTCACCTCGACGGGATTCCAGTATGGTGTCGGCATCAGCCGCATCCCCGGGGGAATCCCAGCGCCCGACCTTCGCATCAATTTCTCTTGCGCGAACAATAATATAGGCAATCTTTTCGACGCTGATATCTAGCATGACAGGATTCTCTTTCCGGGCGTTCAGGACTTTGGTTTGGCCAAGGGTACCACGTTCTGATCGTCCGGTGCCAGTTCCTCGAAGTCAAAATTATCGAGTCGAGCCGCACGCTTTCCAGCCCGCTCAGCGGCTGTATTGATTCCATCAAGGTCAGTTCTTGCTTGTGCAAAATGAGTGTTGAGCTTGCCCACCCGGTCTACGACAAGCTCAACGTCACGGTGCAGTTGCTTCAAGGTCGCCCGGATCGCCCCGGCCTGCTCGCGCATCCGTGCATCCTTCAGGATCGCGCGCATCGTATTGAGCGTAGCCATGCATGTTGTCGGCGAAACGATCCAGACCCGAGCAGCAAATCCCTCTCGGACCAATTCGGGAAAATTCGCATGTAACTCGGCGTAAATTGCCTCGGATGGCAGGAACATCAGCGCGCCATCCGCAGTTTCGCCATCGATGATGTAGCGTTCCGAAATCGCCTTGATATGCGCCTTGACCGAGACCCTGAAAGCGGACGCGGCTTCTTTCACTTCCCATTGGGTATCGGCATTCCGCAAGGCCTCATAAGCTTCCAGAGGAAATTTTGCATCGACAACAATCGGCCCCGGCGGATTAGGAAGGTCAATAAGACAATCCGCACGCCGCCCGTTCGACAAGGTGGCTTGCAAAGTGAAGCTGTCTTTCGGCAGGGCCTTGCCGACGATGTCGTTCAACTGGATCTCGCCAAAGGCGCCACGGGTTTGTTTGTTCGAAAGAATATCCTGAAGGGACAAGACATTTCCTGAAAGTTTTTCGATATTCTCTTGGGCTTTGTCGATCGTCGTCAAGCGTTGCTGCAACTCTCCGAGCGACTGCGCTGTCCGGCGCGAGGTGCCCTCCAGATTCTCGCCCATCGCCCTGCTGACATCCGCCAGTCGCTGTTCCATCAACTGCAGCATCTTGGCCTGGCTGACGGCCTGGGCCTCGGAAACATGGTTCAAGCCGCCCGCCAGTTGTTGCTGTCCATCCGAAAGCAGCCGAACCTGCTGGCCCAGCATCCCCATCTGCTGCGCGACAGGCGCGACCAATCTTGCCGACATGCCCGCTCGGCGAACCGACATGATCAACAAGACAAACAGAAGCAAGACGGCCGCCACAGCGACTGCCACAGCAATAACAACGGGATCGCTGAATGAATACTCGGTTTCTCCGATCTGGATCATCTCCGCCCGAATAACCTTTCGATATCGCTCAGCTTCAGCTCCACGTAGGTCGGGCGGCCATGATTGCATTGGCCCGAGTGCGGGGTCGACTCCATTTCGCGCAGCAAGGCGTTCATCTCTTCGCTGCGCAGCCATCGGCCGGAGCGGATGGACCCGTGACAGGCGACGCGACTCAGGATCGCTTCGATACGCACCTGAACAGTCTGGCTGTCGCCGAGATCATCGAGTTCATCCAGAATATCCGTCAGCATGGCCTTGGCATCCACCTGCCCAAGAATTGCCGGCGTCTCGCGCACGGCAACGGCATTTCCGCCAAATGGTTCAAGCGTCAGTCCCAGCCGGGACAAATCCTCTGACATGTCCAGAAGACGAGCGGCGTCCGCTTCGCTCAGTTCCACTATTTCCGGAATGAGCAGTGCCTGCGCCGCGACCCCATTTTCAGCCATCTGACGTTTCAGCTTTTCATAGACCAGACGCTCATGAGCAGCATGTTGGTCGACGATTACAATTCCGTCGCTCGTTTGGGAAATAATGTAGTTTTCATGAACTTGCGCCCTTGCCGCCCCGAGCGGATGTTGTACCTGCTCATCTGCTTGAGCAGGGTCTTCCTGCCGCGCGTAGGGCACCGCGGCTTCTGCAAAGGCAGGGGGCTGCGACTCCGACACTGCGCCGATCACACGTTGTGTTGGCCGCTCCATCTGGTAGATGCGCGGACTAACCGACTCCGGCCGAAACGCGCCTAGCGTTGCCACCGAAACCGTGCTTGAGGCGCGGTGACCTTCGCCAGCGAGCGCGTGCCTAAGCGCCGAGACGATCAGTCCCCGCGCCAGTCCAGGCTCACGGAAACGGACTTCTGATTTTGCCGGGTGCACGTTGACGTCGACGCGATGGGGATCGCAGTCCAGAAACAACGCCGCCGCAGGATGCCTGTCGCGCGACAGGAAGTCCTGATATGCCCCGCGCAGGGCACCGAACAACAACTTGTCCCGCACCGGCCGACCGTTCACGAATAGATACTGCGTTACTGCCGAGCCGCGCGAATAGGTTGGCAACGCGGCATAGCCCGTCAGATGCAAACCCTCGCGCTCAGCATCGATCGCTATGGAATTGTCGATGAATTCCTTCCCCAAGACGGTCGCCAATCGACCATGCAACGCATCGAACAGATCGCCGGTCTCTGCATCGGCACGAAATACGATTCTGCCTTCGCCGCCGCCCGATACATCGCGCAGGACAAAGCTGACAAATGGCTCTGCCATTGCGAGCCGTTTGACGACATCCACGATCGCCTGCGCCTCGGCCCGATCCGACCGCATGAATTTGAGCCTTGCCGGTGTCGCGTAGAACAGATCCTTCAATTCGACGACAGTACCCACTCGAAGAGCTGCGGGACGCACCGCTTCGATGCGCCCGCCCGAGACACAGACCGTCGCCGCATCCCGTCCGGCCACCCGTGAGGTTATCGTAAGACGTCCAACAGCACCGAGTGACGGCAGGGCCTCACCCCGAAATCCGAAGCTATTGATGTTTAGAAGGTCAGATCCATCAATCTTCGACGTGGCGTGGCGCGAGAGTGCGAGCGGCAGTTCTTCGGCCGCAATCCCGCAGCCGTCGTCGGAAACCGCGATCAGAGTCTTCCCTCCGTCAGAGACGGCAACCTCGATCCGTCTCGCGCCCGCATCGATGGAATTTTCCAAGAGTTCCTTGACTGCCGAAGCAGGGCGCTCGACGACTTCACCCGCTGCAATGCGATTGATCGCAGTTTCGTCAAGTTGTCGTATGACAGGGCGGATTTCGCCTATATTGGGGTTTGGGGCGGCCATACCACCACACTTAGCATGCCGCTTCCCGATTCGGCCATGCGAAATCAGTTTGTATTTTCTAGCCCTTGCGGCTGCCCCACCACGACGAACCGCAAATTTCCGGGTTGATAGATGCGCTTGGCGACCCTGCGGATATCCTCAAGCGTTACTTCCATCACCCGATCATTGCGGTCGGTCACATAGCTGGGTGGCAGGCCTATCATCTGCATGCCGACCATGATCCGCGCGATCGGTGCGTTGCCGTCAAACCTGAGCGCGTAAGCGCCGGTCAGATAGGTCTTCGAGTGGTTTAGCTCCTCTTCCGTAATACCGTCCTTCTCTACCTTGGCCCATTCATCCTGAATGACCTTCACGGCCTCGGAAATCTTGGAATTGTCGGACTTGACTTGCCCGATGATCATCTCGCCGTAGTCCATTGGCAGCAGCGTGGTGCCCACGCCATAGGTCAGGCCACGTTTCTCGCGGACCTCCGTCATCAACCTCGAGTCCTGACCATCGCCGCCAAAGACTTCATTCAGAACAAAGGCGGCGATGTAATCGGGATCATCGCGCTTGATCGAGCCGTGGCCGAAAATAGCGACTGACTGGGGCGTCTCAAAAGGCACCACCGTGACCCCACCTGTCATTTGGTAATTTGCAGCCGAGGCCAGTGGCGTCCCTGTTTCAGGCAGATCCCCGAAAAGTTCGTCCAACAGCGCCGAAAGCTCTTCGGCAGTGATGTCGCCAACGGCCGAAACGAATAGCCGGTCGCGCGCAAAAGCGCCCCTGTGGGCCGCGGCGATATCATCACGAGTCAGTGCCGCTACACTTTCTTCGGTGCCGTCGCCAGAAGATCCATAGGGGTGGTCGCCCCAAGCCATCGCGTCAAATGTCTGGCTTGCGATCGTAGCCGGATCGGTCTTGTCGCTTCGAAGACCAGACAGAACCTGTTCGCGCACGCGGTCAATGTCGACCTGATTGAAGTTCGGTTCCATAATCGAGCTTTTCAGGAGCGCAACTGCCTGTTCGCGATTCTCCGTCAGGAAGCGAGCCGAAATAGCGATGACATCTTGAAAAGCACGATACTCCAGGCTGGCGGCCAATGCTTCGCGAGCCTCGGAAAAGCCGCGGCTGTCCAAGTCACCCGCCCCTTCTTCAAGCAGCCCGGTCATCAGGTTCACAACCCCGCGCTTGCCAGCGGGGTCCAGACTCGTTCCGCCCTTGAACCGAATCTCAAGCGCGATGAACGGGATCGAGTGTTCTTCGACCAGCCACACGTCGATGCCGCCGGGTGTCGTCAGGGTCTGAATGTCGACGGCTGCACGGGCCGGAAGCGCAAATGCCAGTATGAAAAGGCCAAGTACCAGTCGGATCATTGCATCACCTCTGCCGACGCGGTCGGCATCAGCCATCCGGTGACTGCGTTGCGCTTGTCAAATACCTCGCGGGCCGCGTCGAGGACTTCGTCCTCTGTCACCGACAAGAGGATGTCCGGCCAAGCTTCGATATCTGCAATCGTCAATCCGGTTGTCAGTCCTTCACCATAGAGTCGGGCCAGCGATTGTATGTCATCCTCCGCGTAGATCTGAGAGGCTTTGATCTGAAATTTGAGCCGTTCGAACTGTTGGGAATCAACACCTTCAGCGAGAAATTCGGCGACCGCCTCGTCCAATGCCGACTCGGCGGCTTGGAGGCTGGTTCCCGGTGTGGGGACCATGATCAGACCGAAGGTGGTCTTGTCGACGGACACGCCATCATAGTAGGCCGAAGCATATACCGCCAACTGTGTGTCGAACTGCAACTTCTTGCCCAGAACCGAAGTGGCCCCGTTTCCGCCCAGAAGTTCAGCCAGCATCGTCAGTCTCGCCGCTTGAACCTGATCTCCGCTGTTTCGCTCTGGGGCCAGGTAGCTGCGGATCACGTAAGGTTGGGCAATCCGGGGATCAGAAAATGGAATTCGACGCTCCCCGAGTTGCGGTGGCTCTTCCGGTCGGATGCGCTCTGGCAGGTCCGGCGTCGGCACCACGGGGCCATAGTATGTCTCGGCGAGTTTCCGCACTTCTTCGGGTTGAACGTCCCCAGCCACGACGAGCACGGCATTATTTGGAGCATAGTAGCGCTGGTAGAAGGCAAAGGCGTCGGCGCGGTTCAGCTTTTCGATCTCATGCCGCCAGCCAATGATCGGCACCCCATAGGGATGATTCAAATATTGCGCCGCGCGACTCTGTTCCTGGAATAGCGAACCCGGTTCACTGTCAATCCTTTGGTTGCGCTCTTCAAGAACCACGTCACGCTCAGTCTTGACGTCATCTTCCGTCATTTGAAGGTCGCGCATCCGATCGGCTTCCATGCGCATCACAAGTTCCAGCCGGTCCGCCGCGATTCGTTGGAAATAGGCCGTATAATCCCAATTGGTGAACGCATTGTCGGAACCGCCGTTGCGCGAAACCGTCGCCGACAATTCGCCTGCCGCCAGTTCGTCTGTTCCTTTGAACAGCAAATGTTCAAGGAAATGCGCAATGCCCGATTTTCCCAAAGGCTCATCCGCCGCACCGACCTTATACCAAACCATATGTACCACGGCCGGGGCGCGGTGATCTTCTAGCACCACGACCTCCATGCCGTTGCCCAAGGTGAAGTCCGTCACGTTGGCGGCCCAGGACGGAGCGGAAGAAAGAAGAAGGGTGACCATGAAAGCTATAGGGCGGAACATGGAGCGTCCTTTCGGTTGGTATTCCGGAAAGATACTTGGGGACGTTGGCACTTCAAGCGCCTCGCGCTTTAGTGACCGGACTTTATCTATTCGGCAGGTGGAGCGCTTGGCGTCCTAATCCCGAGCGCCCGGAGTCTTTCAAGTTCTTTGTATTGGTCCAGAGCTTCAGACTTGTAGATCCGGTAGTATCGCAAATTTCCAAAATTGCCGAATGTTGGATAAAGGCCATTGCTCTCGCGAAGCTGCTTGTCAGCGGCGGCAAGTTCTTCCCGAATGCCTGCCTGAACACCGTAGCGCAGGGTGTAGTTGACCAATGCCGCTTCAGACGCGGGTGCACCGGAACGGGTCAGCCTGTCGGGATTGCCGCCAAGGGCGGCCACGGCATCAGCGTTGGGGGTCGGATCGGTAATGTTGCTGCCACCGGGTGTCGGCGGCGGAAGCGAAGCGAGATCGGTTGGTGTCTGCAACGGCTTCGTCGGCAGAACCGAGAATTCATCCGGCCCGACCTTTCCTGCCCTCAGGTTCAGCATGCCATCCTTCCCACCGGCACAAGCCGACAGGACCAGCACCAGACCAAGAAACAAACTGATTTTGCCCGTACTCGCCCGCATCAAAGCTCCTTTGGCTTTCTTGGTCTTTGTTTAGCCGAACATTTCAAGGACGTCACGCCGCGTTTTTGCGCCCGGTGAACAGGATCAATCCTGCGGCCCCGACAAAGATTGCCACATCTGCGATATTGAAGGCATAGGGGTTCTCGATCCCGCAGCACGACATATTGAGAAAGTCGGCCACCGCTCCATAAATCAGGCGGTCCACTACGTTACCTAACGCCCCGCCAATAAGGACTCCCGCAGAGATCTGCCCCCAGAGTCCGGCACCGTCCCGTCGAACCCAGACAGCGACCCAGACAGAGATCACAATCGCAATGGCAATCAGAACCCAGCGCATGACATCCGCATCGTGCGAAAACAGGCCAAAATTCACGCCGCGGTTCCAGGCCATGCGAAAGTTCAGAAACGGCGGCAGAACATCAATCGTCCCACGAGTCTGAAGATCAAGCCCAAACACCACTATGTATTTGGACAGTTGGTCCAGCCCGAATACGGCAATGCCGGACAATATGATCGGACGAAACCACACGGCCGTTCAGTGCCGGAAGTGGCGCATGTTGGTGAAAATCATGGCGAGCCCTGCCTTGTCCGCAGCCTCGATCACGTCAGCGTCCCGCATCGATCCGCCGGGCTGGATAACGGCCGTGGCGCCGGCCTCTGCCGCGGTCAGCAAACCATCCGGAAACGGAAAGAATGCATCCGAAGCCACAACGGAACCTTTCACGGTCGGCTCTGGCAGGCCCAGAACTTCGGCCATGTCGGCAGATTTGCGCGCCGCGATGCGCGTGCTGTCGACCCGGCTCATCTGCCCGGCGCCGACGCCAACGGTTGCGCCGCCTTTTGCATAGACAATCGCATTCGACTTCACGTGCTTGGCCACTTTCCATGCAAAGAGCAGATCAGCCAATTCTGCAGCAGTGGGCGCTCGTTTCGTCACCACTTTCAGATCGGCAGCATCAATAAAGCCGTTGTCCTTGTCCTGCACCAGCAGCCCACCGGAAACCTGTCGAACGGTCAGTCCGCTCGATTTCGGATCGGGCAGGCTATCGGTTGTGAGCAGGCGCAGGTTCTTCTTTGCGGCAAAGATCTCGCGAGCATCCTCGTCAGCGCCGGGTGCAATCACGACTTCGGTGAAGATTTCTGAGATCAGTCTCGCCGTGGGTCCGTCCAGCGGCTGGTTGAACGCAACGATACCGCCGAAGGCGCTGGTCCGGTCGCAGTCAAAGGCAGCCTGATAAGCTTCCGCCAGCGTAATACCAAGCGCCACACCGCATGGGTTGGCATGTTTGATGATTGCGCAGGCCGGGCTTGCCGAGGGGTCGAATTCGGCTACCAGTTCAAAAGCCGCATCGGTATCGTTGATGTTGTTGTAGGACAGTTCCTTGCCCTGCCACTGCTTTGCGGTTGCAACGCCGGCGCGATTCGATCCATCGCTGTAGAAAGCTGCGGACTGGTGGGGGTTTTCACCATAGCGAAGAGTCTGAGCCAACTTGCCGGCAAATGCCCGGTAGCGTGGTGCGTTCTCATTGATCGCGGTCGCCATCCAGTTCGATACCGCCGCGTCATAAGCGGCAGTACGGGCATAGGCGGTCTGGGCCAGTGCCTTCCGGAAGGCCAGACCCGTCTCGCCCTTGTTTGCTTCAAGTTCTGCCAGCAGCGGCTCATAGTCATCAACGTCGACGACAACATTGACGAACGCATGGTTCTTCGCGGCCGCTCTGATCATGGCAGGGCCACCGATGTCGATGTTCTCGATGCAGGTGTCGTAGTCCGCGCCTTTGGCAACAGTCTCTTCGAACGGGTAGAGGTTGACCACCAACAGGTCGATCGGTCGTATGTCATGCGCCTGCATGGACGCCAGATGCTCGGGGTTGTCACGCAATGCAAGCAGTCCGCCATGAACGACAGGATGCAGGGTCTTGACCCTGCCATCCATCATCTCTGGAAACCCTGTTACATCCGCGACATCCGTCACGGTCAAACCGGCGTCGCGCAGCATCGCCGCGCTTCCGCCCGTTGACAAAAGCTCTACCCCATGTGCGACGAGTCCTCGCGCGAGGTCCAAGAGCCCCGATTTGTCAGAAACGGAAATCAGCGCGCGGCGCACCGGCACGAAATTGGTCATTAGGTATCCCCCGAAAGATCTAGGTCGGCTCTGTGCCTTCGTCTCGTTGCAAGTCGCGCACCGCGTTTGGTGTCTCCTGCGCCTTTGCGAGCGTCCAGCGAATGCGCGTCGCATACTCGACCGCGACACCGGATAAAACCATCTGTTTCGTCGCACGTGGAGAGATTCGGCCCTTTTCCATATAGATGCTCGGTTCGAGCGAGAGTTTGGCCGTTCCATCATGTCGGAACACCCAGATCTCTCCACTCTTCAACGCCATGGAAATTGCGGTACCGCCCATATCCAGTGCGGCATCGACGTCGGGATGCAGGTGAAACCTTATCTGGAACGAGATGCCCTGAAGGTTTGAACGGTCCAGCGCCTTTTCGAATATCTGCTCATCCGAGCGCTCAATGGCCGCCAAGGTATCCTCGCCGGCGAGACTTCGCCCGTTGTGCGATAGGTCGATTCGACGAATATGAGTCAGGCCATGGGTCGACAGGTAGCCATCATGGCCCACGATGATGGCCTCAAACTCATCCTCTGACAGGAATTGCACCCGCACGTCCTTCGGCGTGTCCACCAGGATCTCACGTGGGACACCGCCCACGACTTTCTTCGGACCAAGTCGCGAAGAGGAATAGCCCTCGACCCCCAAAGTGGAATGCGATGGCGTTGCGCGGCCGGCGCGCCGCCAATCAGGTCCGAAACTCGTACCTGATCCGCAGTTGACGATGAGCGGCCTGCGGCCAGAGGTTAGTTCAAATGCAAGAGTGGATGCATGCGCATTCAAGGAGTTTGCGCCGCTCGGTGGTTTAGATGCATCTACGATCGCGCTGGTCCGACCACCATGCAGTCGCGCAAATCCCATCGAAAGGCCCGCCGGGGCCGCTGATTTCACACCTGATGTGGCAAGTGCATGGTCCAGGCGGCCCTCTAGTCCGCGTCCGCCGCCATGAAACCTGGCCAGACCTCCATCGCTATGGCGCAGGGCCCGAAGTGTCGGCGCGATGCGTTCTATTGCTGCAAGATGATCCTTTGGGGCCATTTTCCCTGCTTCGGCCAAGGCCGAGGCCGCCCAGTTCAGAAGCGTGAAGACTTCAAGCAGCTCTTCGGGGTTTCGGGTCGGAATTCCCCCTTCCTGATCAATCTGGTTCGAACATTCCTTCGCCAGCGCCTTCATTGCAGGTTCGACGCGATCCTCCATTCCCTCCAGTGCGATTCCCGCATAAATCAGGCCAGTCAATGCCTCAAATCTCGGCAAGCCGGGCGACGCGCTCCGCCAGGTTCTCGACAGAAAAATGGTTTGCTGCGCCAGTGACCGGTAGTAGGCCTTGGAATAATCACTGTCCTTGCCATTTAGCAGGAAGATGGCGTGGTTGATCCACCTGATCAGCCG
Organism: Paracoccaceae bacterium; assembly: GCA_024642725.1. Classification (GTDB taxonomy): domain Bacteria; phylum Pseudomonadota; class Alphaproteobacteria; order Rhodobacterales; family Rhodobacteraceae; genus JAHEAO01. The sequence continues at coordinate 49,962 of JAHEAO010000007.1, read as the reverse complement.
GCGCCCCGTAAGATCTGGCGTCCAGCCTGGCCCCCTGCCGCCGCTGTAAAGCGCGATCCAATCCGCGAGCCAGGCCTGCGATGTCTCCCGAGCCGCCGCGTCGCCGACTGCCGCGAGGTCGTCGAGCCAAGCGAACCCTTGAATCTCCTCGTCGAAAGCGACGCTCTGTTGCGGCAAACGCCAGATCGTATCTTCTGCATCCTCGACCAAGGAACCGGCAAACAGGAAATTGCCTGCGATAAGCTGACGTCCTCTGGCGAAGGAACCGATGGTTCTGGGTTCAGGCTGGGAAACAAAGGCCGACGCGGGGCGTGCCCGGGCCGAACGCCAAGCATGCCACCGGTTCATCCATCGCGTCCAGCGGGCGGACCAATTCTCTGGCTGTTTCACAGGAAGCCGCTTGTTGAATCTTGCATCTGGTCATCGCCTCGGTCGCCGGGTCTTTTGCCAAACTGGCCGGACATACCCAGTGTAAGGCAAGGCCCGTGCCAAGTTCAAAGAAAAACTCTGCTTCAATCGACATCTGAGCAGGCCGTGGACCATTTCGGACGCCTTGACCCTTGCCAGCATTCCCTTAGGTTGGCCCCGATTTCAAGTTCACCCCGGAGAGCACATGACCCAGCGCCTGCATCTAGTATTTGGCGGAGAGCTGATCGATCCGTCACAAAACGTCTTTCGCAACGTCGATGACATTCATGTCGTCGGAATATTCCCTGACTATTCAAGCGCCTATAATGCCTGGAAGGCAGAGGCTCAGCGAACTGTCGATAATGCCCATATGAGATACTATATTGCGCATCTCCATCGCCTCCGCGACGAGGAGGCTCCAGCCTCTTCGACCGAGGAAATTGGCAACTGATCGCCTGCGATGGGCCTAACACTCGCACTTTATTATCTGACCAGATCCGCGCCACCCGAGAAATCGGCGTCCGGCGAGTATCCGGAAGCTGCGACCGAACGCCCGAAAGGACGACTGATCTGGCTTCATGCGCCGCGACCAGAGGACAAGCCGATCGTCACCGATCTTCTGAAACGCCTGACAATCCGAAGTCCGGATCTTTGGTTTCTGGTGACGTCGAGCGAAGGCGCTTCCGTGTCCGAGGCCGATCACACCATTTGGCAGCCGCTACCGGATGACAACCGGCAATCCGCGGCGGGCTTCATGCGGCATTGGAAACCCGATGTTGTCGGTTGGCTTGGTGATAGATTTCGTCCGGGTCTTATCGCTGAGGCCGCTGCATTGGGCATACCGATGCATCTTCTGGATACCGGTAACGCGCTTGCTGCGACGCAAGTTGACAGCTGGATTCCGGGCCTGCGGAGGACCATCCTCCGCAGCTTCAAGACAATTCTTGCCGGGGATGCCGCGACGGCGGATGCTTTCAAACGTGCCGGAGCCAGCGCCAGCGCAATTCGCACGACTGGCGTTCTGGAACTCAGTGTTACCCCGCTATTTTGTCTTGAAGCCGAGCGCGATACGCTTGCACAGTTGTTTGCGGCGAGACCGGTCTGGCTTGCCGCGGGCATCCAGAGAAATGAGTATCAGACAATTCTGGAGGCGCATTCCATTGCTCTTCGACGAACCCACAGATTACTACTGATACTAGTCCCCTCGGATACGTCGGACGGGGCCTCGCTGGCGGCGATGTTGTCAGAACTGGACATGTCCTACGAGTTGCGTTCGACGGGGGCGGAACCGGAAGCTGAAACGCAGGTTTATGTCGCCGATACGGATAGCGAACTGGGCTTGTGGTATCGGCTTGCCCCAACGTCTTTCATCGGGCACAGCCTGTTTCGTGATGATCGTCCCGGCCCAAGCCCGTTTGACGCTGCCGCCTTGGGGTCGGTGGTCATACATGGCCCCCAGACAGAACATCACCGGGACGCCTTTCTTCGGCTAAAGCGTGCCGGAGCATCCCGAGAGGTTTCTGATGCGGCCGAACTTGCGGTCGGGGTCGACGCTTTGCTCGCCCCCGACAAGGCCGCCGAAATGGCACATTCTGCCTGGCAGATTTGTTCTGCAGGCGCCGAAGTGACAGATATTGTATTGGACCTTCTGCTCGCCGACGCACGGCCGCAAAAGGCGGGGCCATGAAAGCTCCTGATTTCTGGAAGAACCCGGCGGGCCGGCCGGGATGGCAAGCCTTTATGCTTGCTCCAATAGGTCACCTCTATGCTTGGGCAACAGCTTTTCGGATCGCGAAAGGCGATGGGTATCGTGCGAAGGTACCGGTCATCTGTGTCGGCAACCTGAACGCTGGCGGCACCGGCAAGACCCCGACCGTAATCGCTCTTGCCGAGAAACTGATCCAGATGGGGCTTTCACCTCATGTCGTGTCGCGTGGATATGGCGGCCGCCTGAAGGGGCCTGTACAAGTCGATGAGCGTGGACATTCAGCAAAAGATGTCGGTGACGAGCCGCTTCTGCTTGCGGCATTCGCACCGACCTGGGTGTCGCGCGATCGCGCCGAGGGCGTACGGATGGCGGAAGAATCCGGTGCCGACGTCATCCTGATGGACGATGGATTTCAGAACCCGGGCGTCGCCAAGGACTTGTCAATTGTCGTCGTCGATGCCGCAGCGGGCTTTGGGAACGGCCGCACGATTCCTGCCGGACCCCTGCGTGAACCCGTGGAAACAGGCTTGCGGCGCGCAGACTTGGTGCTTTCGATCGGCACGGACCGCGCTCAGCAGGTTTTCGATGAAAGCTGGACCAGCGCGATCCGGTGTCCCGTTTTGCGAGGAGAGCTGAAACCCCTGCCGACCGGCATGGATTGGGAGGGCCTCGATGTTCTGGCTTTCGCAGGCATTGGCGATCCATCCAGGTTCTTTTCCACGCTTCGGAATCTTGGTGCAAATCTGCTGCGGTCCGAAGCTCTGGATGATCACCAGCCACTTACTGACGCCCTGATGAAGCGGCTGGCGATCGATGCCACCGCCTTGCGCGCCCAACTTGTCACCACCGAAAAGGATGCCGTACGCCTGCCGGAGCCATATCGCGCACAAGTGCTCACTGTTCCGGTTCGCCTGGAACTCCGGGACTGGACGGAAATCGAAAGGTCGCTCGAAGGACTCGGGCTCAGCCCTTCTTGAGGCTTGCCCTGATTTCTGCGCCGTGTTCGTCAAGCTTTGGCGAAGGGCGATCTAAAGCGAGTTCTGATGCTGAAAACCGAAAAGGCGACCTGACCGTCGGAATGCCATCAATTTCCGCCCTGAGTCCACGGTGGACAATTTGCGGATCGGCAAAGACCTCTGCCATATCATTGATCGGTCCCGCCGGCACGCCTGCCTTCTCGCAGGCCGCCAGCAGATCTGCCTTCGTAAATTTCCGGGTCTCGGCGCTTAACAGGTCGGCAAGGCGATCCCTGTTCTGAATCCTGTCAGCATTGGTCCTGAATTCCGCAGCTTCCGCCAGCCCTGGCACATCGAGCAGACCGCACAAGCGATGGTACTGGGCGTCATTCCCCGTAGCGATGATAATCCACCCGTCGGCGCAGTCAAAGACCTGATAGGGCACCAGATTGGGATGCGCGTTTCCAAGGCGAGTCGGGGCCTTGCCCGTCGTCAGGTAATTCATCGCCTGATTGGACGTTATGGCGGTGGCCACGTCGAACAAGGACATGTCGATATGTTGCCCCTGCCCTGTCGAGACCCTCTCATGCACCGCCGCGAGGATGGCAACTGCGGAATAGACACCGGTAAACACGTCGGTAACCGCAACGCCGACCTTCTGCGGCTGACCAGACGGGTCACCCGTAATCGACATCAGCCCCGACATTCCCTGAATGATGTAGTCGTAACCCGCACGATGGGCGTAGGGGCCATCCTGTCCGAACCCGGTTATCGAGCAATAGATCAACCCGGGATTCAGTTCCGACAGGCTTTGATAGTCCAAACCGAATTTCTTCAGGCCGCCAACCTTGAAATTCTCGATGACGATGTCAGCCCCGGCAACCAGATCACGCACCAACTGCTGCCCGTCCGAAGTCCGAAAGTCGACACTAATACTGCGCTTTCCGCGATTGCAGCTGTGGAAATACGCTGCGGATCGATCCCCCGCCCGTTCGACGAAGGGCGGACCCCACTGCCGCGTGTCATCGCCTTCGGGACTCTCCACCTTGACGACATCGGCGCCTAGGTCAGCCAGCATCTGTCCGGCCCAAGGACCCGCGAGGATGCGCGCAAGTTCGACAACCTTCAGCCCGGTAAGCGGCGCCATCACTCGGCCAGTTTCTTGTCCAGAATTGCAGAGAAGTCAGCATAGTTCATGTTGCTGTATTCTTCCCCGTTTATACGAAACGTCGGCGTCGAGTTCACGCCATCGGCTTCGGCGTTCTTCTGGTAGGCGGCGACGAGCGCTTTGGCGTTTTCGCCATCGTTCATGCACGCGTCCAATTCCGCATCCGATAGGCCGGCTTTCTTGCCGATTTTGCGCAGGTTCTCGGCGACGAGCGCCGGATCACCATCGGCAACCCAGTCTTTCTGAGTGTCATAGATCATGTCCGCGATACCGAAATAGCGCATCTCTCCACCGCAGCGGGCGACCATGGCAGCCCAGAGGCCGAAGCGGTCGAAGTAGACTTCACGGTAGATAAAATTGATCTTCCCGGTGTCGATGTAGTTCTTCTTCAGGTCTTTGAAGACGGTGTCATGAAAGTTCTTGCAGTGCGGACAAGTATAAGAGGCGTATTCAATAACGGTCACCTTTGCGTCCGGATTGCCCAACGACATTTCCGCGACACCCGAAGTGTCCACCGTCGCTGCATCCTGCGCCATGGCTGCGGCCAGGTTCGGGCCATCCTCAGTGCTTCGGGTCCCATACCACCACAGGCCTGCGGCCCCAGCCAATGCGAACGGAGCGGTCTTGATAAGATCTCTGCGATTCATAGATTTGCCTCTCTATCGTTTGTTCCGGGATAGAACGTTTTGACCAAGCGCTTCAAGCGCCTGTCGCAGACTGTCATCGTTCACTTTTGCGGCAACTTCCTGCGCCGCAGCTGCTGTCTTGGGGTCTGGTCCAACCGGTGTTGCCTTCGGAGCGGGCCGAAACGCGACCTTTCCTTCGGCAAAACCCGTCGGTGCGGTTTGCGTAATCCGGATACGAGCGATGGCCGCGTAGCCATAGCAAGCGTTCACCTTGTCCTTGATCTTTGGCAATTCGGCCTGAAGCATCGGCGCGAACGACCCGGTCGTCAGCAGCGTGAGCGTTGCGCCAAACCCACCCTGCGCGTAGCCGACATTGACCGGAATCGCCATGTTAGAGACATCTTCACCGACGATTTCCACCCAATGAGTGAGCAATCGTGTTTCAGCGAAGCCACGTTTTTCGCTGGCCTTGCGAATCTGGCCTTGCACGAGACCTGACGTGCGCTCGAACCCTCGAATGCGGCGCTCTGACTGGTTGGCGGTTTTGGGCGGTTGCTTCATCGCTGGCATGTCCTGCATTCTGGTCTATTCTAAACGGCAGAGACAGGCAAACCAGCACAAACCACATGCATGAGCGACAAAGATTGGAGGATGTCGAGTACAGCCACCGCATGTTGCGGTGGTATGACCGAAATGCGCGCGTGATGCCCTGGCGCATGCTGCCGACGGATCGCGCCGCAGGGGCTCAGCCGGATCCCTATCGGGTCTGGCTTTCAGAGGTAATGCTACAACAGACGACAGTGGCGGCCGTGCGTGACTATTTTCTTCGTTTCACGACGCTGTGGCCCACGGTCACAGCACTTGCCGCGGCCGACGATGCCGACGTGATGGGTGAATGGGCGGGGCTTGGATACTATGCGCGGGCGCGTAACCTGCTTAAATGCGCCCGAGAGATCGTCACCCTTCATGCAGGCGTTTTCCCAAGTGATTACGACATCCTGATAAAACTCCCCGGGATAGGCCCCTACACCGCGGCAGCGGTATCGGCGATTGCCTTTGACCAGCCAGAAACCGTGGTTGACGGGAATGTGGAGCGCGTCATCGCGAGGCTCTTCGACATCCACACCCCCTTGCCGTCCGCCAAGCCCGAGTTGACCGCGGTTGCCGCGCGCCTGACTCCAACCACAAGAGCCGGCGACTATGCGCAAGCAGTCATGGATCTTGGGGCCACGATCTGCACACCGAAATCGCCCGCTTGCGGCATTTGCCCCCTGTTGGATGCTTGCCTGGCTCGCGCAGCTGGAACCCAGGCGGATCTTCCACGCAAGGCAGCCAAACCCGCCAAGCCAACCCGTCACGGAATCGCTTATCTGGTGCGGAGGACCGACGGCGCCTGGCTTTTGGAGCGGCGCCCCGACAAAGGGTTGCTGGGCGGAATGCTTGGATGGCCGGGCTCCGACTGGCAGGAAACCCCGATAGAGGCGCCTCCTCTCTCGGCCGAATGGAATGATCCCGGTGTCGAAGTTCGTCATACCTTTACGCATTTTCACCTTCGGCTTTTGCTGCGAACCGCAATCGTCGGCACGCAAACAGACCCTGATAAAGGCTTTTTTGTTCCGCTTGATGCTTTTCGCCTGTCGGACTTACCGACTGTGATGCGCAAAGCATATGACCTGGCAGCACATAACATGGCAATGGATTGAGCCGCGTGCTGCAAATGCTATGTTGCGCCACAAACCGGAGGCCAGAATGATCCCGCCATCCCAAGTCGCAGGAGTGCAGAATGCGCTGCCTTTCTGGATATCCTTGGCATTGGTGCCGGTTGTGCTTTACGCCGCAATGACAGGCGGCTGGTCATTGCTTCTGCCGCCACTGTCGGCTTGGGGCGCGTTCTCGGTTCTCGATATTCTGGCAGGATTGAACCCCGAGAACGCCGATCCTCAAACAAGCGAAGGACAGCTTTTCTGGTATCGCCTCATTACATTGGTCTGGTTCCCCATTCAGTTCGGCGTGACTTTCGGGCTGATCTGGTATGTCACAGCCACGGATCATCTGGACTCCATTGAAAAGATTGCGCTTTTTTTCGGAGTGGGGATTCTGTCGGGCACCGTAGGGATAAACTACAGTCACGAGTTGATGCATCAGAAGAACCGAGTAGAGCGATGGCTGGCCGATCTACTGCTGGCCTTGGTGATGTATTCGCACTTCCGGTCCGAACATTTGCTCGTCCATCATCGCTATGTCGGGACGCCGAGGGACCCGGTGACCGCCCGCTACAACGAGGGATTTCATCATTTCTTCCCCCGCGTTCTCTTTCAATCCTTTAGATCTGCCTGGCGGGCAGAGAGAGCGATGCTGAACCGCAAGGACCGACCGGTTACCGATGCGGAGAACCCATTCTGGAGATACTGGGCACTGCAAGGCGGCTTCATGTTCTTGGCAATGATCATAGGAGGTTGGGCCGGTCTCGGACTGTTCCTGTATCAGGCCTTCATCGCGATCTGGCAGCTCGAATTGGTGAACTACATCGAACATTACGGTTTGACCCGAAAGCACTTGGGCGATGGCAAATACGAATACGTTCAGCCGCGGCATTCTTGGAATTCGATGCACAAGGTTTCGAACTGGTTGCTGATCAACCTGCAACGTCATTCGGACCATCATTACAAGCCCGACAGACGGTTCCCGCTCTTGCAGAACTACCCGCAATCCGACGCGCCGCAACTGCCTTATGGATATCCGGTGATGACGATGGCGGCGATGGTTCCGCCAATATGGCGCAGGGTGATGAACCCAAAGGTGCGCAGATGGCGGGCGATGTATTACCCAGAAATCACGGATTGGGAGGCTTACAAGACCGCCAGCAATCCGATGCCTCGATAGCCGTTCTTTAACGCATTTGTTAGAACATCGGCTCGTTCTTTAAACCTTTAACGAAATTTCCGACCCTTTCTCAGTCGTTTTGCCGACAGTCTCACACCCGTCAGTGCACAAAAAAGAGCCCCGCCTTCGGAGGGAAAGCGGGGCATAGTCGTGCCGTGGTGTCAGGCCACAGGCACCGGCGGTAACATCGTTTCAGTCCAGTTCGGACCGTATCTGTTGACGAAGCAGGTCAATCGGCACCTGCTGACCGTCGCGTTTGAAGCACCAGTAGGTCCAGCCGTTGCAGCTTGGCGCACCTTCAAGGGCAGCGCCGACCTGATGGATTGATCCGCGCTGGTCGTGGGCGATCAATGTGCCATCTGCGCGAACCTTGGCGCGGTGACGGCCATTCTGCGAAGTCAGCTCCTCTCCGGGGCGCAGCATGCCGCGTTCGACCAACTGGCCGAAGGGGACACGGGGTTCCGCGCGTTTTGAGGTCGAAACCTGCAGGGCGTCGCGGTCGAACTTGCGAACGCGAGAGATACGCTTGGTGGCATGTTCGCGATAGGTTTCTTCGCGCTCGATCCCTATGAAATCGCGACCGAGCATCTTTGCGACAGCGCCGGTCGTGCCGGTGCCGAAAAATGGATCAAGCACCACGTCGCCGGGGTTGGTGGACCCAATCAGCACCCGGTGCAGCAGGCTTTCAGGTTTTTGGGTCGGATGGGCCTTTTCGCCATTTTCATCCTTGAGGCGTTCGCCGCCGTTGCAGATCGGCAGAACCCAGTCGGACCGCATCTGGATACCTTCGTTGAGCGCCTTGAGCGCCTCGTAGTTGAAGGTGTATCTGCTGGCTTCCTCGCGAGAGGCCCAGATCATTGTCTCATGGGCATTGGTAAAGCGCTTGCCGCGGAAATTCGGCATCGGATTCGATTTGCGCCAAACCACGTCGTTAAGAATCCAGTAGCCCTGATCCTGAAGCGCAGCGCCGACACGGAAGATATTGTGATAAGAGCCGATGACCCAGATCGCGCCATTCGGTTTCAGCAGACGGCGCGCGGCGGCGAGCCAGTCCCTGGTGAACTTGTCGTAGACCGCGAAGCTTGAGAACTGATCCCAGGCATCGTCGACAGCATCGACCTTGGAATTGTCGGGGCGATGCAGATCACCCTTGAGCTGCAAGTTATAGGGTGGGTCGGCGAAAATAAGGTCAATCGATCCCGCCGGCAGACTGTTCATCACCTCGATGCAGTCACCGGGCACGATCTGGTTGAGCGGCAGCGTCGTCGCTGCTTTTGTCGTCTTGGTCGTCATCTCTGCCTCTGTCCCCACGCCTTGAACGACGTGTCATTTGTTGAGGCCCAAGATGAGTCAAAGCTGATTCGGCGTCAAATTCTTTTTTGAATCAGTCACTTACAGATTTGTCTTGATACAAGATATTGTGGACCGGGCGGAAAGAACGCCTATGGTGTGGGGTCACACCAAGATTTTGCAGGGCTTCCCTGTGGTCTTTGGTCGGATATCCGGCGTTGCGATCCCAACCGTAGCCGGGGTGCTGTTGCGCCAAATCCACCATCAGCCTGTCGCGCCAGATCTTTGCGATGATCGAAGCGGCGGCAATCGACAAGCTGCGCGCATCGCCCTTCACGATCGCTGTTGCGCGGCCCTTGAGCCCGGGCGGAATGCGATTGCCATCGACCAGCACGTGATCGGCGGGCGCTTTCAGCCCCGATACGGCGCGTTCCATGGCCAGCATCGAAGCATGCAGGATGTTCAGCCTGTCGATCTCTGCAACTGTTGCCTCGGCGACCGAGACATCTGCGGTTTGCCAGAGCAGATCGGAAATCGCCTGCCGCCTTGCATGGGTCAGGAGCTTGGAATCATTGAGACCTGCGGGAATGCAATCGGGATCCAGCCGGACAGCGGCGGCGATGACCGGTCCGGCCAAGGGTCCTCGACCCACTTCGTCCACGCCTGCAACGGCTCGAGCACCTTCGGCGAAGGCGGATAGTTCATAGCTGAAATCGGGGACAGAGCGTGCCATTCGGCGAGATGAACGCGAACAGTGCCCGGGCGCAACAAAAAAGGGCGGGGGCCTTTCGACCACCCGCCTCAGTCCGGCACCTGCGCTGGGGGGCAGGTGCCGGTTGCTCTCCGGCGACTGCGTTATCGCCGGGCCTCGACACGGTAACCGCGCGACCGAAGACAAGCGGCATCATAAGCGGGGGCCTTGCTGAACTGCTGACCATCGGAACGGCGACAGCTGGTTGGCAGGTAGGCCGCCGACCCGGTCACGCCCGCGATGCAGCGCTCGCCAAATACGCCTTGCATGCCGCCTCGCGCGGAATAGCGGTAGTAGCACTGGCTGGGAACCACGTGGTTGGCCTGCCAGTAATTGTATTGGTGCTTGCCATGGCCAGGCGGAACGGGTCGAGAGGGTCTGGGCGGCGCACCGTAGTAAGGAGGCGGGGTGTAATAGCTAGGCGGGTTGTTTTTGCTGTATGTCGTGCTGGTCTTGGTCTTCTTCGGATCGTCGTTGCTCTTGTTGCCGAACATCTCGATCAGGGCGAAGGTCGCAAGTGCACTGGTGACGATCAGTGCGACATCCTCTGATCCAGCGCGCGCCGGTTTGGGCGCGGCGACAACCGAAAATGCAATGCCAAGTGACAAAAGGCCTGCTGTTATCTGGCGTGTCATCTAGGTTCCTTTCACTGGGCGACCGGGTGTTCCGGACTTGGTGAAGGCAGATTTGGCGCCGTCGGGAAGCTAGGCAATAACGCGGGCATGCTATCCGATAACAAACCGGCCAAACCGGCGATGCTATTGAATATCGGGAGGGGATTGGTCACCGTGCGGATATGAAACATGTCCTTGTCCTATCCCTGGCCGCAGTTTTGGCCCTTGCCCTGACGGGGCCGGGATTTGCCGCCTGCTACGCCGACTACAAAGCCAAGCGCGACAAGCCCTTGCGCCTGCATTACGGTGTGATCGAGTTGAGCGATGCCGCCTGCGGCGACCCGGGGCTTGCCCGGACCGAGATTTCAGGTCGCATCGCTGTCGACGATTGGGACCTTCTGACCGTCATGTCCACTTTCGGGCGCGACGGCCTGGGACAAAGGGAAAAGAATGCGGGCAAGTTTTTCCTTCGGTACTGACAGCCGGAATGCCGGGCGCGTCGTGGCGCTGGGGATCGCGGCGATCGTCGTGATCCTGCTGATCGCCGCTGTGCTGCTGTTCCTGGCTCTGCCCGACGCCAATGCCTTCAATGCACGTGTCGAAGAGGTTTTCGTGGCGAATGCGGATCTTACATCGGGGCCCGAGATCAAGCTTCTGGAGATTCTTGCAGAAAGCGGAACAGCGTTTTCCGAGGTTCTGGCGAGTTACCGGATGGTCATTTTTGTGCTGCTGGTCTTTGCAACTGGGATGATGATTGCGGCGCTGGTCTTTCTGGTAACGATCATCGCGCTTAATCGGCGGATGGGAGAAATGGAGCGGTCAGGCATCCAGGTGAATTCGCTGCTGATCAGCCGGGACGAGCGGGTTGTGTATCTGAACAACATGGAATTCAAGCTGACCGAGGCTGCGATAGAGACACTTTCCGTGCTGGCGGAGGCGCGGATGGATGAAGACGTGCTGACCGGGGCAGAGATCGAGGCGGTGATTTCCGGACGCAACGCCGCGGATTGCGACGAGGCAGCGGGAGCAACACGAATCAAGCGGTTGCGCGATACGCTGGGCAACCAGATGGTGAGCGAGCTGCTGATAAAAAATATCGCTCGCAAGGGCTATATGCTGGCGATCGACAAGGACGTGATCCGGATGCTGTGAGGATTTGCACCGCCTTTGGCGGCGCGGTGACTCCGGCGGGATGTTTCCGAACAGAAGAAGATCAGGTGAAGTCCAGCTGGACCTTCATGGCCTTGCTGCGGTCATTGGCTGTCTTGAATGCCTCGATGGCCCGCGCGAGCGGCAGGGTATGGGTCACCAGCGGGGATGTATTGATCAGCCCCTTTTGCATCAACTCTACCGCGATGGCGAATTCGGGGTGAAAGCGGAATGTGCCGCGGAGTGTGAGTTCCTTTGCGGTTATTGCCTGCATAGGCACGGTCTTGTCTCCGCCCATTCCGACCTGAACCAGCGTGCCGCCGGGACGGAGCGCCGGGATACCGGCAGTCAGAGCCGGGCCGGCGCCGGAACATTCGAACATCACATCGAAATGGCCCTTGTCGGTTTCGTACCGTTTCAGGGCGTCCGGTGTCCGTGCCACGTTTAAGGCCGAGTCGGCCCCGGCAATCTGGGCCGCATCGAGCGTGAAATCGGAAAGATCAGTCGCAACAATTTCCGCGGCTCCGGCACGGCGGGCAGCGAGGATCGTCAAGACACCGATCGGGCCGCACCCTGTGACAAGCACGCGCTTGCCAAGACAGTCCCCGGCCTGGCGGACTGCGTGCAGGCAAACGGCAAGCGGTTCGGCCATTGCGGCCTCGGCCGGAGAAAGACCATCGGCGGGCACGCATTGGCTGGCATCGGCGACAAGGCGCTGTCGGAAGGCACCCTGAATGTGCGGAAATGGCATGGCCGAACCATAGAAGCGCATGTTCAGACAGTGGTTCGGCATGCCGTCGTGACAATATTGGCACGACCCGCAAGGGCGAGAAGGTGAGACGGCGACGAGTTGGCCAATCCCGAGGCCGGTAACGCCCTTGCCGATTGCCTCGACATGGCCGGCAACCTCGTGGCCAAGAATCATGGGCTCTTTCAGGCGCACCGTGCCGAAGCCACCGTGGTTGTAGTAGTGCAGGTCGCTGCCGCAAATGCCGCCCGCGGCGAGCCGGACCAGAACCTGACCCGGTCCGGGTTCTACCGTATCGTGATCTTCAAGGCGCAGGTCCTCTGCGGCGTGGATGACAAGCGCTTTCATCGCAATCCCTTTCTGGCGTTTCTGCGAGACTTGCATGGAAGCCGAAGCGCTGGAAAGGTCAGATGTCAATCTCGGCCCAGATCAGGTGATGATCCGAGGCGGCGTGATGCTTGCGGGTGAGTTCGGGATAGGTTTCCCAACGCCTTGGCTGGGAGCCCGGCCAAGCGCCCTTGCGGAAGATGCCGCCACCGGTGACGCGCGCGAAAAGGGCAGGTGACAGCAGCAGGTAGTCGATCTTGCTGCTGTCGTTGCCCAGTTCATGCGTGCCGATCCCGCGATGACCGTTTTGCACGTTGAATTCAAAACCGGTGAAATTCGGGTGATCCGACACATCGCTGAGGTTGGTCTGTTGCAGGAGTGGGGCGAGTTCATCGCTGTCGGGCGTGTCGTTGAGGTCTCCAAGAATGACAATGTTGTCGATGCCTTCGCCACGCAGCCGGTTGTAGAAGCCGGCGACTGCCGTCGATTGTGCAAGACGCTTGGCCTTGCTGATCGGGTCGTTGCCACCATATTTCGATTTGAAGTGGTTGGGCAGGACGATCACTTTCGCGCCGGAGGGCGTTGTGACTTCGTATTCCGGGCTGTCGCGGCTGAAGACGGGGAAGCCGTCGGACTTGAGATCGTCGACATGGCTGCGGACATGGCCGATTGGAAAACCGTCCCGGGTGGCGAGACCGACATCGATACCGCGCGTGTCGTTGCCGTCGATGATCATCAGATGGCGGTAGGTTTCGGGCAGGACCAGCTTTTCCGCCATGAATTCCTGAAATGCTTTCAGGACAGGGCGGCTTTCCGCCTCGACCACGGCAAGGACATCGGCGCCGACATCGGCGATCACCCTTGCGGTCAGCAGCATGGCAATTTCGTCGACGGTTTCGGTCTTTAGTTCGCACCATCCAACCCAGTCCCCGCGACCATCAGCGAGGATTTCGCGCGGTAAAGTAGAATCGCGGGGACGGCGGATCAGCTGGCCCCTGATTTTCCGGATGCGGGTGAAGGTGCGTTCGGTGCCTTCGTCGCGGTGCAGCATGCCAAGGCGTTCGATGAGCACCATCATCCGTGACTTGTCGGTGGTGGAATAGATCTCCTTTTCGAAAAGCTTGTTCAGCTCTGCATGATCGTCGAGTACCTGCTGATGCGCGTTCGGGTCGTCGGAATTGAACGCCTTGGCGCGGTCAAAAAGGTTCTCGACGTTGTAAGCGGCAATCTTCATTTGAAATCTCCCTGATCAACAGGGGGATTCTACCATAAGCTGTGCAGCCTATCTAAGCCTTCGCAATATCTCCAGCGAGGCATAGCCGTCGGGGATCATGCCGATACTGGACTGAAAGGCGCGAATAGCCTGAATCGTGTTCGGTCCGATGATGCCGTCGACGCCATCGGTGTCAAAGCCGGCAGCGGTCAGGCGTTTCTGCATGTCCTGTTTTTCGGTAAAGCTGAGGGCGCGGTCATCGCGCGGCCAGTCGGCACGCAGTTCGGGCCCGCCCGCGATCCTGTCTGACAGATGACCAACGGCGATGACATAGGCGTCGGCCTGATTGTAGCGCTCGATGACATGGAAATTCTGGAAGATCATGAAGGCAGCGCCTTGCGCGCCTGCTGGGAGCAGGATCGAGGCCGGGCCGTGGTCCGGTATGTCTTGCCCTGCGGCATCTCGGACGCCAAGCGCCATCCAGTCGGCGACAGGTTTCTTGACCCGTTCGCCGGAGATACCATAGTCGAACCCCTTTGGCAGAGACACTTCCACGCCCCAGGGCTGGCCTTTGTGCCAACCGAAATGCGCGAGATAAGCTGCGGTCGAGGCAAGCGCGTCCGACGGATCGTCAGACCAGATGTCTCGCTTTCCGTCACCGGTGAAATCGACCGCATAGGACAGGTAGCTCGTCGGGATGAACTGGGTGTGGCCCATCGCGCCGGCCCATGAGCCGGTCATCTTGTCGGCGGCCACGTTGCCCTCTTGTATGATCTTGAGCGCCGCGACGAGTTGTTGTTCGAAGAACCCGCGACGGCGACCATCATAGGCGAGCGTGGCGAGGGATTCGATCATCGGCAAGTCGCCACGAAAAGTTCCGTAGGCGCTTTCGAGACCCCAGATCGCGGCGACAACCTCCTTTTCCACGCCGTATTTCGCTTCTATTGCGTCAAGCAGGCGGCCGTTGGCGGCCAACGCCTTCTTGCCGTTAGAGACGCGCGTTTCAGAGACTGCGGAATCAAGGTAATCCCAGATCTGCTTGGTGAATTCGGACTGGTTGCGATCTTTCTGGATGACGTTGGTGTTGTATTCGGTGCCCTCGAATGCCGCATCGAATGTCGTTGCAGATATGCCGCCGCGCAGGGCCTTGCTGCGGAAGCCGTCAATCCATCGGCGGAATCCGAGATTCGTCGCGTCTGCCTCTACCATGATGAATTCCCCTTCCGCGCCAAGATGTTGCGGTGACCTGAAGTTGTCCACCGCCAACGGGCCGGCAATTGCCTGCACCGAGGCAATCGCAACCACGACAAAGGGCAACAGCATCGATATGAAGCGCATGGTTCGGTCCTGCAGGCTGCTCTTGTTTTTCGTAGCCTAGCAGATTTGGACCCTGCCGAAAGCCCGGGCACCCAAGGCTTGGCGGCACTTTGCCACCCGGTCAGCGCTGACGTTTGCGTTCGACCTTGCGTTTGACCTTCGCGGATTTCTTGCGTGACCTGTTGGCGGCCCTTGGGATCACTTTTCCGCGCGCGCGCGATGGTCCACCGGGAACGGCCGACCCTTCAACCGAGATCAGTTCCAGCATCAACCCCCCCGTGATCGGGACGGATTCTGCCAATCGGACCGTGACCCGCTGGCCAAGGCCAATCGTCAGGCCCGTGTCCGAGCCCTTCAGTGTATTCGCGTCGCTATCATAATGAAAATACTCTCGTCCGAGACTGCGGATTGGGATTAGGCCATCAGCGCCGGTTTCATCGAGCTTCACGAAAGCACCGAACCGCGCGATTCCGGAGATGCGACCCGGAAATTCGTTGCCGACACGCTCTGACAGATAGGCCGCAAGGTAGCGATCGGTCGTGTCACGTTCCGCCGCCATCGAGCGGCGCTCCGTTTCAGAGATGTGGGTCGCGGTTTCGTGCAGGTTCTCGATGTCGTACGGCGACAGCCCATCTTTGCCCCAACCATGGCCCGAAATCAGCGCCCGATGCACGATCAGGTCGGAATAGCGGCGGATCGGCGAGGTGAAATGCGCATAGCTCTTCAATGCCAAACCGAAATGGCCAAAGTTTTCCGGGTTGTAGTAGGCCTGAGTCATGGAGCGCAGGGTTGAGATGTTGATGAGTTCGTCGAATTCCGTTCCTTCGGCCTGCCCAAGCAACCGGTTAAGTTGCTGCGTATGCAGCACTTGGCCTTTTGCAAGAGTAAAGCCCGATGCCTGAGCCACCTCTCGCAGGGCTTCCATTTTTTCGGGCGATGGCTCTTCGTGGACACGGAACAAGAGCGGCCGCTGCAGGCGGATCAATTCCTCGGCCGCTGCAACATTGGCAAGGATCATGAATTCCTCGATCAGCCTGTGGGCGTCCAATCTTTCAATAAAAGACACTGATTTAACGATTCCGTCGTCGTCCAGAACGATCTTGCGCTCTGGCAGATCGAGATCCAGAGGCTGGCGCGCGGCGCGTGCCTTGGTCGTTGCTTCGTAGGCTTCGTACAGTGGATTGATGACCTCTTCCATGATCGGTGCGGTCTTGTCATTCGGGGCACCGTCGCGGGCGGCCTGAACCTCTACATAGTTCAGCGTGGCGACGGATTTCATCAGTCCGCGCGTGAAGCGGTGGCTGATCTTGTTGCCTTTGGAATCCAGCACCATGCGAACGGCGAGGCAGGCGCGCGGCACCCCTTCGTGCAGGCTGCAGAGATCGCCCGAGAGCCGATCCGGAAGCATCGGCACCACGCGATCCGGGAAATAGGTGGAATTACCCCGTTTGCGCGCTTCTCGGTCAAGCTCGGACCCGGGCGTGACGTAATGGGCGACATCGGCGATGGCCACCCAGACCACGTGCCCGCCTTCGTTTTTGGGATTGTCGTCGGCATATGCCAGGACCGCATCGTCGTGATCGCGGGCATCCGCGGGGTCTATGGTGACCAGAGGCAGGCTTCGCAAATCCTCGCGATCGCCCAGCTCGGCGGGCTTTTCAAGATCGGCCTCAAGTATCACCGCATCGGGGAAGTCGTCGGGGATGCCGTGCTGATGAATCGCAATCAGAGACACAGCTTTGGGTGCGGAGGGGTCCCCGAGGCGGTTGATGATGCGCGCAAGCGGCAGGCCCATTCGCCCCTTCGGGCCGCTCTGCTCGGCCTCGACCAGCTCGCCGTCCTTCGCCCCTTCGGTGGCTTTGCCAGCAACGACCCATTCCTTATCGGCCCCCTTGTCGATCGGGATGATCCGGCCACCGTCGTGGGATTTGCGGAACACGCCGAGAATGCGGTGGGGATTGCTACCGATACGACGGATCAGACGGGCCTCATAAGCGTGGTCATCGGCATTTACCTCTGCCAGGCGGCCGAGGATGCGATCGTTTTCGCCCAGCGCAGGATCCGTCGCTTTGAGGATCAGAAGAATGCGCGGTTCCGCACCCTCGCCCTGCCATTCCAGCGGGCGGGCGAAAAGATCGCCATTCGCATCAGCGGACAGCACCTGCAGCACTGCAACGGGAGGCAGCTTTTCGGGATCGCGATAGGACTTCTTGCGCTTTTCCAGATGGCCCTCTTCTTCAAGCTCTTTGAGCATGCGCTTGAGGTCGATGCGGGCCGCACCCTTGATACCGAAGGCGCGGGCGATGTCACGCTTGGCGGTCTGGGTGGGATTTTCGGAAATCCATGTCAGGATTTCCTCTTTTGTTGGAATTCTGTTCATGGCTCAGATTTAGCACGCCGACCGGGTGCCGTCGCGCAGAAAACGAGCGATCAGAGATCAGCGGCAGTATCGACGTCCCGCAGGCTGTCCACATAGGACACGCGGCAATGCTTGAGGGTCAAAACAGTGTCTGACAAGGCGTTTTCGCTGGACCAGCGGACATTTGCGAACAAGGCCACTGGCATCGCCCGGTGGCGTTTGAGACCGATCAGCCAATAACCTCCGTCCGGTGCTGGTCCGATGACGGCGTCACTGGACCCTAGGGCGCGAAAGGCGCGCCGGATATGGGCCTTGCGAATGCCGGGAATGTCGGCGCCGATGATCAACGCCGGGCCGGGCGGCGCCATGTCGAAGATTCGCTTCATCCGTGTCCCGAGGTTGCCTCGACCCTGAAGCAGTCGCGGCAGGTCTGGTGGCCAGACCCGGCTGGACGCCCCCTCTTTGTCTGGCGAGACGGCAAGAATCAAATCCCACCGAGGGTCGCGCAGACGGCGCAGCAGCGCCCGTGTCTGGTGGCGGAACCACCAAGCGGCGGCGGTCATACCGATGTCATGACCGAGCCGGGTCTTCACCCGCCCCGCCCGCGGTTCCTTGACCATGACGATCAGCCGGGGCCTGTGGTCAGGCGAAATAGTCACGCAGGATCCGGGTGTAGATCGCTTTAAGCCGGTGGATTTGATCGACGCTGACTCGTTCATCAACCTGATGCATGGTCTTGCCGACAAGCCCGAACTCCACCACCGGACAGTGGTTCTTGACGAAGCGTGCGTCTGACGTTCCGCCCGACGTGGACAGGACCGGGGTGACGCCGGTTTCGGCATGGACAGCCTGTGAAACCAGTTCCGACAGCTTGCCCGGCGGGGTCAGGAAGCTTTCGCCCGAGACTTGCGTCTTCATCTCGATCCTGACGTCGGTCTCGGCCGCAATTTCATCGGCGATTCGCCGCATCCAGGACGTCAGACTTTCCGAACTGTGGGCGTCGTTGAACCTGATGTTAACGGTCGCGCGGCATTCGGCCGGGATGACGTTATTCGCCGGATTGCCGGTGTCGATGGTCGTAGCGGCGAGTGTCGAAGCGTCGAAATGATCGGTTCCCTCGTCAAGGTTATGGCTGGACAAACGGTCGATCAGCCGGGCGATGACCGTGACCGGGTTCTTGGCGCGATCCGGATAGGCAGAGTGGCCCTGCACGCCCTTGGCTGTGAAAAAGCCTGTCATAGAGCCTCTTCTGCCGATTTTGATCGCTTCACCCATGAACTCGGGGCAGGTCGGTTCCCCGACGAGGCAGGCGGTCATCTGCTCTTGCTGTTCGGCCATCCAGTCGAGCAGGGCGACGGTCCCGTCCTGCGCGTCGCCCTCTTCATCGCCAGTGATTGCAAGGATCACGGCACCGTCGGGCGGCGTCTCACGCACGAAGTCGATTGCGGCGGCGGCAAATGCGGCGACCCCCGATTTCATATCGGTAGAGCCGCGACCCCATAGGAAGCCATCCTTGATCTCTGCCCCGAAGGGATCAACCGTCCATGCCGCGGTGTCACCAACGGGAACAACGTCTGTATGGCCGTTGAAGCCGAAACTGCGCGCGTGCCCTTTGCTGCCCCATCGGGCAAAGATATTGGCGACGCCTGCGCGGTCAACGCGGGTGCAGCTGAACCCGGCCCCGGAAAGCAGCTTTTCAAGCAATTGCAGCGCCCCGCCTTCGAAAGGCGTAACGGAGGGGCAACGCACGAGCTGGGCCGTCAGGGCGACAGGATCGGTGGGTGTGTTCTTCATCGGGACCTCTTTTCCAGACTGGTTATCCCTTGCCCGGTCGCTTCGCAACGCTGGCAACCATGTGGCGAATTGGAAACACCTAAGATTCGTCCAGCAATGAACCTTTCCAAATAGTTAACAACCTGCGGTTCGCAATGCATAGTGGCGGCAATAAAAAACGGTCCTGAGGCAGGACAACGGGCCAAAAAGTGCCCGACGAGCGGTATTAATCCAGAAAACGCGCCCTTCGGTCGCGAAATCTGCTTATGTATCGGCCTGCCTCGCAGAGAGCGGGGGCAGGCATGGTTACAGCTTCGAGGCTGCCGATCAATTCAGGATCATCTGCCCTGCAGATGGCCAATGAGATTTTTGGCGACGGTGTCACAGTCGTTGGGGCAAGCTATACCGGCGACAGGAATTCTTCGGGCATCTACAACAACGGGCTTAGCAAATCACCGGGAGTCGCCCCAAGTGATACGGGAGTGATCCTCTCGACCGGTCGCGTCAGAGATTTCACCAACAACAACGGCGAGGCGAACCAAGCCACAAACACATCGTCGAATACAAGTGGGCCAAACAACGTCGCGGAGTTCGACGCGCTTGCCGGAACGAATACCTACGACGCCGCAATACTGGACATCGATTTCATACCGACCGGCGACACAATGACGATGCAGTTCGTTTTTTCGTCCGAGGAATATCCGGAATACGCAGGTTCGATCTACAACGACGTGGTTGGCGTGTGGATTAACGGTGTTCACGTTCCCTTGTCGGTCGGCAACGGCGACACAAGCGTCGGCAACATCAACGACTCCAACAACATCAATCTCTACCAGGACAATACAGCCGATCAGTTCAACACCGAGATGGACGGTTTCACCATCACGATGACACTGACGATCCCGGTCAACCCTGGTGTCGTCAATTCGCTTCGAATCGGGATCGCGGATACTGCTGACAGCAACTACGACTCGAGTCTGCTTATCGCCGGGGACAGTGTGCAGACCGTTCTGGTCGCCAACGATGACAGCATGACCATGGGTGTCGGCGGATCGAAAACGCTCGATGTGCTCGCCAATGACTACGACGCTGCCGGTGGTACTTTGACGATCACGCATATCAATGGCATCGCCGTCACTGCGGGCAGCAGCGTGACGCTCGCGACCGGGCAGGTCGTGACGCTCAATTCTGACGGCACCCTGACTGTCGACACGGATCTGGACGTCGAAAAGATAAGTTTCACATACCAGATCGAAAATTCCTCCGGCCAGACGGACGTTGGTTTTGTCTCGGTCGACACGGTTCCTTGTTTTGTGGCTGGAACGCTTATTCGGACACCGGACGGGGACGTGCCCGTTGAAACCCTGACGCCGGGCGATCTCGTGATGACGGTAGATGACGGGCCGCAGCCCTTGCGTTGGATTGGAACCCGCCAAGTCGAAGGTATAGGCAAGTTGGCACCGGTGCAGATCGATGCTTCCGCCTTGGGCGAACATCGAATGGTGCTGCTCTCGCCTCTGCACCGGGTGATGATCAGGGACACCTATGCAGAGTTGATGTTCGGCGAACCAGAAGTCCTGGTGGCTGCGAAGGATCTGGTCAACGGCAGAACGATCCGGCGGCGCGAATGCGAAAAAGTGACCTATGTCCACATCCTTTTCGATCGCCATCAGGTCGTATTTTCAGAGGGTTTGGCGACCGAAAGCTTCCTGCCCGGACCTCAGACGACCAAAAGCTTCGAGACGCACATGATCGAAGAAATCTGTGAAATCTTTCCTGATCTCGACCCTCATACAGGCGCGGGCTACGGGCCATCAGCCCGGCCGGGACTGCGGAACTTTGAAACGCAAGCTCTGTTGGCCGCGGGGCAAGCGGCATGAGGAGACGAAAGTGAGAGCCACGAAAAACCGAGAAGTCACATGACCTGGATTGGCATCAACCCGTTTCCTCCCGGGTACGCCGCCCGCAAGGCTCGTCCAAACCTGGCCTTCGATCCATCGGGGAACAGTCGCCGTTCAAGTGATCCAGATATGCTTCTGGCCTGCGGAACGGTCATGTTCGAGACGGAAATTCCCAATACCAGTAACCGACCGTTGCCACTGCTCTCATTCCAGTCAGACACAGGCTGGACCCGGAGGTTTTCGATAGCCCTGGACCGGGCCCAGTCTGTACGGCTGACAATCGTTCAGGGACCATCGGCCACCACAACAGCAATCGAGAGTCCGGATCTTACTGCAGGCTCACGGATCAGAGTCAGCTACACATGGGATGCCCCGGCCCGCAGCGCGCACCTGACCATCCAGTCCATGGATCGCTTGGCCATTCATCAGGCTGCAGTCGCCAATCCTGTGCCGTTGCCGCTGGCCGATCTGAGGGATATCGTATCGATCGGCCCCGCAACATTCGTCGAGGACGGAATCGCCTGCCTTGCGGTGGCAGACCATATTGCACCCATTTGCCTGAGTTCCGGATTGATGCGCGGCACGCTGATTGGGACCGCCGAAGGCTACCGTTCCGTCGAGCGTCTGGCATTGGGGGATTTGATCCAGACCGCCAGCAGTGGACAACAGCCGATCCGCTGGATCACGCGGGTCGAGGTGCCAGCGGTCGGGCAGTTCGCTCCGATCAGGTTGCGGGCGCCCTTCTTTGGCTTGTTGCAGGATATTGTTGTCGCCCAGGATCAGGGCGTGATCATGACCGGGCCGGATGCAGAGTATCTCTTTGGCTCAGACACGGTTCTGGTTAAGGCCCGCGACCTGACCAGTCTTCATTCCGTCCAGTATGAGCCAGACCTGCCGACAGTGACGTATTATCAGATCCTGCTTGACAACCATGAATGCATAGATGTCGCGGGAACCTGGGCCGAGAGCCTGTTTCTGGGACAACTTTCAGGTTCGCCGGGTCTAGCAAGGAGGACATCACTGGCGGACCTTCCGGTTTGCAGCATGCCGCGGCACGGGCAATCCGTCGCACGATCTTTGCGCAGCTATGAAGCCGCATCGCTATTGACCGAACTCAGCGCCTGACAACTTGGCATTGCACGGCGAACAAGTGACGTGCCATAAGGCGCAGCACTAAGGGGGCCGGGACTTGCGAAGCTTCATAATTTCTCTGTTTGCGCTGATCAGTGCCGCTTCCGGCCTCGCTGCTCAGGACATTCGTATTGCGACGGTCACAAGGCCACCGTTCTCGCTTCAGATCGATGGCAAAGAGACCGGGTTCAGCCTTGATCTGTGGGACGAACTGGCGGGTGATCTTGGCGAGACTTACGAAATTGTACGGGTCACCGAATTCCGGGAAATGCTGCGGCTCGTCCAAGAGGGTGAGGTCGATGCGGCGGTAGCCAATATCTCGATTACCGCGGGGCGCGAGTCGGTGATGGACTTCACCCAGCCGATTTTCGAAAGCGGCCTTCAGATCATGATGCATCAAGATCGCAGCGCCAGCATGACGGTACTCTCCGCCATCCTATCGAGCGACCTGCTGGTCGCCGTTGCGTTCGCATTCGCACTGTTGTTCGTTGGCGGGCTTCTGATGTGGCTGCTGGAACGGAAGTCACAGGAATATTTCGACAAGCCTCTTAAAGAGGCTATGTTTCCCTCCTTCTGGTGGGCACTGAACCTTGTGGTGAACGGCGGTTTCGAAGAGCGGGCGCCGAGGACATTCCTGGGCCGCATATTCGGCGTCTTCCTTGTCGTGTCTTCGCTGTTCGTCGTGTCTGTTTTTGTAGCCAAGATCACGTCTGCGCTTACGGTTGACGCAATCCAGAATTCCGTCAGTTCGGTTCACGACCTTTACGACAAACGAGTGGGGACGATCGATGGTTCAACGTCGAGTGCCTTCCTTCAGGGGCAGAACCTGCCCTTTATCGGCTATCCGGGGCTTGATGAACTGACCGCGGGGTTCGAGGTGGGAGAATTGGACGCAGTCGTCTTTGATGCGCCGATCCTGGCCTACTATGCTTTGCGCTCCGGTGGCGAAGCGCGGCTCGTCGGACCAGTTTTCCTGCGCGAGAACTACGGCATTGCCCTTCAAACCGGTAGCCCGCTGGCAGAGCGGCTGAACCAGAGTCTGCTGAAACTGCGCGAGGACGGTACATATTCGCGTATCTATGCCGACTGGTTCGGCAACTCCGTGAGTCGCTGAATTCAGCCGCCAAGCGCTCTGTGCACTGTATCAGGTAACTGTTCGGGCTGATCGCAGGTAAAATCGGCCAGCGCGGTTTCATCCTTGGTACCGTAGCCCCAGGTCACCGCGATGCTGGTCATCCCGACTGAACGTGCGGCACGGAAATCGTGGATCCGGTCGCCTATCATGACTGAGTCAGACGGATCGATTCCGGTAAGTTCAAGCGCATGAGCCAGCAGATCGGCCTTGTCGTTTCGAGTGCCATCCAGTTCAGGTCCGAATTCATGATCCATCCAACGGGCAAGATCGAAATGCGCGGTAATTCGGCGCGCATAGACATGCGGTTTCGCGGTCGCCAGGCACATCCGGTGACCACCATCGCGCAATCGCGACAACGCCTCGGGAATGCCTTTGTAGACACTGTTATCGAAAAGGCCCGTATCCGTGTAACGCTCACGGTAGAGCGCAAGGGCCCGGGCAGGATCCGGCGCGCCCAACTGGCCGAAACTGTCAAGGAGCGGAGGGCCAATCACCCAAAGCAGGTCGTCAGACGAAGGCACAGGCAGGCCAAGTTTTTCCAGCGCATAGGCCACAGATGACGTGATCCCCGGTTTGGGGTCGGTCAGCGTGCCGTCGAGATCGAGAAAAACCGTTCCCATCAGGACTTGTCGTAGAAGGGTGTCATCTGCGCGACGATGACAGAGTTCTCGTCCAGCGCCCGCTGCATGAGCGCCCGTTCGTCGTCACTGATGTCATGACCCTCGGCCAACCGCTCTTCCAGCGTGCCGTAGCCCGATACGTCAAGTGGCGCCATATCTGCCTGTTTCAGGATCGCCACCGTTTCCCGCACGGCTTCGGCCTCGTCCACGCCCGAAGCGTAGCACATCAGCGCCGCCCCGGTAGATTTCGCAGGCAGGCCGTCGCCCTCCTTGCGGCCGACCTCGACCAGCAAGGTGTAGACCTGTTGTCTGGATGCCACCTTAGTCATCTTCGCTCCATCGATCGCGCATGATATCGAAACCAGCCATCAGCGGGGAGCGGAAGCGCTCCGGCAGTGATTCAAGGAACGCGCGGCCCGGTGTAAAGTTCCAGCGATAGTCCATGTACCCATACTGGTCGGCCTCGAGATCGGAAATCATCAGCAGGGCCGTGGCGATGGCTGTTGCTTCCACGCCTTGTCCATCGACGCCGCAAGAGGTTAATTCGATCGGCTCGCGCGGGTGCCAATGATTGCCGGGCTGTCTTTCAAGCCGACATTCCAGCTCTGCGATGACTTCGCGCAGGGCCGCCAAGCTCTTGCGACAGCCCTCTTCCGATTCATAGCTGTCACCGCACGCAATGGTAGTGATCACCTCGCTCGGCGCCGCCCTGATCAATTGGGCGAGCTCGTTCATCGCGCGGGTAACGCGTTCTGTCTCACTGGTCGCATCAGTCACGCAAGAGCTCGTTGATGCCGGTTTTGGAACGGGTCTTTTCATCGACCCGCTTTACGATAACCGCGCAATAGAGACTGATTCCGTTCTTCGACGGCATGGATCCTGCGACGACGACTGAATAGGGTGGAACCTCGCCATAGGTCACTTCCCCGGTCTCGCGATCAACGATTTTGGTGGACTGGCCGATGAAGACACCCATGCCAAGGACCGAGCCTTCTCGCACGATACAGCCTTCGACGACCTCTGACCGGGCACCGATGAAGCAATTGTCCTCGATGATCGTCGGGCCGGCCTGCATCGGTTCCAGAACTCCGCCAATGCCGACGCCGCCCGACAAGTGGACGTTTTTGCCAATTTGGGCGCAAGAGCCGACCGTGGCCCAGGTATCGACCATGGTGCCGCTGTCGACATAGGCGCCGAGATTGACAAAGCTCGGCATCAAGATGACGCCGGGTGCAATGTAGGCCGATTTCCGAACCACGGCACTGGGAACAGCGCGAAAACCAGACGCGCGCCATTGATTTTCGCCCCAGCCCTTGAACTTGCTGTCTACCTTGTCCCACCAGCCGCCACCCTGAGGGCCGCCTTCCTGCTGTTCCATATCCTTGATGCGGAAGCCAAGCAGGACCGCTTTCTTGGCCCATTGGTTGACGTGCCACCGTCCGTCAGCCTGCTTTTCCGCGACGCGCAGCTTTCCGCTGTCCAGTGCATTCAACGTATCCTCGATCGCCTCGCGGGTTTCACCGGTCGTCGTCGGTGTGATTGTGTCGCGAGCGTCCCAAGCCGCTTCGATTGCAGTTTCCAGCTGGGCGTTGGGCATCGGTCTCTCCAATTTGTCATGTAGCATCGGGTCGCACGTCGCTATAGTGCCTGAAACCGATACGCGCAATCAGGAGCCCCGAATGAAAGACGAACGCCGAGCGCATCCCTTCCGGGATTCGCATCAGGACCGTGTTACTGCCAAAGGCATTCCCGACACGCCGCAAACCCGTTCCCCGGCCTACAGGTTGGCTTTTGATGACAACGACTTTCTGTGTCGGGACGAATTGCGGCCGGTGCGTCTGCAACTCGAACTGTTGAAGCCCGAAATGCTGATGTCGGAATATGGCGTGGAATCGACCGTGGTCCTGTTCGGCGGCGCGCGGATACCGGAGCCCACACATAAGGATCGGGCCCGCACCAAGACATTGGCAGAGCTTTCCAAATACTACGACGAAGCGCGGGAGTTTGCGCGGCTGATGACATTGCGATCGGTCGCAAACGGGCATCGGCATCATGTGATTGTCACTGGCGGCGGACCCGGTGTCATGGAGGCTGGGAACCGCGGGGCGGCGGACGCCGGGGGCGTTTCCGTCGGACTGAATATCGTGCTTCCCCACGAACAGGCGCCGAACGAATATGTGACTCCCGACCTCTGCTTCAATTTCCACTATTTCGGCATTCGCAAGATGCATTTCCTGATGCGGGCCAAGGCGCTCGCTGTCTTTCCCGGCGGATTTGGGACGCTTGATGAGATGTTCGAAACGCTCACACTGATCCAGACCGGCCGGATGGAGCGCATTCCGGTACTGCTCTTTGGTGAAAGCTTTTGGCGAAAGATCATCAACTGGGAGGCACTGGCCGAAGCCGGCACGATATCAGATGAGGATTTGACGCTTTTCCGCTTTGTAGAGACAGCAAAAGAGGCCGTTGACGCCATCGATAGCTGGGAGGGCGCTGGCGAAAAACGGGGCGTTATACCGGGGCGCTAAGGCTTCGGTCGGCCGCAAAGCTCTTTTCAGACCGGGGTGAGACGGATCAACCAGTGCCGGTTTCCGCAGCGATTTGCGCACGTGACTTGCGGGCGCGTTCCGTCGCGGATTTCAACTGTCCGCAAGCGGCCATGATATCCTCGCCACGCGGGGTTCGGATCGGGCTTGCGTAGCCAGCTTTATAGACGATGTCGGCAAAGCTTTCGATCCGCTCCCAGTCGGAGCGTTCGTATGGCGCGCCGGGCCATTCATTGAACGGGATCAGGTTGATCTTTGCGGGAATGCCCTTGATCAGCCGCACCAGCCGGCGCGCGTCTTCATCGCTATCATTCACGCCTTTCAGCATCACATATTCAAAGGTAATCCGTTCGGAGTTGGATGCCTTAGGATAGTCGCGCAGCGCGTTCAGAAGTGTTTCAAGGTTCCATTTCTTGTTGATGGGCACCAGTTTGTCCCGGACGTCGTCCGTGGTGGCGTGAAAACTGATTGCCAGTTGGCAACCGATTTCTTCCGCGGTCTTTGCGATTTCTGGCACGACGCCCGAGGTCGAAAGGGTGATACGGCGGCGCGACAGTTGGATGCCTTCGGGGTCCATCGCGATCTTCATCGCGTCCCGAACGGCGTCAAAATTGTAAAGCGGTTCGCCCATGCCCATCAGAACGACGTTCGACAAAAGCCTGGTTTCGTTCTTGGGCGCGCCGGGTTCGGGCCATTCGCCCAGATCATCGCGCGCCAGCATGACCTGGCCGATGATCTCTGCCGAAGTCAGGTTGCGCACAAGCTTTTGCGTGCCGGTGTGGCAGAATGAACAGGTCAATGTGCAACCAACCTGCGAGGAAATGCAAAGCGTGCCGCGATCGGCCTCTGGGATGTAGACGGTTTCGACCTCATGCCCGCCGGCGATCCTTACGAGGTATTTGCGAGTGCCGTCTGCAGATACCTGTTTCGACACTATTTCAGGGATATCGAGTACGAATCTTTCGGCCAATTCGGCGCGGTAGGTCTTGGACAGATTGGTCATCGCGTTGAAATCGCGCACGCCCCACTGGTAGATCCACTGCCAGATCTGACCGACTCGCATCTTTGCCTGACGTTCCGGGGTGCCCGCGGCGATCAGGGTTTCGCGCAGTGCATCGCGTGTCAAACCGATAAGGTTCACAGGCCCGCTGGGCAATTTACGGGGGATTGTCTGCACGTCTTGCGTGATCGGTGCGGTGGCCGTCATGGTCGTCGTCCTTTCAGAATTGGACGGTTCTACAGGATTCGCGCGCCTCGTGGAACCACCCAATGCAAAACGCCCCGGACGCGAAGCCGGGGCGCGCATTCCATTCGGTCAATTCTATTCGGCGCAGCGTTTTTCCGCTTCTTCCAGTGCGGCAGTCAGGCCAAGCAATGAGAACGTGTCCTTGGTCTGTGTGCCACGAGACGAGCGAGCGGTCAGAACCGCATCGGCCCCGCGCTTCATTGCCGTGATGATCTTGGCGTCATCGCCGGAGGACGCCGCCCAAGCCCATCCGACATTCTCTTTCTTGTCGTTCAGAAGGTTCTTCGTGAAAAGCTCGAATGTATTTCCGCCGATATCTAGGTTGACCGTCGACCCTTCGGCGAAAGGATAGCCACCGGTGAATGACAGCTCTCCGACAGAGCCAGTCCCCGGCCGGAACGTGATCAGCAACAAGATATCACCGCGCTTGACCGCCACGACGCGGCCATCCTTGGTGTTCACGGTTTCCTTGGGGCTGGAGACTCCCCAGCATTCCTTGGGGTCAGCTTCGACAAAAACGCTCCAGTCCGTCTTTGCAGCAACCCGATTGGTCGATTCATCCTGTGCCAAGGCCGTCGTTCCAGCCAAAGCAATCGCCGCGCCGATCAAGCCAGCCAAAATGGGTGATGTCATCTGTTTCACAGCCTCCAGCTGTTCTTGCCTCTTGGGTTGATCCCCGACGCGTCTTTGGCGCACCTGAAGGGTGTGGACCCATTTTCATCTCGATTGCCATAGTCTAACGTGTTTGCAGCAGTTTTTAAAAGACCTGTTGGCGGAAAATCGCGCAGGTCCTCGGGAGATTTCAGCATGGCAAAACCCGTAGAAATGATTGAAATCTGGCGCGGCGACCTGCTGGAATGCCGGCATTTCGGCCATGCGGTCATCTGCGATGGCTCAGGCAATATTGTCGAGTCTTGGGGCGATCCCGATGCGTTGATCTACCCACGATCTTCATGCAAGATGATCCAAGCGCTTCCGCTTGTCGAAAGCGGTGCCGCCGATGCATTCGGCCTGAGAACCGATCAGCTTGCACTGTCCTGCGCTTCGCATCGCGGCGGCGCCATGCATACCGAGCGGGTCACCGCCTGGCTTGCTGATCTGGGTCTGACCGAGGCCGATCTGCGCTGTGGGCCACAGGAACCCGGAGACATCGAGGGGCGAAACGCCCTTATTAGAGCCTATCAACAGCCATGCCAGGTCCACAACAACTGCTCTGGCAAGCATTCCGGTTTTCTGACCTACGCCAAGCATATCGGCGCCGGGCCGGAATATGTTGAGGTCGCACACCCGGTTCAGGTCGCTGTTCGCGCGGCGTTCGAGGACGTGACCGGACTTGATAGTCCCGGGTTCGGCATTGACGGCTGTTCAGCACCGAATTTCGCGACCACGGTTCACGGACTCGCGCGGGGCATGGGCTATTTCGCGGCTGCGGGCGCTGGCGGGTCCGCGCGCGACAGGGCCGCCGTGCGATTGGTCAATGCCATGATGCAGTATCCTGAACTGGTGTCGGGCGAGGGTGCCGCAACTACAGAACTGATGCGTGCGCTTGAGGGAAAAGGCGCGGTCAAGAGCGGGGCCGATGGCGTCTATGTCGTGATTCTACCCCAGAAGAAGCTTGGCGCCGCGCTGAAGATCATCGACGGGAGTGACAAGGCAAAATCTGCCGCTGTCGCAGCTTTGCTGATCCGGTTGGGCGTGCTTGACGCCGGGCATCCCACAGCGTTGCGCTATATCAACACGGTCGAACGCAATCGGCGGGGACTTGCCACGGGGACGATGAAAACCGCCGCGGGGTTCCCGGCCTAGACGAAGTCGTTTCGAGAGTAGCCCTGAATATAGAGCAACGCCGTCAGGTTCCCGTGATTGATGCGGATATCGCATTGCGCTGCGACCGACGGCTTGGCGTGAAGTGCCACCCCCGCACCCGCCAGACCAAGCATCCCCAAATCGTTTGCCCCGTCGCCGACGGCCATGACCTGATCGTGGGTCAGACCAAGCCGGTTGGTAATTTCGACAAGGGCGGCGACTTTTGCGTCCCGCCCGAGAATCGGTTCAGAAACGGCACCGGTCAGCATCCCGTTGCGGATCAACAGCGTGTTGGCACGGTTCTCGTCAAAACCGAGATCGGCGGCAATGAGCGTGGTAAAGGCAGTGAACCCGCCAGACACGAGCGCGGCATATGCACCTTGCGCTTTCATGGTAGCGATCAGCGCCCTGCCCCCCGGCGTCAGCTTGATGCGATTTTTCAAAACAGTGTCTATTACGGCGTAATTCAGACCCTTTAGCATTGCGACCCGTTCGCGTAACGCCTCTTCGAAGTTCAGCTCTCCATTCATGGCGCGGGCCGTGATCGCGGCAACTTGGGGACCGAAGCCCGCTTCGGCCGCGAGTTCGTCAATGCATTCCTGCTGAATCATTGTGGAATCCATGTCCGCCAATAACATCTGTTTGCGGCGGCCCTTTGTTGGCTGGATGACGAGATCGACCTGCATGTCTTGCAGGTCCGCCCAGACTTGCCAGCGACCCGTCGGAAGAGCGGCAATGCTGAACTCGGCAGCCTCATCGGGAGCGAGCCAGTATGCCTCGCCTCCGCCCCACGCATTGCGAAGTGAATCGACCAAGGCCCCTTCAAGGCAGGGTCTTTCCGGGTTGGTCAGCAGCGTTACGGTGAACATGGGCGGGGTCCGATCGCGGATGTTTGTCGTTTTTGGTGGCTCAGGCGGCGCTATAGCGACGTTTTTCCTCTTGTGAAAGGTCTGGGGCGGACGTATGCCCGGCGGTGGGACACCCCTCCCCAACGAGGGGCGCATATCTGAGAGGATACCAGCAATGGTCACGACCAAACCGGCATCGCGGCCGGTCAATCCGCGGTTTTCGTCTGGCCCCTGCGCCAAAATCCCCACTTTTACTTTGAATTCCTTGTCGGACGCGCCCTTGGGCCGGTCGCACCGCGCCGCAATCGGCAAGGCGAAATTGCGTGAAGCCATTGATAAGACACGCGCAATTCTTGGCGTTCCGGAGGGATACCGGATCGGCATCGTGCCCGCATCGGACACCGGTGCCGTCGAGATGGCCATGTGGTCAATGCTGGGCGCACGACCCGTTGAGATGCTTGCTTGGGAAAGCTTTGGGTCCGGTTGGGTCACGGATGTGGTCAAGCAACTGAAGCTGGACGCCACGGTCCGGACAGCCGACTACGGATCCATCGTGGACTTTGCGGAGGTGGATTTCGACAAGGATGTCGTCTTTACCTGGAACGGCACAACGAGCGGCGTCAGGCTGCCGAATGGGACGAAAATTCCCGTTGAAAGGCAAGGACTTACCATTTGTGACGCGACAAGTGCCGCGTTTGCGATGGACCTTCCTTGGGACAAGCTGGATGTAGTGACGTTCTCTTGGCAGAAGGTGCTGGGCGGCGAGGCGGCACATGGGATGCTGATCCTGAGTCCGCGCGCTGTCGAGCGGTTGGAAAGCTATACGCCTGCATGGCCTTTGCCAAAGATCTTCCGGATGACCAAGGGTGGCAAGCTGATCGAGGGGATCTTTGTCGGTGAGACCATCAATACCCCGTCCATGCTGGCGGTCGAGGATTATCTGCAGGCGCTGAACTGGGCGCAATCAATCGGTGGATTGCCGGGGCTGATTGCCCGGGCGAACGCAAATTTCGCCGTGTTAGAGACGTTTTGCGCGCAAAATAGCTGGATCGAGAATCTGGCGACCGATCCCGCGACCCGCAGCAATACCAGTGTTTGCCTGAAGTTCACCGACCCGAGAATCAAGGATGGCGCGGCCTTTGCAAAGGCCGTTGCGAAGCGGCTGGAGACCGAGGGCGTTGCCTATGATATCGGTGCCTATCGCGATGCGCCGCCGGGCTTGCGGATCTGGTGTGGCGGGACCGTTGAGACCGCCGATCTGGAGGCGCTGATGCCCTGGATCGACTGGGCCTTCCACGCCGAAATCGGCTGACCGAAAACTGACGGAACGTACGGATCGGTTGACCGTTTTCGTACGTTTCGGACACCCCCTGACAACCGCATTCGTACAATTCCAATCTGAAAAGAGGAGCGCCCAAGATGGCCCCCAGAGTACTCGTATCCGACAAACTGTCCGACACCGCCGTGCAGATTTTCCGCGACCGCGGAATCGACGTGACCTTCCTGCCCGATCTGGGCAAAGACAAAGAGGCGCTGCTGGCGGCGATCCCGGAATTCGACGGCCTGGCAATCCGGTCGGCGACCAAGGTGACGGCGAAGCTATTGGACGCCGCGACCAACCTGAAGATCGTCGCGCGGGCCGGGATCGGTGTCGACAATGTCGATATCCCCGCCGCGTCGAAGAAGGGTGTGATCGTGATGAACACGCCTTTCGGCAATTCGATCACCACGGCGGAACATGCCATCGCGATGATGTTTGCCGTCGCGCGCCAGATCCCCGAGGCCGATGCCAGCACACAAGCCGGCAAATGGGAGAAGAGCCGGTTCATGGGGGTCGAGCTGACGGCCAAGACGCTGGGCGTGATCGGCGCGGGCAATATCGGCAGCATCGTCTGCGACCGGGCGCATGGGCTGAAGATGAAAGTCATCGCCTTTGACCCCTTCCTGTCGGAAGAACGCGCCCACCAGATCGGTGTGCAAAAGGTCGAACTGGATGAATTGCTGGCACGGGCGGATTTCATCACGCTGCATGTGCCGCTGACCGACAAGACCCGCAGCATCATCTCGAAAGAGGCTCTGACAAAGGTGAAAAAGGGTGTTCGGATCATCAACTGCGCGCGCGGCGGGCTGATTGATGAAGCCGCTCTTGCAGAGGCGATCAAATCCGGACACGTCGCCGGCGCGGCGCTGGACGTGTTCGAGGTGGAACCCGCGACTGATTCCCCACTGTTCGGTCTGCCCAATGTGGTCTGCACCCCGCATCTGGGCGCATCGACCACCGAAGCGCAGGAAAACGTGGCGCTGCAGGTGGCCGAACAGATGTCGGATTATCTGCTGACCGGGGCCGTCACCAACGCGCTGAACATGCCCAGCGTCACCGCCGAGGAGGCGGCCGTCATGGGGCCGTGGGTCAAGCTTGCGACCCATCTGGGGGCCTTTGTCGGCCAGATGACGGATGAACCGATCAAGGCGATCAACATCCTTTACAACGGTTCGGTGACGACGATGAACACCGCAGCGTTGAACGCGGCGGCGGTCGCCGGAATCATGAAGGTCGTCAACCCGGATGTGAACATGGTGTCGGCCCCGATCGTGGCGAAGGAACGCGGTATCAACATTTCGACCACGACGCAGGAGAAGTCCGGTGTTTTCGATGCCTATATCAAGCTGACGGTTGTGACAGAGGAACGCGAAAGATCCATTGCAGGGACTGTTTTCAGTGATGGCAAGCCCCGCTTCATCCAGATCAAGGGCATCACCATCGACGCCGAGATCGGTCAGCACATGCTTTATACGACGAACGAGGACGTGCCCGGGATTATTGGTTTGCTCGGGCAGACGATGGGCGAGAACGGCGTCAACATCGCCAACTTCACGCTTGGCCGGTCCGAACGGGGACGCGATGCGATCGCGCTTTTGTATGTCGACGATGCGATTCCGGCACCGGTGCTGGCAAAACTTCGCTCGACCGGGTTGTTCCAGCAAGTCAAGCCGTTGGAGTTTGACGTCGCCTAGAACGCGAGCCGTTCGGGGCAGGGAATGACATCCCTGCCCCGCCATACCGCAAGTCTCGGCGCTCAGGTCGCCGGCGTTCGGCCCCGTCACAGGCCTACGCCGCCTTTTTCAGCCGCTTGTGAATCTCCATGTAATTGCGTTTGCGTCTGGCAAACTCCGCTTCGGTGTAGACCTCTGAGAACAGCCACTTGATGCCTGTTTCGAGTTCTTCCACGGTCATGCGCTTGGGTCGGTAATTGACGTCGAACAAGGTGCACCGATCCCAGAAGCGGTCTTTCAAAAGGCGGTCTTCCTGTTTCAGCCGCCGATAGAGCGGGGTCCCCGGGAAGGGTGTCAGCACGGTCAACTGGGTTTCGAGGAGCCGCGATTGGCTGATGAAGTCTCGCAGTTCCTCGAAGATTGATGTGTCGTGCGAGTCGAGGCCCAGCACGAAACAGCCGTTGACGCTGATCCCGTTCGACTGGATCTTGTCGATTGCTTCCAGGTATCTGTCCGCTTTTCGCGCCTTCCAGTCGTGCGGGTCCAGACCGCTGAGGCTTTGCCGCTTCGGGCTTTCCAGACCGATGAGGATTTGTTTGCAGCCCGCGTCTTTCATCAGGGACAGCAGTTCGGGGTCGTCGGCCACCGAGATGTCGGTTTCGGTAAACCAGCGCAGTCCGAGCGGGGCCATTGCCCGCATCAGGTCCTTGCCCCATTTGCGGTTGATGAACGTGTTGTCATCCGCGAATTCGACGAATGGATTCCGTGTGGCTTCGGTCGCCGCCTTGAGTTCTGCGATGACGCATTCAACGGGCTTTTGCTGAAAGCTCGAGGTGATCCTGAGGCTCGCGGCACAGAATTCGCAGTTGATGGGGCAGCCGCGGGATGTCTGGACCGTGACGCGGTTGTAGTCGCGCCCTTCGAGCAGGTCGAACCGCGGGTGGACGTAGTTCGCGGGCTTGAAGACATCCTTTTGCAGGCCGTTGTAGCGGGGTTTCATCTGGCTTTTGCGAAAATCGGCGACGAGGTCCGGCCATGCGCCTTCTGCACCGCCGACGACGATGCTATCGGCGTGCTGCGCGGCCTCCTCCGGCATCAGCGAGACATGCAATCCGCCAAGCACGACGGGGATGCCCTTGGCCCGGTATGCGTCCGCGAGCGCATAGGCTGCATCGATGCGGGCGGTGAAGGACGAGATTCCGACAAGGTCGAAATGCTCCAGATCGCCGGGGGCCGGCAGTTCGTCGACTTCCCGATAGCAGACTTCGACATCCTCTGGCGTCAGCGCGGCGACCGTCAGAAGCCCGAGGCTGGGCAGTGACGCGATCACGCGGCCTCTGGTCACGAATTGCGGGAGCGTGACGCCCATTTCGGCGAGTTCTCTGGTGCGAACCCGGACGCCGCTTAGTGCGATTAGGCCGATGCGCATGGCTGACCCTCCTTTTCTTTTTCACCGAGTTTTGCGTCGATCGCCGACAGCATGTCGGCGATGGTCAGGGTTTCGACCATCGGTGCGTCGTCGAAGAAAAGGTCGAACTCCTCTTCGACTTCGGACAGCAATTCGAGGCGGCCGAGACTGTCGAGGCCGACGGCGTCTTGCAGGTCGGCGTTTTTTGACACCCTGTCTGCGGGTGTTCCCGAGATCCGCGTGATGGCGGATCGCAGCCAGATTTCCTGTTGGTGGTCAGTCATTTGCGATACTCCTTCATGACGGGCCGGAAGGCAGCAAGAGCGCCGATCGAGAGCGCTAGCGTGACTGCGAGGGCAGGCAGGCAGGTGAGGTATTTTGCGACGGGAACGAAGGCCGCCACGATCAGTGTCAGCGGCAGAAAGAGATTGCCGAAGTTCATTGAACGGAGCGCCAGAACCGCCCTGCCGCGTTGCATGTCTGAATGGGCGAGGTGCCGGGCGAGCATGATGTTCAGCATTCCAAGCCCGAAGAAGGCGATGTGTCCGAGCCGAAGCAAGCGCCGGGAAAGGTCACCGTATTCGCCGATCGCAGCGGGGACGCTGACGGGGCCGTCGAATGACCACAGGCCAAGCACGAGGCCGGTCAGGGCCCCCGCCGCGAGACTGGCCCAGCCGAGTGCGAGGTTGGTGTCTACATTCGGGCCGGGCCGGTGTTGGACCTTGGCGTGGGGCAGGGATTTCGGAGTCAGGTCTGTCAAATTGAAATCCTCCGTTTTGCAGGTCTTGAGAGCGCGTTGAAAACGCCCGCAGTGGTAAAGGTCATGGAACCGTAGTCGGTCTTCGTTCGGTGCCAGCGTTTGCGGCCGGCTCAGGTCGCGTCACCCGTCGGTGTCAGTATCTTTTCTTGGGATGTGTCGGACGAAGGCTGACGCCGTTTTCCACTTTTCGGGGCGGAGCCTTACCGGTGGAGGCGCAATTGGCTTTTGCGCCGATCAGATCGTTTGGCCGGTTCACCCTTGAAAAGAATTTCATGTCGACGAGATACAGGGTCTCGTCGATATAAAAGCCGAGGTCGCGTAAGACGCCGTCGGTGTTGCTGCGCATGGAGTTGTCAATGTAGGCGCCCACACCGCAGATCACGACTGCGCCACCCTGATCCATGACGTGCCACTTGGCCACGTAGGACGGAGAGCCGCCGAACCAGGTGAGCTTGTAGTCAAACCAGTCCTTGGTTGCGAGTTTTTGGCCTATGACTTCTGCGCTATGCGCCGCGGTCGAGATCGAGGCGAATACAAGCACGGCAGCCGTGATGGTCTTGATGCCGGTCATGATCAAGATGTCCTCTAGTTCTTTGGATTGCAGAAATTCTTGAACTTCAAATCGTATTTGTTTCCATTGGTATGAAGGCTCGGGCGGAAATCCGACACTTCGCAGAGCGAGATCACGGCGCGGACGGGGCTTTCGATGGTCGCC
Organism: Paracoccaceae bacterium; assembly: GCA_024642725.1. Lineage (GTDB taxonomy): Bacteria > Pseudomonadota > Alphaproteobacteria > Rhodobacterales > Rhodobacteraceae > JAHEAO01. The sequence goes on along the minus strand of JAHEAO010000007.1, from coordinate 13,562 downwards.
GCGTAAATGCTTTTCAGCGTCGGAATTTCTTCGGTCCTGAGCGCCCAGCAAGCCGCGCCCAGACTCAACCCCATTGCGATGAGGCAAACCATTCCGCATCTCGCGGTCCGGGCCCTGAATACGCCGCCGATTCTGTACCGGAAATATTCCCTGGGACGGAAAAGATCGTTTCCTTCCATTGTCATCTGTACATTCATTCCACCCTCCCGTGGATTTACTGAACAGTGGTCAATAATAAGGCATGATTCTGAACGGCAGTCAATAAAATTATGAACGACGATCAGAATAGTGCTGCCCGATAAGAAATTGACTTGCATCTCAATCCAATCAAATGAACATTGATCAAAAAATGAACGAGAGGTGTGACCTTGGCACGACGAGCCGATCATTCACGAGACGACCTGACAGAGATCGCGCTTGCGACTGCGACCCGGATCATTGAAACGGAAGGCCTTCAGTCGCTTACAACGCGAAAAGTCGCGGCGGAGATCGGATACTCACCCGGGACAATCTATAATCTGTTTGAGGATTTCGACGCGCTGATCTCTCGGGTGAATATCAGAACGATGCAGAAGTTTAATGCGTCGTTGGGCAAGGTTCAGCTAACCGGCGACGCAATATCGGATGCGAAAGAGATCCTGCAAGTCTATCTGGACTTCATTTCGATGAATCCATCGCTCTGGGCGTCGAACATCACTCATGGGTCGCGCGAAGACATTCAACAGCCTGCGGAATTCCTGCAGGAACTCGATAAGGCATTTCAGAAGGTGGAAGCGGCCATTGCTCCGCTTTTTGATGCTGACTCAAAGCGTGAAGCATGGATTTCCGCCCGCGTCCTTTGGGCATCACTTCAGGGGATCGTTTCGATGCCGGCGAACGCCCGGATCATTTCGGAAAAATCCATGACAACGAAAGAGATGGCCGAGAATCTGGTCGACAAATACCTTCGAGGGATATGACGCCACTGTTCCGGCGGTGCCTTGGACATCGGATCAATGATACCGGATGAACGCGGTCCGGCGGGCAGGAGGAGAACCGGTATGTCACTTTGGACAAGCGCAAAGGCCGCGGCCGAACTAACACCGGCGCATCGCAACCGCGCTGCGGATTTCTTTCGGGCGGCGGCGATCGCGGTCGTCGTGATCGGGCACTGGATTGTCAGCGTTCCACAGCTAGTTGACGGTAGCCTGAAATTCACTGAGCTGCTGTCACTGCGCCCCTGGATCCAATATCTGACATGGGTCGTGCAGGTCATGCCCATATTCTTTTTCGTGGGCGGGTTTTCCAATGCTGCATCCTGGTCATCCGCGCGGACCGACAAGACCAAGCGCGACGCATGGCAGGCGAGCCGGCTCAAGCGGCTCCTGTTGCCGATTGCCCCGCTCATCCTGCTTTGGGCGGCATTCGCCGGACTTGCCGGATACCTCGGGCTTGACGGGGAGTTGATACAGATCACCAGCAGGGCGGCGTTGATCCCGGTCTGGTTTCTTGCGGTTTACGTCATGGTGACCGTCGTCGTGCCAATCACCTACATGGCGTGGGAACGCTTTGGCCTGGGCACGGTCCTTGCCTTGATCGTGGCGGCAGTTGTTGTGGACGCTGCCGCCTTCGGTGGCGGGTATGGCTGGCTGCGCTGGGCAAACTACGGCTTTGTCTGGCTCGCGATGCACCAGCTTGGCTACTGGTGGCACGGCGGGATCAAGGCGAAACATGTGCCGATACTGCTGATCCTGGCAGGGCTTGTTTCGCTTTATCTGCTGATCGGGCAATTCGGATATCCGGTGTCGATGATCAGCGTGCCGGGTGAAGAGATTTCCAACTCTGCGCCTCCGACCGTGGCGATGCTGGCCATCGGTTTCACGCAGGCCGGGCTTATCCTGCTGGTCGCCGGTCGAATTTCGGTGTGGCTGCAAAGCTCGACGCTTTGGGCGATCGTCATCCTTGTGGGTCAGCGCATCATGACCGTCTACCTGTGGCACCTGACGGCCTTACTTTGCATTGTCGCGCTTTCAATGGCTGTTGGCGGCTTCGGGCTTCACATGACGCCGGGCAGCGGCATGTGGTGGCTGACCCGGCCCATTTGGTTTGCAGCCATGATCGCGGTGCTTCTGCCGCTCGTTGCCATTTTCGGGCGGCTGGAAGATGGATCGCGGGACTCGCATGCGTCGCCACCCGGCCCGCTGCGTTCGGTTCTCGGCGCGCTTTGCGCCTGTGCCGGGCTGACGTTCATGGCGCTCAACGGAACCTTTGCCGACAATGCGCTTGGGATAAACATCTTCCCCGTCGCGTTTGCGCTCGCCGGTGTCGCGTTGTCGACGGTCAACAGCCGAAGCTGAGCCGACCGGGCTGTTGCGGAAATCCCGATGCGGGAGGTTTCTGATCCTCACCCCCGGCCAGAAGACAGCACCCGCCCAACTGCCGCTAGCCGTGGCTGATTGCTTGGCATCCTCACGCGGCAAGCTTGCCGCCGAGGCGTTCAAGCATGGTCAGGCATTGGCCAAGCTGATCGAGCGACACGTATTCATCCGGCTTGTGCGCCTGCTCGATCGACCCCGGCCCACAGACGACGACCGACATGCCAAGGGATTGGAATATCCCTGCCTCGGTGCCGAAGGGCACCGTATCGGCGCCGTTTGATCCGGTCAGCTCCATCAGGATGTCCTTGGCCTCGTTGTCATCTGCGGGGATCAGGCCGTCGACCTCTCCGATCACGTCGGTAACGATGTTGGCATCGGGCGAAACCGCGCGCATCGCGGGCAGGAGCGTATGGGCGCAGAAATCGTGCAGGTCGGATTTCACGAAATCGGCGTCGCCGTTCTGCACGGGGCGCATTTCCCAGTCGATCCGGGCCTTGCCGGGAATGACGTTATGCGCGACCCCGCCGATCAGCGCGCCGGTATTGATCGTCGTCCAGGGCGGATCGAAGCGGCTTTCCTTCGGAGCGCGTGTCTTGAGTTGTTCCTTGAGTTCGAGGAGTCGGGACACGTAGCGGACGGCATATTCGACCGCATTCACGCCACGATCGGGGCCTGAGCCGTGGCCTTCGAGGCCGGTGAAATGCGTGGAATATTCATAGCACCCCTTGTGCCCCTCGATAATCCGCATCGAGGTCGGTTCTCCGATGATCGCGACGCCGGGGCGGATACCCTGAGCGCGAAGGACCTCTGCCAGAGACTGCGCGCCCAGACAGCCGGTTTCCTCGTCATGGGTGAAGGCGAAATGCAGCGGGCGATCCCGTATCCGTTCGGCATAGTAGGGCGCCATCGCCACTGTCGCCGCGATAAAGCCCTTCATGTCGCAGGCCCCCCGGCCATAGAGCCGGCCTTCGCGTTCAACCATTCCGAACGGGTCTGTGGACCAATCCTGATCGGCGACCGGCACCACGTCGGAATGCCCCGACAGCAGGATGCCGCCATCGGTATCGGGGCCGAGCGTGGCGAAGAGGTTGGCCTTGGCCCCGGTTGCGTCGTGATGGATGTCCACCCTTGCCCCGACCGCCGTCAGACGGTCGGCGAGGAACTCGATCATCGCAAGATTGGAGTCGGTCGAGATCGTCGGGAAGGCGATCAAGTTCCGGAGAAGCGCCTTGGTGTCATCGAGGTAACGCACAAATCCAATCCTTCACGAAGAGCTTGCGTTCGATATTGCAGAACGGTCCGGCCGACCCGGTTTCCACTATCAGGTTCGGCCCGGTTCTTTCCAGCCCCCAAACCTTGAGCGAAACGCAGGGTCTGTCGAAAAGGATCGCCCGGGGGATGGAGGAATTGGCTGAAATCAAATACATCTGCCGCGACTGCGATTGAGCCGAAGGAAAAACGATGCTGCGAAATGATCAATTGGACGAATGGGACCGCGAGACCTTTTTCCACCCCTCGACACATCTTGCCCAGCATGCGCGCGGCGAAAGCCCGAACCGCGTGATCAAGACCGCGTCCGGCGTGCATATCGAAGACCGCGACGGCATTCGGCTGATGGATGCTTTTTCCGGGCTGTATTGCGTCAATGTCGGCTATGGACGGCAGGAGATCGCAGAAGCCATCGCGGCGCAGGCCAAGGAGCTGGCCTATTACCATTCCTATGTCGGTCACGGCACGGAGGCGTCCATTACATTGGCGAAAATGGTGCTGGACCGCGCCCCGGACAACATGTCCAAGGTCTATTTCGGGCTTGGCGGATCTGATGCGAACGAGACCAACGTCAAGCTGGTCTGGTATTACAACAATATCCTCGGGCGCCCGGAAAAGAAGAAGATCATCTCGCGCTGGCGCGGCTATCACGGATCAGGGCTGATGACCGGTTCTCTGACCGGGCTGGAGTTGTTCCACAAGAAATTCGACTTGCCGTTGGCGCAGGTGCTGCACACCGAGGCACCCTATTATTACCGGCGCGCGGACCTCGCCCAATCAGAGGCCGAATTCGTGGCTCATTGCGTCACGGCGCTGGAAGAGCTGATCGAACGCGAGGGTGCCGATACGATCGCCGCTTTCATCGGAGAGCCGGTCCTTGGCACGGGTGGAATCGTTCCGCCGCCGGCGGGGTATTGGGATGCGATCCAGAAGGTCCTGCGCAAACATGACATCTTGTTGATCGTCGACGAAGTCGTGACCGGGTTCGGCAGGTTGGGCACGATGTTCGGATCGGACCACTACGGGATCGAGGCCGACATCATCACGATCGCCAAGGGTCTGACCTCGGCCTATGCGCCGCTTTCGGGGTCGATCATCGGCGACCGGGTCTGGAAGGTTCTGGAACGGGGAACGGATGAAAACGGCCCCATCGGACATGGCTGGACCTATTCGGCCCACCCGATTGGCGCCGCTGCCGGTGTCGCCAATCTGAAGCTGATAGATTCCCTTGATCTGGTCGCGAACGCGGGATCGGTCGGTAGATATCTGAAGACCGCGATGCAGGACGCACTGGGGGATCATCCCAATGTCGGCGACGTGCGTGGAGAGGGATTGTTGTGCGCGGTCGAATTCGTCGAAGACAAGCAATCGCGCCGCTTCTTCGATCCGTCACGCAAGATCGGGCCCGCGGTTTCGGCAAAGCTGCTGGAACAGGACAAGGTGATCGCCCGGGCGATGCCACAGGGCGACATTCTTGGCTTCGCACCGCCGTTCTGCCTGACGAAAGCCGAAGCGGACACCATCGTCGCGGCAACCGCGCGGGCTGTGCGAGCCGTGTTCGACTAGATCTCGGCCGGCAACCCCTGACTGTTGTCGACCCCTGATCATGGCCCACGCCTGCGGATGAAATGGATCTTTCGCAAGCACCCTTCTAAAAAGAGTTGATCCATCTGGCGCGCTGCATCGTATCCAGATTATGTTGACACAGACCCTTGATAGATCGCGCGAAAGAAACCGTGCACCACTGGTGCCCAGTATCGAAAGCAAACCTGTGTCGCAGACGAATACCGAACTATCACAACAGACCGTTTGGATGATCGCAGTTCGCGATACGCGTGATCGCAGTGCCTTTGTCAAACTCTTCGATCATTTTGCGCCGCGCCTGAAAGGCTTCGTCATGCGATCGGGCGTATCGTCGCATCAGGCCGAAGAGATCGTTCAGGATGTCATGCTGACGATCTGGCGCAGAGCGTCGACGTTTGATCCGCACCGCGCACAGGTCTCTGCGTGGATCTACCAAATCGCGCGCAATCGCCAGATTGATATCGCGCGCAAGGAAAACCGGCCGATGCCAGAAGAGCTGAAGGAAGAGCCTGGCAGCGCCTCGGATGCCAGCCAGATCCTCGGCGTCGAGCAGGAATCGGTCTATCTGAAACAAGCGCTCGCCAAGCTCGCCCCTGAACAGCGCGAGATGATCGAGAAAGCCTATCTTGGCGAGTTGACCCATCAGGAAATCAGCGCGCAGACCGGCCTTGCCCTTGGAACCGTGAAATCGCGTATCCGGCTTGGCCTCGAGCGCCTCAAGCACGAGTTGAAGGACCTCAAACCATGAGAGTCATTACCCATCATACTCCCGACGCCATGTTGGCGGCCTATGCAGCGGGCAATCTTCCCTATGCCTTCGCGGTTGTCGTTGCGAGCCATGTGTCGCTTTGCGAACAGTGCCGTGCGGCGCTAGAAGCGCATCAGATGATCGGCGGCGTGGTGCTGGAAGAAACCGGTGCTGTCGGCGTGTCCGCCGCTCTGAAGGACGATATTTTGGCGCAGCTTGATGCGCCGTTCACCCCCGAACCGGTTTTTGAACGGACGGGGGCCTATCCCGGCCCGGTGATGGAGGCCCTGAAAGGGCGCCCCATTCGGTGGAAGACGCTGGGCATGGGCGTACGTCAGGACATTCTTTCAGCGGATAGGAACGGCTCTGTGCGGTTGCTTTACATTCCGCCGGGACAGGCGGTGCCGGATCACGGCCACAATGGGGTGGAGCTGACGCTGGTCCTGCAGGGCAGTTTCCAAGACGAGACCGGCCGCTTCGGTGTGGGCGATCTGGAGGTTGCGGATGAAGCGCTTGAACATACCCCGATTGCCGTCGAAGGCGAGGCTTGCATCTGCCTTGCCGCAACCGATGGCAGCCTGAAATTTCGCGCCCTGATGCCGCGGTTGCTGCAGCCGATCTTTCGAATCTGAACGCTGCCGCCGATCAACTCGGCGGCGCGGGATTTGAGGGCCGTGGCCTACTTGCCGCGATAGACCAATATATCGGGCAGATAGGACAGGCTGCGGATGGCCCAGGAGAACGGTGCGGGAAAGTCGGTGCGGAACCGGCGTTTTCGCATCGCCGCCATCACTCTTGTAGCGGCATCTTCGGGTTCCATCAGCATCGGCATGCTGAAACTGTTCTTCTGGGTCAGCCGGGTCTTGATGAAGCCGGGATTGACGATCCGGACAACCACGCCGGTGCCCTTGAGATCAAAGCGCATGGTTTCGGCCAGACTGATCAGCGCGGCCTTGCTCGCCCCATAACCCACGGCGGCGGGAAGCCCGCGATAACCGGCGAGCGACCCGATCAGCGTCACATCGCCTCGTCCCCTGCCGACGAGTTGCGGCATAACCTCGCCCAGCACACGCATGGCGCCGGTGAAATTCACGTCGAGCATGGCCAGCGCCGCTTCACTGTCCCATTCGGTGGCGCGCATCGGGTCATAGGCGCCGGCGTTGTAGATCACTCCGTCGATCGCGCCCACGTCGGCGGCGGCCCGGCGAACGGCGTCGGTGTCTGTCACATCCAGAGGCACGGCGCGGGTGTTGGGCAACTCTGCGACAAGGCTTTCAAGCCGCTCGGCGTTGCGTGCCGACAGAACCAGATGCGCACCCTCAACGCTCAGCTTTCGGGCGAGTTCGCGGCCCAAGCCCTCGCTGGCCCCGACAAGCCAATAGATCTTGCCTGCGAAGCTGCTCATTTGCCTGTGCCCTGCAAGGTATGGCTGTCGGAAATCGGCAGCAACGGCGCCGGTTGCCTTCTTAGAAAAGGCGCGCGCTTCAGGTACAGGATTGCCGCCTGCCAATGGATCAGCGTCAACACGCGGACAGCGCCCAGCGGACGCCGCAGCGCCGCCCAGAAGAGCGAGGTGCTGGTCGCGGGGCGCCGTTGGCCGGACAGGGTGGCAAGCACACCCTCATCGCCGTTTTCGAAGGCGATACGGATGTTTATCGCTTGTTCACTCATGTCGAAATTGAACCGGTACTGCCCGGCGACCTTCTGAAACGGCGAAACATGCATGAGTTTGTCGGCCGTGATTTCGTCGCTCTTGCCAATGGGGCGAAAATCCTTGTGGGCGCAGAAGTAGCAATGCCTTTGGCCGAAGGTGCTGTTGACCTCGGCCACAAAGGCGCAGGGCTTGCCGTCGATCAGGGCGATCCAGAAACTGACCGGGTTGAACTGAAACCAGAGAAAGCTGGGTTGGGCCAGCAACAGCAACTGCGCACCCGCCAAAGGGAAACCGCGCTCTGAAAGAATTTCCATGAACCAAGCAAGCCCGCGCCCATCGTTGCGTGGCCCACCGTGATGACGGTCCCATATCGACCACAGGTTGAAGCGATTGCGCGATATGAGCCACGGACGGGCCGGGCCAAGATCGCTGAGCACATAGTCCACCCCATAGGTGAACTTGTTCCTGATCGCGCCACGACGGGCGTGAAGGGTCTGGGCTTGAATGTGGTCCAGCATCATATCCCGGTTACGAGTGCAGGCAGGAACCGGATCAATCGCTGCAAGAACTTTCCTGCCGCCAGTGTGATCCGAACCGCGGTGCCCGGCGTATTCGTTCCATAACCTATCCAAGATGAGGACGGAATGTTCGATCAACTCCACGGCCCGCGCAAAAGGATCGCAATCGTCGGAGGAGGTATTTCCGGCCTTTCCGCCGCCTATTACCTGTCGCCCTATCACGATGTGACCCTGTTCGAGGCCGCACCCCGGCTCGGCGGGCACGCCCGTACGGTGATGGCGGGCAAGAATGGCGACCAGCCGGTGGATACGGGCTTCATCGTGTTCAACTACGTGACCTACCCGTACCTGACCCGGCTGTTCCGCGACCTCGATGTGCCGGTGGTAAAGAGCGAGATGAGCTTCAGCGCCAGCATCGACGGCGGCAGGCTGGAATATGGGCTTGCGAACATGCAGGCCCTCACCGCCCAAAAGAGCAATCTGCTGCGTCCGCAATTTTACAAGATGATTGCCGACATCGTTCGTTTTGGCAAACAGGCCGAACTTGCTGCCAACAACGATGACAAGACCATCGGCGATCTGGTTGATGAGCTTGGTTTGGGCCTGTGGTTCCGCAACAACTACCTGATGCCGATGTGCGGTGCCATCTGGTCAACGCCGGTCGGCGAAGTAGACCGGTTCCCCGCGAAATCGCTGGTGCAGTTCTTTCGCAATCACGCTCTTCTCGCCGGTACGGGCCAACACCAATGGTGGACCGTCAAGGGCGGCAGCATCGAATATGTGCGCCGCCTTGAAGCGGCCCTGATCGCGCGCGGATGTTCTATTCGGACAGGAGCGCCGGTGCGCCATGCCAGCCGCAGTGCCTTTGCCGTTTCAGTGACAACGGGTGACGCCCCGCCCGAGGTCTTTGATGACTTGATCCTTGCCTGCCATTCCGATCAGGCACTGGCCCTTCTGGGCGCCGGCGCGACGCGGGAGGAAGCAGCCGCTCTTGGCAGCATCCGGTACAAGCCGAACAAAGCCGTTCTTCACTGCGATGAAAATCAGATGCCAAAGCGCCGCGCATGCTGGTCAAGCTGGGCCTATAGTTCTCAGGATGGTGACATCGGCATCACCTACTGGATGAACAGGCTTCAGGGCATACCGGACAGCGACCCGCTTTTTGTTACCCTGAATCCCTCTGCCCCGATTGCAGAAGAGTCGATCTACGATGCCGTGGAATTTTCCCACCCTGTCTTCGATACCGCCGCGATGAAGGCACAACGCGATATCCGTCAGATACAGGGGAAGAACCGCACGTGGTTCGCAGGCGCATGGAATCGTCATGGCTTTCACGAAGACGGCATTGCCAGCGCCATGCGCGTCGTCCGTCAGCTCACTGAAAATCACTATCTCGAAGGAACCGGCAATGCATTTGACCAACAAGGCCCTGAAGTCGAATTTCCTGTCGGCATGCGAGCGTCTGCGTGACGGGCAACTGACCCTGCGAACCCCCGAAGGTGAACGCTATCAGTTCGGCAGTTCGGGACCGGAAGCGGACATGGTCATTCGCGATTGGGCGGCCGTTTCCGCGATGGCAGCTCATGGCCAGGTGGGGCTGGGCGAGACCTATGTTAAGGGTCTTTGGGATACGCAATCGATCGAGACGTTGATGTCCGTGGCGATGCGCAATCGCGAACATCTCAATGCCTACGATCATGCCGGCCCGTTCAATCGGCTCAAGTTCCGCTTGGTCGATACGGTTCTGCGCGGCAATTCGCGACGCGGATCGCGCAAGAACATCCGGTCTCATTATGACGTCGGCAACGAATTCTATGCCTTGTGGCTGGATGACGGGATGACGTATTCCTCGGCCCTGTTTGACCGGGCCGACGATGATCTTTACCGCGCGCAGTCCAACAAATATGCGCGGGTCCTGTCGCGTCTGGGATCGGGTGAGAGCACGCTGGAAATCGGCTGCGGCTGGGGCGGCTTCGCAGAACTGGCCGCCGAGGACGGGCGCGATGTGACCGGCGTCACGATTTCGCGCAACCAGCACAGCTATGCCGAATGCCGTCTTGACGGTCGCGCAGACATCCAGTTGCGCGACTACCGTGACATCAGGGGGCAGTATGACAACATCGTCTCGATCGAGATGATCGAGGCAGTCGGCGCAAGGTACTGGCCTAGCTATTTCTCGGTGCTCAAGCAGAACCTCGCCGAAGGCGGGCGCGTTTTGTTGCAGGCCATCACCGTGAAGGACAGCTTTTTTGACACCTACAAGACCTCTTCCGATTATATCCGCCAGTATGTCTTTCCCGGCGGAATGCTATTGTCGGACAGGGTGATCGACACCCATGCGACGGACGTTGGCCTGCGGGTGCTGGACAACTATGCCTTTGGTCAGGATTACGCCAAGACCTGCCGGATATGGGCGGAACGGCTGGGCGCAAAAAAGCGCCGTATCGCCGAAATGGGCTATAGCGAAGAGTTCTATCGAAACTGGCAGTACTATCTGGAGATCTGCGCAGCATCCTTTGCAGTCGGACATACCAATGTCGTTCAAGTGCAGCTCGCTCATGCGTAGGCAAGGGTGCTCTTCCAGGCTTTTGTCGGTGCTGGAACTTGCAGGCGCAAAGTCAGTGAAAACCGTGATAGGCGCGGCAGAATTGCGCGACCCGGCGAGCGCTCGGAAACGATCGTTCGCATGATGCTTTACCCGCGCGTGAGTCTTTATGCGCTGATGCTGGCGGCGGCCGGCATTCCGCTTTATATCCACCTGCCCAGATTTGCGTCGATCAATCTGGGGATCGGGCTTGGCACGATAGGCACCATCCTTCTGGTCATCCGGTTGATAGACCTGGTTCAGGACCCGCTGATCGGTTGGACCGTTGACCGCTGGCCCGGGGGCCAAGCCATGTTTGCCGTCGTCGCCGCTTTGGGGCTGGCGACAGGCTTTCCCCTGCTCTTTGGACTGCAGTCGGGTCCGGCTGTGGCCGCCCAGCTGACAGCGATCCTGGTGCTGCTCTTCTCGGCCTATAGCCTTGGCATGATCCTGCTCTATGGTCGCAGCGCGACACTGGCCAAGGAACCGACGCCCGCCGCGCTCATGACGCTTGCCGCGTTTCGTGAGGCCGGAATGCTGGCAGGTGTGGTGGTCGCATCCACCGCTCCGGCGGTCTTTCTGGCTCTTGGCGCGGGGGGACAGGGTTATCCGGCCTTTGGCCTGTTTCTGAGCGTGCTCGCATTATCAACCGCGGCGATCACCCTGCCAATCTGGCGCCGTCCCCCGGTTCTGGGTGTGAAGCTGTCGATGGCTGATCTTGGTCAGGCGGGCGCGCTTCGGCTTCTCGCACTGGCGCTGGTTAACAGCCTTCCCGTGGCGATTACATCAACGCTGTTTCTGTTCTTCGTCGAGGACCGGCTTCAGCTCACCGGAAAGGCCGGCCCGCTGCTTGTCCTTTTCTTCCTGAGCGCAGGTCTGAGCGTGCCGCTCTGGGCGCGGATGAGCCGGAAGCTGGGGCCCAAGACGACCCTGTTGATCGCGATGCCGTTGGCCATTCTCGGTTTCGGTGGCGCGGCATTTCTGGCCCCGGGCGACCTGTCCGGCTTTGCCCTGATCTGTCTTGCCTCGGGCGCGGCGCTCGGGGCCGACATGGTCATCTTGCCCGCGATGTTTTCCGTTGCCCTGACCAAGGCTGGTCTCAAGGCGTCATTGGCATTCGGCCTCTGGTCGTTTGCCGGGAAACTTGGCTTGGCATTGGCGGCCTTTGCCGTCCTTCCCGTGCTTGAACGCAGCGGCTTCGTGCCCGGTGCGCCGAACAGCACCGGGGCCCTGACGGCATTGACCATTTGCTACGCCGTCATTCCCTGCATCCTGAAACTCGGCGCATTGGCCCTTGTCTTCGCGCTTCCCACTGAGGACCGAACACCATGAAACTCTTTGCGGCGCTGCTTCTTCTCATTATCGTCGCGATGGTTGCCAAGAATATCTTTCTTGGCTTTCGCACGCAGACCCCGGCAGACTATGCCAAGGCCGGCCCTGCCTTTTCGATCAAGAAACACCTTTCGGGGGAAATTCTTTCGGAAGGGCTGATTTTTGGGCCGACCGGCAAGATGACCAACAGTTTCGTCGCCAGAATGGTCGGAAACTGGGAAGGCGACGTCGGCACGCTGACCGAAGATTTCACCTATTCGAACGGACGAAAGCAAAGCCGCAAATGGTTTCTGAAACTTGGCGATGACAACAGTTTTACCGCCACGGCCGATGACATCATTGGCGAGGCGCGTGGCGTCGTGTCGGGATCGACCATCAGCATCGAGTACACGATCATATTGCCGGAAGAGGCCGGGGGTCACACGCTTACTGTCACCGACTGGCTCTATCTCACTGAGAGCGGCGTCATCATGAACCGATCCGAGTTGCGCAAGTTCGGGATCAAGGTGGCGGAACTGGTGGCCACGATGCGTCCCGACCCGGCGGCGCAATGATCGCATGTGACATTCAAGTCCCGTCCCAGCCGCTACGGGTCCTGCTCCAGATTTCGCGGTAGCTTCAGAAATCCCATGCAAGTCGAGAACCGATGTGCAGATCAGAGCTGCCGCGGCCGGCGGCTGTGACATGCAGCCTGAGTCTATCCGAGAGTCCCAGATCAGCGGAAACGCCTAACAGGAGTCCGTCGTCTTGTGCCGTCAGCTTTGCGGCGAAAAGGTTCCAGTTCGACTCTTCATACGACAGACCCGCGCCCGATATCGTTGAACCGTTCTCAGGGACCTTGTGGATTAACGCGGCCATGTGGAACTGGCCCGAAGGGGATTCGAACGGAACACGGTAGGGCAGATAGTTGTCGAGGAACATCGCACCGCTCGTCGCTTGGCTTCTGTTGTGCCCGATTTGCCGGAGTGCAACGCTCGGCACTGAGACAAGCAGGGCCGATGGCGCAGCTTTGTCGTAGGCGGGTTGCGGAAGCCCAATGCCTCCGAGGCCGTTTCCCCGAGATAGCCGAGAAACCCGATCTCGCCTTCGATTGCCACGTCGACAGGAGAAAAGGCTTCTGCATGGGCTGAAAAATGTAAGTCGCGATCTGGCAATTGAGCGAGCGCTTCATAGCAGCCCCCAAGCAGATTTGGCGCTGCCATATCAGGTCGCAACATCATGGCTCGCCGTCTGCACGATTTTGCGGGCTCGGTTCTTACTGGCAAGCCAAAATGCACGACAACCCATTCGTCGGATTCTAGGGATTCCTGAGAAATCTGCTCTGGTCTGGCCAAGCGGAAGATTGGATGCAGTTTTCGTTTCCCATTGGGGGTGCCCACGGCGACCGCCGGTCTGATGTGGCGATCAGGGATCGAAAACTCTTATATATCAAGAGTTTCTGACGTCACGGGACTACAGAGAATGAGAAAGTGGTGCCGCTGAAGGGACTCGAACCCCCGACCCCATCATTACGAAT
>JAHEAO010000053.1 GCA_024642725.1 Paracoccaceae bacterium | reverse complement strand
TGCGCGACGGGCAGCAGACGCAGGGCGTGCAGTTCTCGACCCCGGAAAAGCACCAGATCGCGGCCACGCTCGATGCGCTGGGGCTCGACTATATCGAGGGCGGCTGGCCCGGTGCCAACCCGACCGACAGCGAATTCTTCGCCGCCCCGCCCAAGACCCGCGCCAAATTCACCGCTTTCGGCATGACCAAGCGGTCGGGCCGGTCGGCGGAAAACGACGACGTGCTGGCGGCGGTGATGAATGCGAACACCGCTTCGGTCTGCCTTGTCGGCAAGGCGCATCCGTTCCATGTCGAAACGGCGCTGGGCATTCCGCTGGCGGAAAACACCGAGAACATCGCGAAAAGCTTCGAACATGTCACCGCCTCGGGCCGCGAGGCGCTGTTCGATGCCGAGCATTTCTTTGACGGCTACAAGGCCGACCCGGCCTATGCGCTGGACTGCCTGCATGCGGCCCACAGGGCAGGCGCGCGCTGGATCGTGCTTTGCGATACCAATGGCGGCACCCTTCCGGCAGAGGTTTTTGCCATCACCAAGGCCGTGATCGACAGCGGCATTCCGGGCAGTCAGGTCGCCATTCACACCCATGACGACACCGGCAATGCGGTGGCCAATTCGCTGGCTGCCGTCGATGCCGGAGCGCGGCAGATCCAAGGGACGCTGAACGGGCTGGGCGAGCGCTGCGGCAATGCCAACCTGACGACGCTGATCCCGACGCTGCTTTTGAAAGAGCCTTACCGCAGCCGCTTCAAGACGAATGTGACCGAGGCGGCGCTGGCGAGCCTGACCCATGCATCGCGGCTGCTCGACGATATTTTGAACCGCGTGCCGCTGCGCAGCGCTCCTTATGTCGGCGCTTCGGCCTTTGCCCATAAGGCGGGGCTGCATGCCAGCGCGATCCTGAAAGACCCAGCCACCTATGAACATGTCGACCCGGCGCTGGTCGGCAATGCGCGCATCGTGCCGATGTCCAATCAGGCGGGTCAGTCGAACCTGCGGACCCGGCTGGAGGATATGGGCCTGACCGTGGAGCGCGGCGATCCGGCACTGGGCCGTATCCTTGAGGTCATCAAGGAGCGCGAGGCGGAGGGCTATTCCTACGACACCGCGCAGGCGAGTTTCGAACTGCTCGCCCGGCGCGAACTGGGACAGCTGCCGAATTTCTTTGAGGTCAAGCGCTACAAGGTGACGGTAGAGCGGCGGAAGAACAAATACGACCGGATGGTGAGCCTGTCCGAGGCCGTCGTGGTGGTGAAGATCGGTGAGGAGAAGATGCTGTCGGTGTCTGAATCGATGGATGAGAGCGGCGCTGACCGGGGGCCGGTGAACGCCCTGGCCAAAGCCCTGGCCAAGGATCTGGGCCCCTATCAGGAAATCATCGACGATCTGCATCTGGTCGATTTCAAGGTGCGCATCACGCAGGGCGGCACCGAGGCTGTGACCCGCGTTGTCATCGACAGCGAGGACAGCAAGGGGCGGCGCTGGTCGACGGTCGGGGTCAGCCCGAACATCGTCGATGCATCGTTCGAGGCGCTACTGGACGCGATCAACTGGAAACTGATCCGGGACGGGGCGGCGGCGTGAGCTTGCAGGCCTGTGCCGAGATCGTGCGCCGGGGCGATGCCGACCGGTTTCTGTCGGCGATGGCGGCGGCACCTGCGGATCGTGCAGTGCTCTTTCCGATTTATGCGTTCAATGTCGAGGTCGCCCGTGCGCCCTGGGTGACGGCAGAACCAATGATCGCCGAGATGAGGCTGCAATGGTGGCGCGACGCTCTGGCCGAGATTGCGGCGGGCGGTGTCATCCGCAGCCATGAGGTGGTGACCGAACTGGCCCATGTCTTGCCGCGCGAGATGGTGCCCGTGCTCGACGCGCTTGTGGTGGCACGGCGCTGGGACGTCTATCGAGAGGCGTTCGAGGATGCAGGCCATTTCCGGGAGTATCTGACGGCGACATCCGGCGGGTTGATGCGCGCTGCTGCCAGCGCGTTGGGGGCCGAAGACCGGCCCGAGTTCAGCCACATCGGTCAGGCGCAGGGGTTGGCGAATTTCTTGCGCGCAGTGCCGCGACTGGTCGCTGCGGGCCGAAAGCCGCTTTATGATGACGGGGCAATGCTGGCGGACGAGGCCGGGCAGGCGCTGGTCAGCCTGCGCCGTGCGCGCCGTGCGGTGCCAGCTGTGGCGCGGCCCGCAACTCGTGCCGCGTGGCTCGCCGATACGGTTCTGACGAAAGCCGCGCGCGACCCGGAAGCCGTCATCGCGGGTGGATTGGAGCCATCGGAATTCTCGCGGCGAAGCGGCCTGCTGTGGCGCGGACTTTTGCGGCAGGCCTGATCAAATCAGTAAAGACGGATCTGACCCGGCGCTGTGAATTTGGTCGGCGTGCTGGACCCGACAGCCGTCATCAGGCCGGTCGCGATGAATAAGATGAGCAGTGTTGCAGTCGAAAAGCGCATGGTGCCCCCATTTCTCCTAGTGAGGACGATTATGGGGCAGTGCGGCCTGTGGCGCAAAGAATGGGGCAAAAATGTGTCGTGATTGCGGTTATTTGCAGGCAATGACCATGGACGCTCCGAATTGTTGAAGGGCAGGGAACGAATCACTGTCCGCAACCAATTGATCGGTTTGACTTTTTAGGGCACGCTGTTCAGGCGTCGGACGGGCGCAGGGCGAGCCAGATCAGCGCACCACCGGCCAGAACGAGGAACGGCACCATCGCCATGTTGACGGCTGTCCAGCCCTCGATTGCCGTGCCGCCCGAGCAATTCATCAAGCCACCGGACGCCAGTGAAGCGATCGTCACGCAACCAAAGACGATCATGTCGTTCATGCCCTGCACGCGGCCGCGTTCTTCGGGGTGGTGAGCGCCGGCGAGCATCGTCGTGGCGCCGATGAAACCGAAGTTCCAGCCGATACCGAGCAGGACGAGAGCAACGAAGAAATTCTCCAGCTCAACTCCCGCCAAGCCGACGACGCCTGCTGCGGCAAGGATCATGAGGCCGGCGGCCACGATCTTTTCGACGCCGAAGCGGTTGATCAGATGGCCGGTAAAGAACGAGGGGGCGAACATGGCGAGGACATGGGCCGTGACGATGTCGGCGGCATTCGACTTGTCGAATCCGCAACCGACGACCGCCAGCGGTGTCGAGGTCATGACGAGGTTCATCAGTGCATAGGAGACCATCGCGCAGATGATCGCCACGGCGATGCGCGGCGTGCGCAGCAGTTCCATCCGGCTGCGTGCCTTCGGGCTGTCCGGACGCGGCGGGGCCGGTTTGGGGATGTCGAGGAACAGGAACAGGAGCGAGCCGATGACGTTGATCGCGATGACCGTCAGGTAGGTGCCAAGAAAGGTCACCACCATTGCATCGGCGGTCAGTTTCACCAACTGCGGGCCGATGACCGCCGAAATGAGACCGCCCGCCATGACGTATGAGATTGCCTTGGGCCGGAATTCATCGGAGGCCGTATCGGTCGCGGCGAAGCGGTAGAAGCCTTGGGCGGACATGTAGATGCCGGTGAAAAGCGAGCCAAGCAGGAACATTGGAAAGCTGCTTGTCAGAAGGCCGTAAGCGCCGATGGCGGCCCCGATGCTGCCGCCCGCAGTTCCCAGGAAAAATCCCGCCTTTCGGCCGTATTTCTGCATCAGCGCCGAAACCGGTGTCGCCGACAGCATCGAACCGAGAACGATCAGCGAGATGGGCAGGGTGGCGAAGCAGGGGTTCGAGGCCAAGGACTGTCCGGCAAGTCCGCCGATGGTGAAGATCATCGGCATCTGCGCGCCCAGAAACGCCTGCGCCATCACCAAAATGAGCACATTCCGGCGCGCGTGGCCTTCAGATGTGGGGACGACGGCTTCGGTCATATTCGGATGCGTATATGTTACTTCAGACGAAGGAAAGCCCGAAGCCGCGGTCTTCAGGCGCTGGCGATGACATGCGCAAAAGAGCCGCAGACCCGGCCTGAACGAAGCCCCATCGGGGGCAGGGTCTTGCCCTCGGCGTCAGTGGCTTCAAAGAGGGGGGGGCCGTCCGCCTTCAACGTGGTGGCGTAGTGAAATTCGTGGCCCTTGTAGACCCCCTGGAATGGGCCGGCATCGGCGCTGAGGCTGCGATAGCCAAGATGCATCTTTCGCTTGGCGAAACTGGTCTGAAGCGCCAGCAGTCCGGCCATTTCATGGGCGATGCCATCCGCGTCTGTCAGAGTCTCTCCCAAGACCATGTACCCGCCGCATTCTCCGTAGATATCAGTGTGTTCTGCAGCTTTCCTGATGCTTTTCAGGAATGTCTGACACTGTGCAAGGCGGTCGGCATGCAATTCGGGATAGCCACCGGGAAGGTAGATCAGATCGGCATCCGGCACCGGGTCGTCGGCAAGCGGAGAGAAGAAGGTGATCTCGGCCCCCGCTTGTGTCCAAGCCGAGAGCAGGTGGGCATAGGCGAACGCAAAGGCACGGTCGCGGGCGACGGCCAACCGTTTGTGCCCCATGCGGTCGTCGAAGGGCATTTTGGAAGGTTTCGCCGTTTGAAGTCCGCCCGTCAGATTCAAGAGCGCGTCGAGATCCAGGCCCGACTCGACCAGATCGGCGGCGCGGTCGATGAACGCGTCAAGCGCGCCATGTTCTTCGGCCTGAACAAGGCCAAGGTGGCGGCTGGGCAGGTGCAGCGTGTCGTCGCGCATGAGCGCGCCCAGAACCGGGATGCCGAGGGGACGCAAGGCGGCCTTGAGCATCTCGAGATGGCGGGGACTGCCGACCCGGTTCAGGATGATTGCGGCGATGCGAACCGCCGGGTCGTGACCTGCAAAGCCGGCGGCGAGCGGGGCGACCGATTGCGACATGCTCGATGCATCGATCACCAGAACGACGGGCAGGCCAAGGATCCGAGCCAGATCCGCCGTGGCGCCCTTGCCATCCGGCGGAGCGCCATCGAACAGGCCCATCGCACCTTCGACGATCAGGAGCCCGTCGCCGGCAGCAAGCGACCTGATCCGCTCCGCAGACATCGCCCAGGCGTCAAGGTTGAAGCAGGGGGCGGCGCAAGCGGCTTCGTGAAAGCGCGGGTCGATGTAGTCGGGGCCGGATTTCGCACCGCGGACCTTTCCAGAAGGCAGATCCCGGCGGCTGAGGGCGCGAAGAAGGCCAAGCGTAACCGTTGTCTTGCCGCTGCCGGAGGTCGGGGCGGCAACAATCAGGCCGCGGCCTAGTGTCATGCGCTTTCCGCCGGGCGGCCCCGCCCGAGGGGGTCGGTATTGCGCGGCGCGGCGCCGGTTGCCAGTGACTGCCAGTCCAGGACTTGCCGCATCAGCACGGAGCGGCCGACGCAGATGATCGCCGGCGGCTCGATCCCGCTTGATGCGATATCCGCCTCGATCGTTCCAAGCGTCGTTTCCAGAACCCGCTGGCTGGGTGTGGTCGCTTCCGTGACGATGGCCACCGGTTCTGACAGCGCGCGCCCGGCGTCAACAAGGGCGGCGGCGATCCGGGCAATGTGCTTGATGCCCATGTAGATCACGATGACCTGCGAGCCGCGCGATATCGCGGCCCAGTCGAGCGAGGACGGCGTTTCGCCAGACTGATCGTGGCCGGTCACGAAGGTGACGGATTGATTCACGTCGCGATGGGTGACCGGAATGCCAGCATAGGCAAGCCCGCCGATGCCGGCGCTGATGCCCGGGATGATCCGGATCGGCACGCCGTGCTGGACGAGCGTCTGCGCCTCTTCGCCGCCTCGGCCGAAGACGAACGGATCGCCGCCTTTCAGGCGCAGGACGCGCTTGCCGGCCTCGGCCAGTTCCACGAGGCGCAGCGAGATGTCGCGCTGCTTGGCCGACGGTTTGCCGCCGCGTTTGCCGGCATAAATCGTCTCGGCTCCAGGCTTTGCCCAGTCGAGGATTGCGGGTTCGACCAGCGCGTCATAGACGATCACATCGGCCTGCCGGAGCGCATTGAGCGCATGCAGCGTCAGGAGCCCGGGGTCGCCGGGGCCTGCGCCGCAAAGCCAGACCCAGCCGGGCTGAAGCACGGGCCAGTTGGCATCGGGAAGGGGGGCCGAGTCGGTCATCTGCCCGTTATGCCGCGCCGGGCCGCGCCCGAAAAGGCCGCATCGCGACCGGCTGCGTCCGATCTGCGTCAAACCTGCGGCTTGGTCGCCAAATAAGTTTCGGTCATCGGCTCCGATATTTCAGATGCGGAGGCACGGCGCGTGGCGAGCATGCGGTGCCGCGCAAAGATTGCCGTTTCCGCCCCCGCCGCCGCTGCCTATAGTCCGCCCGATGACACGCGAACCCACAACCGAATTGCGCCGTGGCTGGACGACAGGGGCCTGCGCGACCGCCGCCACCAAGGCGGCGCTGATGCGGCTTTGGGGCGGAGAATTTCCCGATGAGGTGGGGATCACCTTGCCACGGGGCGAAACGCCGGTCTTTGCGCTTGCCGACCGCGCCGCGGGCGATGGCTGGGCCGAAGCCGCGATCACCAAGGATGCGGGCGATGATCCGGATGTCACGCATGGCGCGTTGATCCGGGCACGCGTTGCGGCATCGAGCGCAGGCGTGACCTTCCGCGCCGGGCAAGGTGTCGGCACCGTCACCATGCCGGGCCTGCCCATCGGCATCGGGGAACCCGCGATCAACCCGGTTCCACGCCAGATGATGACGGCTGTGGTGGAAGAAATGGCGGCGCGCTATGGGCGCTCGCCCGACATCGAGATCACCGTTTCCATTCCCGGCGGCGAGGAGATTGCAAAGCGCACCTGGAATCCGCGCCTGGGCATCGAGGGCGGTTTGTCGGTTCTGGGCACCACGGGCGTCGTGCGGCCGTTTTCCTGCGCTGCCTGGATCGCTTCGATTCATCGCGGCGTCGACGTGGCGCGGGCTACGGGTCTCACCCATGTTGCGGGCTGCACGGGTGCGACTAGCGAGAAGGCAGTGCAGGCGCTTTACGGGCTGCCCGATCACGCAATGCTGGACATGGGGGATTTTTTTGGCGGCCTGATCAAGTACTTGCGCCGGCACCCTGTCGCGCGGCTGACCATCGGTGGCGGTATCGGCAAGATCACCAAGCTGGCGCAGGGCGCGGTGGACTTGCATTCGGATCGCTCGCAGGTCGATTTCGATTGGCTGGCAGATCAAGCGGGCGATGTGCGGATCAGAACCATGCGTACCGCGCTTGAAGCCTATGAATTGGTTGGTCCACCACTTGCCGGGCGGATCGCAACGATCGCCCTGGAAAAGGTGTTGCGACAACTGGGTGGTGCTTCGCAGACCGCAATCGTGCCGGACATCGTGATCATCGACCGCGCCGGAACGATCATCGGGCAGGCCGCGAGATGACACTTTTGCTATTGGCCGGTACGGGCGAGGCACGGTCGATCGCCGAAGCGCTGGCGCAGCAGGCCATTCCTGCCGTTGCTTCGCTAGCCGGGGCGACGAAAGCGCCTGCTGCTCTTGCCGTCCCGACCCGGATCGGAGGCTTTGGCGATGCCGCCGGATTCGAGCGTTATCTGGGGGAAGCGCGGATCAGCGCGATACTGGATGCGACCCATCCTTTCGCAGACCGGATCAGTCATCGCAGCGCTGCCGTCGCAGCGCGTCTGGGGCTGCCCTATGCGCAGTTCCTGCGACCCGAATGGCGACCCGGGCTGGGTGACCGCTGGGTGACGCTTGAATCCGAGGAAGACGCGGCGCGGCACATTCCCGGCGGCGCAACGGTCTTTCTGGCGACGGGCCGGCAAACGCTTGACCGCTTTGCCAATCTGGTGGGGCGGCGGCTGATCTGTCGGCAGATCGATCCGCCCGATGGCCCGTTCCCGTTTCCGGGTGGCGAATACCGGATCGGGCGGCCTCCGTTCTCGGTCGAGGATGAAATCGCCTTGTTCAAGGAGCTCGGAATCAGCTGGCTTGTCGTGAAGAATGCCGGCGGGTCTGCGAGCCGGTCGAAACTCGACGCGGCGCGCGAACTCGGGCTGTCGGTGGCGATGATTCAGCGCCCTGAACAGCCTGACGTGCTGCGGGTTCATTCGGTCGACGAGGCGCTGGCCTGGGTCAGGGAACTGCCATGGTAGGGCGCATCATCGAGACGCATGATTGCGTGGCAGAGGGCGCATCCTGGCTTGCCGCCCACGATCCGCGTCTGGCGCTGGCGCTGCAGGAGGTCGGGCCATTGCCGCTTCGTCGGCGCACAGACGGTTTCGCTTCGCTTCTGGATGCCATTGTCGCACAACAGGTTTCAGTTGCCGCTGCCGATGCAATCTGGGGACGATTGAAAGCGGCGCGGCTGACGGGGCCGCGCAACGTGGCGCGCGCCAGCGACGAAGACCTGCGCGCCTGTGGCCTGTCGCGCCAGAAGATTCGCTACGCCAAGGCGCTGGCGGCATCGGGAATCCGCTATGCCGACTTGCGGGCCCTGCCCACGGATCAGGTCATCGCGCAGTTGATCGAGGTCCCCGGAATCGGTCTGTGGACAGCCGAGATCTATGCGATGTTCAGCCTTGGCCGGGCCGATGTCTTTGCACCCGGTGATCTCGCCTTGCAGGAAGCGGCGCGGATCCTCTTTGGCATGGAGAGCCGCCCGACCGAGAAGCAACTGCGCGCAATGTCCGAAGACTGGTCGCCTTGGCGGGGCGTTGCAGCGCGATTGTTATGGGCCTACTACCGGGTGGCGAAAGAGCGGGAAGGGATCAGATGAGCAAGGGACTGGACGATGGTCGTCGCGCGGCGGCCTCTGGCAATGCGACTTCGGTTGTGGTGTTTCTGCATGGCTATGGGGCCGATGGCCGCGATCTGCTGGGACTGGCCGATCCGCTGGCGCCGCATTTGCCCGATACGGCCTTCGTCGCGCCGGATGCGCCGGAGCGCTGCGTGGGTAACCCGATGGGCTATCAGTGGTTCCCGATCCCATGGATTGACGGGTCGTCGGAAGAGGAAGCGCGGGCGGGAATGGCATCGGCCGTTGCCGATCTGAACGCCTATCTGGACGCGGTGCTGGCGGAAGAGGGCCTGAGCGCGGACCGGATGGTCCTGTTCGGGTTTTCGCAGGGCACGATGATGGCGCTGCACGTCGCACCGCGCCGCGACGAGGCGGTTGCCGGGGTCGTCGGCTTTTCCGGCCGCCTGCTGCAGCCGGAGCATCTGGCCGATGAGGTCGTTTCGCGCCCGCCCGTCCTGCTGATACACGGCGATCAGGACGAGGTCGTGCCGCCCGAAAGCCTGCCCGAGGCCGGCAATGCGCTGAGTGCTGCGGGGTTCGAGGTCTTTGCCCATGTGATGCGGGGAACGGCCCATGGCATCGCGCCCGATGGTTTGAGTGTCGCTTTGGCCTTCATCCGGGAGAAGCTTGGTCTAGAATAGGCAGGACTTTCGACCAGAGCGCCGGGCGTCTTCCCGGGTCGGCTGAGCGAAACCGGCGCGCCCGGTCGGACGTCATGGGTTTTTGCCGGAAATGTCACGCAATGGTCACGCAGCCAAACTAAAGCGTGACACAAGATGGCAGCAAATATCGGCACTTGCCACGGGCCGAACGCCATATATAGTTGTCGACAATGCTGGGGCGGGTGCTCCCGCTCTGGTGCCAGATAAGCGGGCAGGCAGGGCGAGGAAAGAGTCACTCATGGACGGCGATTTCAGGACGACATTCGTACGTGAGCCCGGCGGGCTGAAACATCACCCTGCGCTTGTGCTGAATGCGGATTACCGGCCGCTGTCATACTATCCGCTCTCGCTCTGGCCATGGCAGGAGGCGGTGAAAGCGGCCTTTCTGGATCGGGTCGATATCGTTGCGGAATACGATCAGGTCGTGCGCAGCCCGACCACTGAAATCCGCATACCCTCTGTCGTTGTGCTGAAGGACTATGTCAAACCGCAGACGCGCGTTGCGTTCACACGGTTCAACCTGTTTCTGCGCGATGAGTTCTGTTGCCAGTATTGCGGCAACAAGGGCGATCTGACCTTTGACCACGTCATCCCGCGCGCCCGGGGCGGTATTACAAGCTGGGAAAACGTGGTCGCGGCCTGTTCGCGCTGCAACCTGCGCAAGGGGTCCAAGAGCCTGCATCAGGTCGACATGAACCTGCGCAAGCCCCCGCGCCAGCCCGGTGCGGAAGAATTGCGCAACATGGGGCGCAAATTCCCGCCGAACCATTTGCATGAAACCTGGCTGGATTTCCTTTATTGGGATGCAGAGTTGCAGGCCTGATGCGACTTCTGGCCTTCGATCATGTCAACGTCCGGACCGCGAATCTCGCGGCGATGGTGGAATGGTATGAACGGGTGCTTGGCATGAAGCCGGGCAAGCGGCCCAATTTCGATTTTCCCGGCGCCTGGCTCTATCTTGGCGATCAGGCGCTCGTTCATCTGGTCGGCGTCGGCAGGGAACCGGCGTCCGTCGAGCCGAAGATCGAGCATTTCGCAATTCGTGCCAATGGGTTGGACGAGTTTCTTGAACATCTCAAGTCAGAAGGCGTTGCGGCGAGACTGGCTGAGATACGTGACTTCGGGATCACGCAGGTCAACATTCACGACCCGGACGGCAATCACATCCATATCGATTTTCAAGACTAGGATGTGAGTTCCGGCGTGACCCCGGACTGTATCAGATCGTCAGGATCGTTGACCCCGTCGTCTTCCGCGCCTCAAGCGCGCGATGGGCGTCTGCGACCTGATCAAGCGGGAATCTCTGGTCAATATGGGGCCGGACCGCGCCGGAGGTGATCTTTTCGAACAGCTCCCGCGCCATTGTCTGGCAGGTCGCGTGGTCGGCGATATGGGTGAAGATCGTCGGACGTGTGACCTTGAGTGAGCCCTTGGCCGCCAGTTTCAGGATATCGAACGGCGGGACGGGGCCCGACGCGGCGCCAAAGCAGATCATCATGCCAAGCGGTTTGAGGCAGTTCAGCGACCGATCGAACGTATCCGCGCCGACCGAATCCATCACCACGTCGACGCCCTTGCCTCCGGTCAGGTCCTTCACGCGGGCCTCGAAATCCTCAGTTCGGTAGTTGATGACGTGGTTTGCCCCGTTTTCGAGCGCCAGTTGGCATTTTTCGTCGGACCCGGCAGTGCCGATCAGGGTGATGCCCTCAGACCGCGCCCACTGGCAGGCGATCAAGCCGACGCCGCCAGCGGCCGCGTGAAACAGCACCGTGTCGCCCTTGGCGATCGGCGTGGTGCGGCGAAACAGGTACTGGACGGTAAGGCCCTTGAGCATCATCGCTGCGCCGGCTTCGAATGAAATCGCATCGGGCAGGGGGCAAACCTGCGCTGCCGGCATCGTGCGGGTTTCGCTATAGGCCCCGGGGGGCATCGAGGCATAGGCGACGCGCATGCCCGGTTTCAGATGTGTCACGCCATCGCCCACGGACTCGACCACGCCAGAGGCTTCCATACCGAGGGGGCTGGGAAGATTCAGCGGATAGACGCCAGTGCGCTGATAAACATCGATAAAGTTCAGACCGCAGGCTTTTTGCGCTATCGTGACTTCGCCCTTGCCCGGCGCGGCCACGTCGCGGTCGATCAGTTTCATCTGCTCGGGGCCGCCGAAGGCTTCGATGATTACGGTTCTGGCTTTTGTCATGTTGCGCGTTCCTGATTTCTTCGGGTTCGCGGCTAAGATGGCAGGCAAATCCCCGAAGTCCAGAGCGCAAGCCAAATTACGACCGATAAGGGCTGGTCGTTCAGGCGGAACAACTCGCCCCACCCAGAACGCAGAATTTCGCGCAATGGGGATGGTTGAGGTGGACCGGACGCTCCGCTTGCTCCAACGTCGCGCCCAGTTCGAACTGCGGATCATAGGCCAGAAGGGTGCAAGCCAGAACCGCTGGCCTGTCGGCCCCCTTGCGCCGGACCACCATGCGTGACGAAGAGCACATGACTTCGGCAGGGTCCTTGTCGAGGATCGACCAGCAGGCCGTCGTGATCTCGGGCACTGGAGCGGATTCGTCCATTTCCGGGAACAGCACCGTTTCACCGGGATGCATGGCGTCGATCGCATAGCCGCGGTCGGCGTAGAGCGCCGCATATCCGGCGCGCGCTTCTGCGTCTGTTTCATGCCACATTGTGCGTCCGGCGACCGTCATCCGGATGCCATTGTCGCGCAGCCAGTCCATGCCCTGAAGGGTGCGCCGGAAGGATCCTGCACCGCGTTCCTTGTCGTGCAGGTTTTCGGACCAGTGATCGACCGAGATTCGCAACGTCAGTCTGCCGGGATGCGCGGCGTTGATCCGGGCAAGACCCGCGCGCACCGACGGGCGCATCATCGGCAGCATTGCATTGGTCAGAACAAGCACATCGTAACCGCGTTCGAGCGCCAGTCGGGCCAAATCTGTCATCACGGGGTTCATGAAGGGTTCGCCGCCGGTGAATCCGATCTCGCGGACGCCCCAGCGCCGGTCGTCCAGTTGATCAAGGAAATCGGTGACGTCGGCTGCGGTCAGATAGACCAGCCGGTCGTTCGTGGGGGAGCTTTCGATATAGCAGTTTTCGCAGGTAATGTTGCAGAGCGTCCCGGTGTTGAACCACAAGGTTTCCGGGTGGCTGAGTTCGACGATGGCCCGGTCTTCGCCCTTGGCCGTGATCCGCGGGTCTTCGAACTTGCCGAGACCGATGGTGTCCAGTTGGTCTTTCATTTGTCGCCTGTTACTGTCCCGCGGGTTCCATATGGCTACTGTGCCGCCTGCCGACTGAAAACCCCCGATGTTTTTACCTGACGCGGTTGTGAAGCCGGTTCTCCATGCTAGACTTTGGTGCGACACGCGGCTAAGACGCGCTGGAACGTGCGTTAGCGCTAACAGCGCGGTTGATGGAGAAGTGGCCATGGTATCTCGCGTCATTCCGGTCGATCCTTTCGATCTGGTAATCTTCGGTGGAACTGGCGATCTGGCCCGGCGAAAGATCCTGCCGGGGCTTTTCAGGCGCTTCCTTGCCGGTCAAATGCTTCCGGAATCGCAAATCATCGGTGCCGCGCGGTCCGACTTTGACGACGAAGGCTATCGTGACACGGTGCGCGAGGCGATCGGCGAATTTGGCGGCGCGGATGCGGCGCGCACGGTCGAGTTGGAAGATTTCCTGAAGAGGGTCCGTTATGTTGCGATTGATGCGAAGGGCGAAGACGGCTGGAAAGCCCTTGCAGCGCTCGTCGATCAAAAGCGCATCAACGCCTTCTACTTTTCGGTCGCTCCAAGCCTGTTCGGTGATCTGGCCGAACGGCTGCATTTGCACGCGATTGCGAACAAGGACAGCCGGATCGTTGTCGAAAAGCCCTTTGGCCGAGATCTGAAATCCGCGAAGGAACTGAACGCGGTTCTCGCCCGGCATTTTGACGAGACGCAAATCTACCGGATCGACCATTATCTGGGCAAAGAGACAGTTCAGAACCTGATGGCGGTCCGGTTTGGAAACATCCTGTTCGAGCCGCTTTGGAACAGCCAGTATGTCGACCATATCGAGATCACGGTCGCCGAAACCGTGGGTGTCGGCGGGCGCGGCGAATATTACAACAAGTCCGGCGCAATGCGGGACATGGTGCAGAACCACCTGATGCAGCTTCTCTGCCTGATCGCGATGGAGCCGCCCAGCCGGTTCGATCCGGATGCAGTGCGTGACGAAAAGCTCAAGGTGATCCGGGCGCTCGAACCGGTCAACCTGCATCACATCGTGCGCGGCCAGTATGACAAGACCCCGAGCGAACCGTCTTTCCGCGAGGATGCAGGGGATCCGAAGACCCGGACCGAGAGTTTCGTGGCGCTGAAGTGCCACATCTCGAACTGGCGCTGGGCCGGGACGCCCTTCTACCTGCGCACAGGCAAGAAATTGCGCACGCGGACATCCGAAATCGCGGTGGTCTTCAAGGATGCGCCGCACCTGATCTTTGGGCAGGAGGCCGGCCGTCACCGCAATATCCTGTCGATCCGCTTGCAACCCAACGAAGGCATGACGCTTGGCGTTACCATCAAGGAGCCCGGACCCGGCGGGATGCGGCTGATCGACGTTCCACTGGACATGGCTTTTGCCGATGCATTGGGGGATGAGATCGAAGATGTGCCGGACGCTTACGAACGGCTGATCATGGATGTGATCCGCGGCAACCAGACGCTTTTCATGCGCGGCGATGAAGTCGAGGCGGCCTGGGCCTGGACTGATCCGATCATCCAGGGCTGGGAGGACCGCCACGACGTGCCCAAACCCTATGATGTTGGAAGCTCGGGGCCGGAGGATGCCGGCATGATGATGCATCGCGACGGGCGCCGCTGGAGGGAGCTTCGCGAATGAACGTCATAGAATATGCTGACCGCGAAATGATGATGATCGAGGTTGCCAATGAGGTGGCGGGCCAGTTGGCGGAGGCGACCAGGATCGGCGAGACGCCATTGTTCGTGGTGCCGGGGGGAACCACGCCGGGGCCCATATTCGACACGCTGTCGGCTGTCGATCTGCATTGGGATCAGGTTCGGGTGATGCTGAGCGACGAACGCTGGGTACCAGAAACGTCTGAGCGGTCGAATACCGGGCTGTTGCGTCGGCGTCTGCTTGTCGACCGCGCGGCGGCGGCGCACTATCTGCCGCTCTACGCGGAGGCTGAAGCTCCGGAAGATCGGTTGGAAGAGCTTGCCGCGGCGATCGCGCCACATCTGCCTATCACGGTGCTCTTGCTTGGCATGGGGGCCGATATGCACACTGCCTCGCTGTTTCCGGGGGCCGATCGGCTGGCAGAGGCCATGTCGGACGATGCACCGGTTCTCGTGCCGATGCGCGCGCCCGGCGCGCCGGAGCCGCGCGTCACGCTGAGCGCGCCGGTGCTGGCCGGAGCGATCCACACCCATATCGTGATCACCGGGCGGGAAAAACTCGATGCGCTGCGAAAGGCGCGCAGCATTGACGACCCGATGCTGGCGCCGGTCTCGGTGGTGCTGGGTGAAGCAACCGTTCACTGGGCGGAGTAGAGAGATGAGTTGGAAGGCGCTGCACGACAAGCACGACGCGGTCAGGGACCGGGCGATCCTTAGTCTGTTCGATGACGGCCGGGCGGAAGATTTCTCGGCCCGGGCAGATGGGCTGCTGTTTGATTATTCGAAGACGAATATCGATGCCGAGACCCGCCAGCTTCTGATCGGGCTGACCGAGGCCGCCGGGCTGGCTGAACGCCGGGACGCGATGTTTGACGGTCGGAAGATCAACGAAACCGAGGGGCGCGCGGTGCTTCACACCGCGTTGCGCAACCTTGATGGCGGAACGGTTCTGGTGGATGGCGCGGATGTCATGCCAGCGGTCCTGAACACCTTGGAACGGATGGAGGCCTTTGCCGGCGGCCTTCGCACGGGCGCAATCAGCCCGCCGGGTGGGGGCAGTTTCACCGACGTGGTCAATATTGGTATCGGTGGATCCGATCTGGGCCCGGCGATGGCCGTCCTTGCGCTTGCGCCGTATCATGACGGGCCGAGATGCCATTTCGTATCGAACGTCGATGGCGCCCATGTGCATGATGTCCTGAGGGGGCTCGACCCGGCCACGACGCTGGTCATCATCGCCTCCAAGACCTTCACCACGATCGAAACGATGACCAATGCTGATACGGCGCGCGCTTGGCTTTCGGCCGGAGTGGGTGAAGCGCAGATCGGCGGACATATGGCAGCGCTGTCTTCGGCTGTTGATAAGACAACGGCCTATGGCATTGATCCAGAGCGCGTTTTTGGATTCGAGGACTGGGTCGGCGGGCGCTATTCGGTCTGGGGTCCGATCGGGCTGTCGTTGATGATTGCGGTCGGAGCGGGCGATTTTCGTGACTTCCTGCGCGGCGGGCAGGCGATGGACCGGCATTTTCAAAGCGCTGAACCATCGCGGAACCTGCCGGTGATGCTGGCCCTGACCGGTATCTGGCACAACCAGATCTGCGGCTATGCGACCCGCGCGGTCTTGCCGTATGAACAGCGTCTGTTGCGGCTACCGGCCTATTTGCAGCAGCTTGAAATGGAATCGAACGGCAAGCGCGTGTCGATGGATGGTGCCGATCTCGTGATGAACTCGGGGCCCGTCGTCTGGGGCGAGCCGGGAACGAATGGACAGCACGCGTTCTACCAGTTGATCCATCAGGGTACGCGGGTGATCCCCTGCGAATTCATGGTGGGCGTTCAGGGGCACGAACCGGACCTCATGCACCAGCATCGATTGCTGATCGCAAATTGTCTGGCGCAGTCAGAGGCGCTGTTGCGTGGCAGAACGCTGGAGGAGGCCCGGGCGATCATGGCGTCCCGTGGTCTGGTCGACCCGGAGCTTGACCGGCAGGCGCGCCACCGGGTTTTCCCCGGGAACCGGCCGTCTGTGACGCTGGTCTATCCGGTCCTGACACCTTTCGTGCTGGGCCAGATCATAGCCCTTTACGAGCACCGCGTGTTTGTTGAAGGCGTGATCCTTGGGATCAATTCCTTCGATCAGTGGGGCGTCGAGCTTGGCAAGGAACTCGCCGTCGCGCTGGAACCCGTGGTGGCAGGCCGAGAGACAGCGGACGGCAAGGACGGGTCGACGAGAATGCTCGTCGAATACTTGCGGGGGCAGAGCCGGCTCAAGAAATAGCTTCTGCCCCACGCAAGTTCAGTTCTGCCACGCGGCCTAGGGCAGCGCCGCGGTGACGATGATCTCTACCTTGTAGTCGGGCGTCGCGAGCTTGGCCTCGCCGGTCCAGCGCGCGGGGGCATGGCCCTTGGCGACCCAGCCATCCCAGACCGCGTTCATATCGGCGAATCCGGCGCCGATGTCGGACAGCCAGATCTGTGCCGTCAAGAGACGGGTCTTGTCGGTCCCGGCCTCTGCGAGAAGACGGTCTACGGCCGCAAGCACGGCCTTGGTCTGTTCGGAGAACGACGCGCCCGGCGCCCCAACCTGACCGGCCAGATAGACGATGCCGTTGTGAATGACGGCCTGGCTCATGCGGGAACCGGTTTCGATGCGGGTGATTTCAGACATGTCTGACCTTTCTGGTGGGTTGTGTCAGGATTGGAGCGGGTGAAGGGAATCGAACCCTCGTATTCAGCTTGGGAAGCTGCTGCTCTACCATTGAGCTACACCCGCGATGTTCGTTCAGATACTTGCCGCCATGAGTTGCGTCAAGGTCGACCGGTTCGAAACTGGCTGGCGCGCGCGCCAGAAAGCGAACGCAGTCTAGCCGCGTCGTCTTCTGCGCCTGCCTCCGTCATCGCCCGTCCCGGCGGTGTTGAAGGAAACATCGGGGAGCGTGACGATGGAATGCAGTTCCGGAAAAGGTGCGGTGGCATGCGGAATCGCGTTCGCAGCGACGAAATGTTCCTGAAAACGGGGCTCGATCGCCGTTTCGACCTTTGTGATCCGGTGCACGGTTTCTTCGATTTCGCGGCGGCTGGCGACGTTGCAAAGCGCAATCCGCGCGCCGGTTCCGGCGGCGTTGCCGGCAGAGAAGACCTTGTCGAGTGGCGCGTCGGGGATCATCCCGAGAACCATGGCGTGTTTCGGCGAAATATGGGCGCCAAACGCCCCGGCAAGAACCACGCGATCGACCTTTTCGACCGACATTTCGTCCATCAAGAGCCGCGCACCTGCATAGAGTGCTGATTTCGCCAGCTGAATCGCGCGAATATCCCCCTGCGTTACGCTGATCCGGGGGCCG
This sequence comes from Paracoccaceae bacterium, assembly GCA_024642725.1. Lineage (GTDB taxonomy): Bacteria > Pseudomonadota > Alphaproteobacteria > Rhodobacterales > Rhodobacteraceae > JAHEAO01. The sequence goes on along the minus strand of JAHEAO010000053.1, from coordinate 4,167 downwards.
CCATCGGCGGAGCCGTCGTAGAGCAGATAGGCATGAGTGCGCCCGGTCGGTTCGCAGCGTGGGGTGCCGGTTTGATCTGCGGAGCCGATCAGCCCTGACGGATCGACAAGGCCAGCCATCCGCATCTCGGCCACGGCCTCGATGATGCCGGAGCCGCAGATGCCGGAAATCCCTGAGGCGGCCGTCGCCTCTGAGAATGCGGGATCGTCCGACCAGATGTCAGAGCCAATGACCCGAAAGCGCGGTTCCTTGGTGACCGGGTCAATCTCGACACGTTCAATTGCGCCGGGGGCCGCGCGCTGACCCGAGCTGATCTGAGCGCCTTCGAATGCCGGTCCGGTGGGCGAAGAGCAGGCCAGAACGCGGTTCTTGTTGCCCAGAAGAATTTCGGCATTGGTGCCGACATCGACGATCAGGACAAGATCCTCGGACTTGTAAGGTTCTTCCGAAAGCGCGACTGCAGCGCAGTCCGCCCCGACATGGCCGGCGATACAGGGCAGGATGTAGACGCGCCCGGATGGGTTCATCGCGGTCAGGTCCAGATCGGCCGCGCCGAGCGACAGCGAATTCGCGGTCGCAAGCGCAAAGGGCGCCTGTCCGAGCTCAACCGGGTCGATGCCCAGCAGCAGGTGATGCATGACCGGGTTGCAGACAAAAACGGTTTCCATGATCTGCGCCGGATCGATCGCGGCTTCGGCGGCAAGAGATTGGGCAAGGGCGTTGATTGCACCGCGCACGACCTCTGTCATCTCGACATCACCGCCGGGGTTCATCATTGCATAGCTGACGCGGCTCATCAGGTCTTCGCCGAAGCGGATCTGCGGGTTCATGACGCCGGCCGAGTGCAGGACCGAGCCGTTCCGAAGGTCGGTCAGATGTGCCGCGATCGTTGTCGAGCCGAGGTCGATCGCAAGTCCGTAGAGCCGGCCTTCAAAAAAACCGGGCCAGATGTCCAGGATCGTTTCGTGTTCGTCATTGTGGCCTTTGAAAAGCGCAACGGTCGCTTTCCATTCGCCCTTGCGCAGCACGGGCTGCAACTTGCGCAGCACGGCCATTCCGGTGCGAACCTCTCCGATCTGCCATTGTTCGGACAGGGCGCGCTGCAACCGTTCCAGGTCGCCTGTCGGTTCGTGCATGTCGGGTTCGGCAACTTCGACGTAGTAAAGCCGTGTCGCCGGGTCCATGACGATGTCGCGCATCGTGGCTTCCTTGCGCACGACCTGCTTGTGCACCTGGCTTTCCGGCGGGACGTCGATGACGACGTCGCCCTGAACCTTTGCCTGACATCCCAGGCGGCGCCCCTGTTTCAGGCCGCGAATGCGGTCGTAGCGGGCCTCGACCTCATTGAACTCGGTCAGGGCATCCTGTGCGACCGTCACCCCGTGCTTGGAGAACTCACCGTAACTTGGCGTGATCTGACATTTTGAACAGATCCCGCGTCCGCCGCAGACTGAATCCAGATCCACCCCCAATTGGCGCGCTGCTGTCAGGACCGGCGTTCCGACGGGAAACCGGCCCCGTTTGCCGGAGGGGGTGAAGATTACGAGTGGATCAGTGGACATGCGGTGCTGCCTTGGGCGGTTTCTTTGCGCCGACCATAGCGGATCGGGCGGCGGGGGGAAGCCGAGGCACGGCATGATCTGTTCTGTTCGCGGCAGTTATCAGTGCAAAAGGCCGATCCCGAAGAACCAGATTCCAAGAGGCACCGGCAGAACGGCCAGAAAGACGGTCACGACCGTGGCAACAGGGGCATACAGGCGGCTGAGACCCGCGATCATGCTGATCCCGCCGCCGCCGCCAATGATCGTGGTGCCGGGCAGGTTGATCAGGAGCGCGAGCAGCGGATAGCGCCAGCGCAGGATGTGCGGCCCGAGCCAGCCGGGGAGCCTGTCCGACAACAACTCAAGGCGTTCTGACGGCGTCAGGGTGCTGATCTCATCAAAGAACCTGGCGGCCCGTACCAGCCTGAGGTCGAGCAAGGCGCGGCAAATCCATCCCGAAGGCAAGAATCGGCCGGTAAAATAGGCGATCAGCAATCCCGCGACGGATGCCAGGTAGACAGGCAGCGCCAAGGGCGGTCCCTGCATTAGCAGCAGGGACAGTCCGATCTCGACGCCCGGCACGAAAGGTATGGCTATAAGGAATGCATAGGCCGCAAGGATCATCACCAGCAGCGAGGTCAGCATGAGCGACGATTCTTCCGGCGGCAAGGCCTTGAGCCTGTCCATCGTCCAGTCTGTCAGCAGATGCGCCCCGTAGGCGACCGCAAGGACAGTCGCGACCCGCATCAGGATACGGGGCAGGGACCGCGGAAGGGGCGGCGGCTCGGGGGTCACGGTGTCAGCATTCGCGCGCAGGTCATTCGCCATGCTGCTGCGCGAATGCTGTCAAAGCAAGCCGCTTCGATGTTTCAATGGCCGATCCAGAGCTGGAAGATGAGGCCTGACAGGAAAGCACCGGACAGGGACAGCGCAATGTACAAGGCGAAAACTTTCGGTTTGACGAGGGCCCAGACCGCGATGGCGGCGGGCAACGACGTGACCCCGCCCGCAACGAGGAATGCCAGCCCCGCACCCGGCGCCATGCCCTGAGTGATCAGCCCGCCGACCAGCGGCAATGCTGCGTAGCCGTTGAGATAGGCCGGCACCCCGACGACCGTCGCCAAGGCAATTGGTCCAAGACCTGTCCCCCCGAGCAGCGAGGTTATGGATTCGGCAGGAACCAGAACCAGCATCAGGCTTTCGAGCAGGAAGGCCAGAAACAGCCATTGCGCGAGGAACAGGGTGGTCTTTCGCGCTTCGGAGATGAACTTGGAACGCCGTTCCGGATCGGTCCAGAAGCGCCAGATCACCGCCTTGGGCGCGCGCATCTTCGCGCCACCGCAGCCACCGTTTCCGATGCCGTCCCGCAGGGCGTCCGAAAGTGCGCCGCGCCGGGACAGGCCAAGGACCACCAGACCGCCCATCAGCCCCAACCCAACGGCCGCGAGGGTCTTGGCCAGGGCAAACTCGATGCCCAGAACGCCGGATGTCAAAACGAACATGGACGGATCCATGATCGGCGATGCCAGCCAGAAGGCCATCACCGCAGCCAGTGGCACCCCCATGCTGAGGAGAGCCGCAATCAGCGGGATGACGCCGCAGGAGCAGAAGGGCGAAAGCCCGCCAGCAAGTGCGGCGAGTGCGATCATCAGAACCGGCGATCCGGTAAATGCCCGCGCAATCAGGTTGTCCGCCCCCGTCGCCCCGGCCCAGGCCGCAATCGCGATCGATAACAGGAGATAGGGCGCGGTATGCCAGAGCGCTGCCATTGCGAAGCGCGTGCTTTCCGCTGCTTGGGTCGGCGACAACAGCGCGACAATTGCAATAAGCGCCGCCGAAGCGAGCCATACTTTGTGACGGTGCAATCCAAGACGAAACGCTGCAGGGAGGTGCGGGGCTGAAGTATCTGTCATACTATATCACCGGGTATATGGTTGTAATTGGCTCGAAAAAGCGCGCCTCAGGCCGCGTCCTCTCGCCGTTTCAGCGCAACGCCTGCGCAGCATTCGGAAGATAGAAAGTCCAGCAGACCGCGCATTTTTTCGTAGTCGACGCGGTTCATGACCTCGCGGCCGCGTTTTTCCTGGATGACGAGCCTGGCATCGACAAGAGCGCGCAGATGATGGGCGAGGGTGGAGGGCGCCAGTTCCATATGCTCGCCAATATCACCGACGCTCAATCCGCTTTCGCCAGCCTTCACGAGAAGGCGAAAGACGCCGAGCCGGGCATCGTGACCAAGGGCTGCCAATGCACGGGCGGTGGGGGTTGATGTGCTCATAAAGCCTAAATAACCAGTTTTATGGTTTTGTCAATCGGTATCCCCAGAACGGTGAAGCGAAAATGGGCGGCCGATTGGCCGCCCTTCCGCAAGATCGGGATAGCCTCAGGCGCGGCGGCGACGGCGGCCGTCTTTGCCGGCACCGCTGGCGCGCGCAGCCGCCGAGGCTTCAGCGAAGCTCGCGCCTTCCTTGACCGCATCCATCGCACGAGCGAACTTGATCCACTCACTGCCGTTGGCGTCGTTGTTCATCAGGAAGTTTGCGGCGCGAATTGCTTCCATCTCGACCGGGCGGACCGGGTTCATGATGGCGCTGGTCATCCCGGCGCAGATCGCCATCGGCAAGAA
>JAHEAO010000006.1 GCA_024642725.1 Paracoccaceae bacterium | reverse complement strand
TGGTCGGGCAGAGAGGATTCGAACCTCCGACCCCCTGCTCCCGAAGCAGGTGCGCTACCAGGCTGCGCTACTGCCCGACCGTGACGCGCGGGTTACCGAGTCGTGACCGGTTTTGCAAGGCCCATCAGCGCCCAGCCACAGCCTTGCGCAAAAGCGGGCTGATACGAAAGGTAGAGCTGGTTTCGTGACGGCTGCGAGTCTGCAGGACAGGACGATTGGCCGATGCATAACCACGACTTTCCCGCAGTACGATGTAGAGACCGGATGCGATGATGATTGATGCTCCGACAAGTGTCTGCCGATCAATGGATTCGCCAAAGAGAAAGTACCCGAATATCGTCGCCCAGATAATCTGTGAGTACTGCATCGGTGCCACGATCGCGGCTTCGGAATTCTTGTAAGCTGCGATCAGAAACAGGCCCGCAACGAACCCGAAGAGAGAAATGATACCCGCCATACCAATGTGTTCAACAGGCATGGGAATGTAATAGAAAGGCATGATGCAGGCCATCACGATGAAGTTGCCCAGCAACGGATAGAGAAGCAGCACGACGCTGCGTTCGTCAGCGCCGACTTTCCGCACGATGATTGAAGCCAGTGAGCTGAATATGGCTGCGGTAAGTGCGGCCAAATGCCCAAGTCCGAGCGATGCGTCGTCACCTCCCGGGCGCAGCACTATCATCACGCCGCAAAGCCCAACGATGACAGCAAGCCAACGACGAATTCGAACGCGTTCGCCCAGTATGGGTATCGAGAGAACAGTTATCAGCAAAGGCGAAGCGAAAAGAATCGCATAGGTTTGCGCCAAAGGAAGAACCGAGAAGGCATAGAATGCGGACATACCGCCGATCACGCCCGCAGCAGTGCGAACACCGATCCACCATGGATGGACCGGGCGCAAGTGGCCCGGCGTTGTGTCGCGCATCAACATGATTGTGATCAGTGGGAACGACAGCAGCGTGGTGAAAAAAATTAGCTGAAACGGCGCGTAGATGGCGCCCAGAGTCTTAATAACCACGTCATGCGTCGCGAAGATCGCGAAGGAGACCAATGCGTAACCGACGCCTTTCAGGCCTGCCATCTTTCTTCCCTCTGCTTCCGGCCGACACTGCGACCAGTCGAATGCCTAGAGGCTTGCGTCAAGCGCCCTGATCACCGCATCCCCCATTTCGGTCGTCGTCGCCGGTGTGCCGTCCTTGGACTGCATTAGGTCGGCAGTACGTATACCATCAGCCAGCACATTCTCTACGGCCTTCTCCAATCGGGTGGCCTCATCCCCCTGATCGAACGAATAGCGCAGGGCCATCGCAAAACTCAGGATACAGGCACAGGGATTTGCCTTGCCCTGTCCGGCGATATCCGGTGCCGAACCATGGACAGGCTCATAGAGTGCCTTTGGGCGGCCGTTGGCCATCGGAAGTCCGAGACTGGCCGACGGGAGCATGCCAAGACTGCCGGTGAGCATCGCGGCAAGGTCGGAGAGCAGGTCGCCAAAGAGGTTGTCAGTCACGATCACATCGAACTGCTTGGGCCAGCGGGTCAGCTGCATGGCGCCTGCATCGGCGTACATGTGGCTCAACTCGACATCCGGATATTCGGCATCGTGCACCTCTTGAACGACGTCGCGCCACAGGATGCCTGATTCCATCACATTGGCCTTCTCCATCGAACAGACCTTGTTGTTGCGACGGCGTGCCATTTCGAATGCGGAACGGGCGACGCGCGCAATCTCGGATTCGGTATAGCGCTGGGTGTTGATCCCGACGCGCTCATTACCCTCTTTGAAGATCCCCCTAGGTTCCCCGAAATAGACGCCCGAGGTAAGTTCCCGGATGATCATTATATCGAGACCGGCAACGACATCTTTCTTGAGAGACGAAAAATCCGCCAAGGCATCGAAGCACTGCGCCGGACGCAGGTTTGCGAAAAGATCCATTTCCTTGCGCAGGCGCAGCAAGCCGCGTTCAGGTTTTACGCTGAAATCCAGCTTGTCGTATTTTGGTCCGCCAACAGCACCAAGAAGCACGGCATCTACCGACTGCGCCTTGGCCATCGTCTCGTCGGTCAGTGGCGTCCCGTGCTTGTCGTAGGCCGCACCTCCGACCAGATCTTCGGTCACGTCGAACTTCAGTCCGCGGTTCGCCCCGAACCAGCCAATGATCTTTCGGACCTCGATCATGACTTCGGGGCCGATGCCGTCGCCGGCAAGGATAAGGAGGGAAGGCGTGCTCATGAAATTTCCTCGTGCAGAATGGGTCGGCTCCCGCGTAAACCGACCGCGGGAAAGGGTCAAGGACCGGCGCTCAGGGAACGATGTCGACCCAGACCAGCGCGTGGCGCGATGCTCGAGATGTCGAGGCACCAAAGAGCAGACCAAGGGGATCGCGCGCGGCAGGCCAGAAGACGCCGGAAGCCGAGATCTGAAGGTCCACCGAAGGGAGCACGTAATCGACACGGAGGTTTCCGGGCCTGCCAACCTCATCCGGCCAGTCTGCCGTATCGAGCGACGGATCACCCCTTTGTGTGAGGTTCGTTCCGCCCTGCAGAGCTGCCGCTTCTGCCGCGCCGTTGCTCTTCGGCATGGGGTCCTGGAGGCGGGGGTCGGATAGAAAGGCTCGCATCGCATCACGGAAACCGTCGCCATCTTCCGGGTCGAGGTTCGCGTCGCCCAGCAGAACAAAAGGCGTGTCGATCTGATCCATGTACTGCGACCAGAAGCGGAGTTCGTCCCGATTTCGTAAGTCGTTCTTCTGCTCTGGTCCGTCGAACGCCGGCGTCGTATGATGGAAGGCCAATAAGTGCAGCGTGACCTCGGCAGACACTTCGATTGGAACATCCCAACGCCCCGTTGATGAAAGCCGCAGCTGTTCCAAAATGTCACCTTCGTAGTAGGGAACTTCTCCTCGTCGCGGCAATGTTGCGCCCGGCAGGTCCTGCCAAAGCGTTTGCGAAAAGTCCTTTGCCTCATCTTCGTCAATCCGAAGCTTCGACAACAACGCCATTCCACCCTGCCCCGAGAACGTGCCGAAGCCTTGAGCATCTTCCGCCTCGCCGACCCGGCCATCCCGATCCAGATCGGCACCGAACTGCCGTCCGGCATTCGGTGCGCGTGCGAATTGGTAGCGGTAATCCGAGCCGGCTTGCCTGAGGCGTTGGACAAATGCGTTCAGCGCGACCAACCCTGCGTCGTAGTCGAACGAGTTAAGCAAGATGATATCAGGGTCGATTTCCGCGATTACTTGGATAACCGCAGCAACCTGCTTGTCGTCGCCCGAAAGTATATCGCGCAAGAGAAGGCCGGGGCCTTCTCTTTGAAGCTCTGCGTTGTAAGTGGCAATGCGCAGCGATTCAGCGCAGACCGATTGGGCCAGCAGAAGGATCGCGATCAAATAGCGGCAAATCCGGTGTCTTTGGCCTCGGCGTAAGTCTGTTTCCGCTTCGCAGCGATCATTTCGGCCACGCGCGCCATGGCGATGCCGCGCATGAACAGACTTGCCGGAAGAAATGCCCATGCCGCAACCGTCCAAACCAAGGTCTGCGGGTTTTCCAACGTTACGGACCCAAAGAGTGATGCCGCCGCCTTCACCGCTGCCGGTGTCAAGAATGGCAGCAGGAAACCTAACGCAATGTTAAAGCGAGCGTCCCGCTCAAGTCTTTGAACAACGTCCTTGCCTGCAGTCGGATCAAATGTCGGCAGGTTGACCCAAACATTGAAAGTACCGTTCTGCGATGGCCAGCCTGCCAGTCGCAGGATGATCAGGAAGATCGCCAGCGTGACCAGAGAAATCAGGTAGCTCATTCCCGCCGCCGTTCGGACCAATTCGACATGCGCGTAGCTTGTCGTTTCAGGGAGCATGAGGATCACGAGGCGGACCGGGCTGTAGGGAAAGTCGATTGCGTAGCCGATCAGCGCGCCAATCGCATAGACAAATTGTGTGAGCGTCGTTGGTTCGACGGTGCCGCGGCAGATGACCGTCAGCAGGAATACCGTCAGAAACAGTGAAATGAAGCGAATGCGGTTGAACGGCGGGGCATCTCTGAATTCGACGAGCCCGGGATAGGTTGATGCATATTCAAATATGGTCAGGGCAGCGCCAAAGATGGCAACCAACGCGACAATCTGCTTGCCGTCGGCACTTGTGCCGGGCAAGAGCAGCGATGGTGTTGCGACTAGCAACACGATCAGCATCGCGCGCAGGACTGCTCCTGTGAGCCGGGAGATCACCGCCCAAATCCCTCAACAAGTCCGGTTACGCTAGCGTGTCGCAACCGTGTTTCAGCGTTTTCCCGCCAATTGTGACAGGGTGCCATAATTTTGCCCAATTTTTGCCTTCTTTCGCTACATCCAGCAAGCAGTGGGACAGGTAAACTAAAGCTTTGGGGCAAAATCGTGGAGGAACTGGTGCGACATTGCATCAATTTCAGAACGAAAAAGGGCCACCCCAAAGGATGGCCCAACATATAGTGGACTGGTCAGCCTTCAGACCCAAGGACGTGTCGCTGCGGCCTGTGCCTCAAATTTGTCTATACTTGTAGCCTTATTCATCGTCAGGCCGATATCGTCGAGTCCGTTCAACAGGCAGTGCTTCTTAAAAGGGTCGATCTCGAACTTGAAGACTTCGCCGTCGGCTGCCGTCACTTGCTGGGCCTCCAGATCGACAGAAATGCGGGCGTTCTGGCCCTTCTCTGCATCCTCCATCAAGACAGCGACCTGCTCTGCAGGGAGCACTATCGGAAGGATGCCATTCTTGAAGCAGTTGTTATAAAAGATGTCGGCGTAGCTTGTCGAAATCACACAGCGTATGCCGAAATCCAGAAGCGCCCAGGGCGCGTGCTCGCGGCTGGAACCGCAGCCGAAGTTTTCGCCTGCAACGATGATTTCTGCTTTTCGGTAGGCAGGCTTGTTCAGTACAAAATCGGGCTTTTCCGTGCCGTCATCATTGTACCGCATTTCGTCAAACAAATTTACGCCCAGGCCAGACCGCTTGATCGTCTTCAGGAATTGTTTGGGTATGATCATGTCGGTGTCGATATTGACCAGAGGCATCGGCGCAGCAACGCCGGTGATCTTGGTGAACTTTTCCATTTCTATCTCCGTCAGGGTCGGACCATAGGCCCGCCTTGTTCTGATTACTTGTTCAATCGCGAGTCGAGCTTGTCCTTAAGGGCACCCCTCACGGTTCTGAGGAAGAAGGCGAGCACGATCAGACCAACACCGTTGAAGAGCAGTTCAATGCCCAAAAGCATTCCCAAGAGAGCTGGGGCAATCTCAAAGAAATTCGCAACAATGTAGCCAGCGAGCAGGACTGATAGTGCGCCAGACAACAGCATGGGCCAAAAGAACGGCGTCTCACGCATCTGAAATGATGTAATCAGGCGCAATATGCCATTGGCGGCGAAAAGGATGGTGACCAAGGTCGCCAGCGAAATCACACCTTCAAGCGGTCGAAACAAGAGTGATGCGCCAAGCAGCAGCATCAGGACGCCCAAACCGATTCCCAGCAATTTCGCCATCGCTCCATCTTCGCCGAAGCCTGCGAAAAGCTGGAACCCACCCGAAATGGCGAACATGACCCCGGCCAGCATCGTGACTGTAATCGAGGCGGCGATAGGGTTCGCCAAAACGAAAACACCGAAGACAACCGAGAGAATGCCCAGCAGCAGCCATTTGACCCAAATTTTCATATTCCGTCTCCCGAAATTCTGACTGGCATCCATCTACATCAAATCACGTACATCGGTAAGATGACCAGTGATCGCAGCAGCAGCGGCCATCGCCGGGCTCATAAGATGAGTGCGGCCACCGCGACCCTGACGTCCCTCGAAGTTGCGGTTGGAAGTTGCGGCACACCGCTCCCCCGGCGCGAGTTGATCCGGGTTCATTGCAAGGCACATCGAGCAACCAGCAAGTCTCCATTCGAATCCCGCCTCTGTGAAGATCTCGGCGAGTCCTTCTTCTTCGGCCTGGGCACGGACGAGGCCCGACCCCGGAACGATCATCGCGCGCAGGCCATCCTTGACCTTCTTGCCCTTCAGGATTGCAGCAGCAGCCCTCAGGTCCTCGATCCGACCATTCGTGCAGGACCCGATGAATACCGTGTCGATCTTGATTTCGGAAAGCGGTGTGCCGGGCGTCAGACCCATATAGTCCAAAGAGCGCTTCGCAGCTTCCACCTTACCGCCCTTGAAGTCTTCCGGGGCAGGAACCTTTCCGGTAATCGGCAACACATCCTCTGGACTGGTACCCCATGTCACGACGGGTGCGATATCTTCGCCTTTCAGGGTCACCACCTTGTCGAAATGCGCGCCCTCGTCGGTGTAGAGCGTTTTCCACCAAGCCAGCGCCGCCTCCCATTGTGCGCCTTTCGGTGCATGCGGGCGCCCCATCACGTATTCGAACGTCTTTTCGTCCGGCGCGATGAGTCCGGCCCGCGCCCCGCCTTCGATGGCCATGTTGCAAACGGTCATACGACCTTCCATCGAAAGATCCCGGATGGCTTCACCGCAATATTCGATGACATAACCGGTTCCGCCAGCAGTCCCGGTTGCACCGATCACGGACAATGTGATGTCCTTGGCGGTCACGCCCGGGCGCAGCTTTCCGGTGATCTCCACCTTCATGTTCTTCGATTTCTTCTGGATCAGTGTCTGCGTGGCAAGCACATGCTCGACTTCCGAAGTGCCGATGCCATGGGCGAGCGCGCCAAAAGCCCCATGCGTCGCCGTGTGGCTGTCACCACAAACAACGGTCATGCCCGGCAAGGTCCAGCCCTGCTCTGGACCGACAATATGAACGATGCCCTGGCGAACATCAGAAACAGGATAATAGTGAATCCCGAAATCCTTTGCGTTCTTGTCCAGCGCATCGACCTGAATCTTGCTTTCTTCGTTCTTGATGCCTTCGAGGCGATCGAGCGTGGTCGGAACGTTGTGGTCCGGCACGGCGATCGTCTTGTCCGGCGCCCGGACCTTGCGGCCCGCCATGCGCAGACCCTCAAAGGCCTGAGGGCTGGTTACTTCGTGCACCAAGTGGCGATCAATATACAGAAGACAGGTCCCGTCTTCAGCTTCGTCGGCGACATGGGCGTCCCATATCTTGTCATAGAGTGTCTTCGGGGTGGTCATCTGGTCCTCTCCCGGGGGTGTTTTCTAAAAGGTTCGAAATACGGAATTGGCCAGCCCTAGATGCTGGCTAGCACCGTCAGCGACGCCCCAAAGAAGCGCCAAGGCAAGCGCGACCGGTCGTCCATGTCGAAAACTCTGTTCATGCCCATCGAAGTAGTCAAATTCGCCACTTCTCGCAAGAGGGCCTGCTTGCCCCACGGTGTGTCGCGTGATTATCTGAAATGAAGGAGCGCGATGGAAAACGAAATTCAAGCTTTTGCCGAGCAACTCGGACCGCTGGCCGCCCAAATAGAGGCGCGCCTGCAATCTTTGACGCTGGCACGCGGTCAGATCCAGATTGCGATCATCATAGCCTGCGTGGTGGCCGCCTACCTGCTGCGGCGCTGGCTCGGCCCCAAGCTGATCGACTGGATGCGCACACTGGAAGGCTGGCCCAAATGGCGTCTAAGGGCGCTCTTGGTCATGCACCGCCGGCTGCAGCTTCTGTTCTTCGTTCTGCTCAGCTGGACTTCCGTCGCGATCATGACTCAGGCCAAAGCCTTTCCGTCATGGCGCAACCTGCTGGTCTTGGCGGCAACGATCGCCACGGCCCTCTTTCTGGTCAGCATGGCCACGCGCCTGGTCCGAAATGCCTTCCTTAGGCGGTCGGTCACATGGGGCTTGTGGATCTATGTAACCCTTTACTATCTCGGGCTGATCGACGCCTTTTCCGGGTTCTTGGACGGGGTGGCTATCGAATTCGGCGATTTCCGATTGTCGGCTTTGGCTATCGTCAAGGCATTGGTTGTCACCGGAATTCTATTCACGATCGCCCGGCTCATTTCGACGACCACCTCTGCGCGAATACGTGAAAATGAGGACATATCCCCCTCGATGCGCGTTCTTGCGGTCAAGATGCTGCAGATCACGCTTTACGGGGCTGCCTTCTTCATCGGATTGAAAGCCGTCGGTTTTGACCTCACCGGTCTCGCCGTATTGTCCGGTGCCATCGGCGTCGGTTTGGGATTCGGCCTGCAGAAGGTGGTGTCAAACCTAGTCTCGGGTGTCATCATTCTGCTCGACAAATCCATCAAGCCCGGAGACGTGATCAGCCTTGGCGAGACGTTCGGCTGGATCAATGCGCTCGGCGCGCGATACGTCTCTGTCGTCACCCGGGATGGCAAGGAGTACCTGATCCCGAACGAGGACCTGATCACGGGACAGGTCGTGAACTGGTCGCATTCGAACGAATTCGTTCGACTCGATCTGTATTTCGGGACCTCCTATGCCGATGACCCGCATGTCGTAAGAAAGTTGGCGGTGGAGGCTGCGACAAGCGTCAGCCGGGTTCTGGCCACCCGCCCTGCGGTCTGCCACATCGTTGGTTTCGGCGACAGCTCTGTCGATTACATCCTGCGCTTCTGGATCCGAGACCCCACCGAAGGCCTGACCAATATACGCGGCAATGTCTATCTGGCGCTGTGGGATTCCTTCAAGGAACATGGCATATCGATACCTTTCCCGCAGCGGGAGGTAAGATTGCTGAGCCGCGACCGGGCAGAGAAAGTCTCGTAACCTTGATAGGGCGATGTTGCAGCATTGCCCGACTTCACGGGTCTGTCACCGGTCCTATCATTGAGATTTCACCACTGTGATGTTATTTCTAGCATATGCCCAGCGCCGGGGCGTGATCGGCGCGTCACCAAGGAGGACAACGTCCTGTCCCAAACTACCGCAGCGGTCTCTGGCAAGTCCGCACCCAAAGCAGCGATGAGCGGCATTCCGGAAATGCTCTCGAGCGAAGCCTTACTTGAGCAAATTCTTGGCTCACTCGATGACGACAAGGCCGAAGACATTGTATCCATCGACCTACGCGGCAAATCGCAAATGGCAGATTACATGGTGATCGCCACAGGCCGTTCCACACGTCAGGTCGTTTCGATAGCCGAGAAACTGATGGACCTTCTCAAACAGAAGCACGGCATCATCTGCAAGACCGAAGGCAGGGATCAGGGCGACTGGGTTCTAATCGACGCCGGGGATGTGATCGTTCATGTGTTCCGGCCAGAAGTCCGCGACTTCTATCAACTGGAAAAGATGTGGCAACCAACTGGCAAGGCTTCGGCCTAGTCAAAAATGCGAATCCACCTCTGCGTAGTGGGCCGCCTTCGCGCAGGCCCCGAACGCGAACTGATCAAGGATTACATTCAACGTTTCGATCGCACCGGACGGTCATTGGCCCTTGGTCCGATCTCGGAACATGAGGTCGAAGACAAGAAAGGCGGCGGCATGGCCGCCGAGGCGGCATTGCTGAGTCGGGCGATCCCGGACGGTGCCCTCGTATGTTGCCTGGACGAACGCGGCGCGACACTCTCGTCCCCGGATTTCGCCAACTTGATCGCCGGCTGGCGGGACAACGGGCGGCAAGACGTGGCCTTTGTGATCGGCGGTGCGGACGGAATTGACCCGGCATTTCGCCAGAGGTCCGACGCCGCCTTGTCTTTCGGCTCCATGGTCTGGCCTCACATGCTGGTGCGCGTGATGTTGACGGAACAACTCTACCGCGCCGCCAGTATCCTTTCCGGCAGTCCATATCATCGTGCCTGAGGGAACCCGGCATGATCGGGCTGCAGCCGCGTATAAACCCACCCGTGTTTTTCTGGCCTCTCATACTTGTGCGTGCAGAAATTTAGGCTGCATGGTTCCGCCCGGGCACCACTCGCGCTAGAAGACGGGAAACGGAAGCGAGACCGCCCCATGAGTGCACCCAAACCAGTTGTCCTTTGCATCCTCGACGGTTGGGGGCTGCGAGCAGATCGGACGGCCAATGCACCGGCATTGGCCAATACCCCTAATTTCGATCGGCTGATGGCGTCCTGCCCACATGCTACGCTGGTTACACACGGACCGGACGTGGGTCTGCCTCTCGGGCAGATGGGAAATTCCGAAGTCGGACATACGAATATTGGCGCGGGTCGCGTCATTGCGATGGACCTTGGCCAGATCGACCTGGCGATCGAAGACAAGAGCTTCTTTTCCAATGCGGCGATTTCGGCTTTCATCGAGACTTTGAAAGCATCAGGCGGGAAAGCCCATCTTATGGGTGTTATTTCCGACGGGGGTGTGCACGGCCATATCAATCACGTTCTGGCCGCTTGTGAAATGATCGCGATGGCCGGTGTCCCGGTGGCGCTGCATGCGGTCACAGACGGGCGAGACGTCGCCCCCAAGTCGGGGGCCGGTTTCATGAAGGACCTGCAAGAGCGGCTGCCTCAGGGCGTGGAAATTGTCACGCTATCTGGCCGATACTACGCGATGGATCGCGACAACCGGTGGGACCGGGTCGAGCGGGCTTATGATGCGATGGTAAGCGGCGATGGTGAACACCACCCCGGCCGTAGCGCCGCAGAGATTGTCAGCGACTTTTACGGCGGCGGCATTACGGACGAATTCATGCCTCCGAGTATCGTCGGCAACTACAAGGGCGCCAAAGACGGGGACGGCTTTTTCTGCCTGAACTTCCGGGCAGACCGTGCCAGAGAGATTCTGCTTGCTATGGGCGAAGACGATTTCACTGGTTTCCAGCGCAAACGTCGTCCGCATTGGGCCGCGATCCTCGGCATGGTCGATTATTCCAAGACCCACGATGCTTTCATGGCAGCCGCCTATCCGAAACGAGCTGTGGTTAACACCTTGGGGAGCTGGGTTGCGAAGCACGGGCTTTCCCAGTTTCGACTTGCCGAGACAGAGAAGTACCCTCACGTCACCTTCTTTCTGAATGGCGGCAAGGAGGCCCCAGAGATCGGCGAAGATCGCTACATGGCGCCCAGCCCGAAAGTCGCAACCTACGATTTGCAGCCCGAAATGTCCGCTGCAGAGGTTTCTGACCAATTGGCGAAAGCGATCAGGAGACGCTATGACCTGATCGTCGTCAACTTCGCCAACCCGGACATGGTTGGCCACACAGGTGATCTGCAAGCTGCGATAAAGGCTTGCGAAGCCGTGGACCAAGGGCTTGGCTTGGCACTGGATGCGCTGGAAGAGGTCGGGGGCGCGATGATCGTCACTGCCGATCATGGGAACTGCGAAACCATGATCGACCCTGTGACCGGCGGTCCCCACACGTCGCACACGACGAACCCCGTGCCTGTCATCCTTTTCGGCGGACCAGCGGGATCACACCTGCGTAGCGGCCGGCTCGCCGATCTGGCACCTACCTTGCTGCAGCTCATGCAACTGAAACCGCCAACCGAGATGATCGGCAAGAGTCTGATTGAGAAATGATCACGCGCTTCGGCCTGATTGTTGCGCTCTTTCTTGCGCCGCAAGTCTGCCTTTCTCAGTCTGACCCCTCCCAACTTGCGCGCGAGGCCGCAGAGCAACTCTCTGAAGCAGCTCTGGCGCTCGAAGCCGCGGAAACGGCGACCGACCGTGTTTCCGCACTGACACAGACAATCCGCGCCTATGAGAATGGACTCGATGCCCTTCGTGAGGGCCTGAGGCGGGCAACGGTCCGCGAAGCAGCGATCCGCGCCGAGTTCGATTCCGAAAGCGAAAGGGTCTCACAACTACTTGGCGTCCTTCTGGGGATTCAATCCACATCCGGGCCTCTGGTCTTGTTGCACCCGGCAGGGCCGGTTGGGACGGCGCGCTCTGGGATGATCGTCTCGGAAATTGCCCCGGCGCTGCAACGAGATGCAGATGAACTGCGCCAGAAGCTCGAGGAGCTCGTACTGTTGCGCACCCTGCAGCAAAGTGCGGCAGATACAATGGATCAAGGTCTGCAAGGCGTCCAGAGGGCCCGCACGGAACTGAGCAAGGCGGTCTCAAACCGCACCGATCTTCCCGTTCGCTTTCTTTCTGACCCTGCCGACTTGCAGAGGCTCATTGACAGTGCCGAGACACTGGAAGGATTTGCGTCCGGCCTCTCAGGGATGGCGGTCGGGGTCGACCCGTCGGATGCGGTTCGGGATTTTTCCGCTGCAAAGGGAACCCTGCCGCTCCCGGTTTCCGGCACCGTCTTGAGACACTGGGGAGAGGCAGACGCCGCCGGCGTCAAGCGCCCGGGCTGGCTGATCGTCACGCGTCCGTTGACGCTGGTGACAGCCCCTTGGCCGGCAACTATACGGTATATTGGCCCGCTCCTTGACTACGGAAATGTGATCATTCTTGAGCCTGACGCGGGCACACTTATGGTGTTGGCCGGGTTGGAAGAGGTATATGGAGAACTGGGACAAGTTGTGCCTGCGGGAACACCTCTCGGTTTGATGGGCGGGGTCGAACCCGATAAGGACAGGTTTTTGCTAAATGCCATGAATGGGTCTGGTTCTGAACAAACAGAAACGCTTTATATGGAATTGAGACTGGGCACGGAGCCCGTGGACCCTGCAGAGTGGTTCGCAGAGACAAAGGAATAGGATGCGATGAAACGATTCGTGATGGCTGCAGTCGGCGGCACTCTGGTTGGTGCGGTGCTAACCACCCAGGTTGCCGGCCCCCTGATCGCCCAGGAAAGCCTGAAATCCACGTCTGTCTACGAACAGCTTGATCTTTTTGGGGACATTTTCGAACGCATTCGCGCGCAGTATGTCGAAGAAGTTGACAGCGAGAAGCTGGTCGAAGCCGCAATCAACGGCATGCTGACGTCGCTGGACCCGCATTCCAGCTACCTTCCCCCCGAGGATGCCGCCGACATGCGCGAGCAGACACGCGGTGAATTTGGCGGCCTTGGCATTGAAGTAACCCAGGAAGATGGCTGGGTGAAGGTGGTGACGCCAATGGATGGGACACCCGCTTTCGAAGCGGGAATCGAATCCGGAGATTTCATCACACATGTCGACGGTGAAAGCCTGTTGGGGCTGACTCTCAACGAGGCCGTTGAAATGATGAAAGGGCCGGTCGGGTCCGAGATTATCATTACCGTAGTCCGCGAGGGCACCGACGAACCTTTCGACGTGTCGATCATTCGTGACACGATCAAGTTGACGGCCGTTCGCACCCGCGCCGAGGGGAGGACGGTTGTCATGCGCGTCTCGACCTTCAACGATCAGACGTACCCGAACCTTGAAGAAGGTCTGAAGAAGACAGTCGAAGAATTGGGTGGCATGGAAAATGTCGACGGGTTCGTACTCGACCTTCGCAACAACCCGGGCGGTTTGCTGACGCAGGCCATCATGGTTTCCGACGCCTTCCTCGAAAAGGGTGAGATCGTCTCGACCCGCGGTCGGAATGTGCAGGATAGCGAACGCTACAATGCCGAGGCCGGCGATCTTGGAGAAGGAAAGCCCGTCGTCGTCTTGATCAATGGTGGTTCTGCCTCTGCGTCAGAAATCGTGGCCGGCGCTCTGCAGGACCATCGTCGCGCGATCGTGGTCGGGACAAAGAGTTTTGGCAAAGGCTCGGTCCAGACCGTCATGCCGTTGCGGTCTAACGGTGCGATGCGCCTGACGACGGCCCGCTACTACACTCCGTCAGGTCGCTCTATTCAGGCCTTGGGCGTGTCGCCCGACATCGTGGTGCAACAACCGCCGCGCAAGCCAGCAGCGACGGAAGAAGAACCGGCGACGAATTCGCGCTTCGGCCGGACCGAGGCCGACCTGCGCGGAAGCCTGTCAAATGACAGCCTGACTGAGGATGAACGCAACAAGATCATCGAGGAGCAAGCCGCCGCCGAACAAGCCGCAAAACTTCGCGAAGATGATTATCAGCTGGCTTATGCCGTTGATATCCTGAAGGGTCTGGCGGCGATCGAGCCCAAGTAGAGAGGATACGGGTCGGTATTTCTTGCCGACCCGGTTTCACAATGACTCCTGAAGACATCCGGAACTTGCCTTACCGACCCTGTGTCGGAGTGATGTTGGTCAACAGGGCTGGAAAGGTCTTTGTCGGTCAGCGTATCGACTCTGACATGGCGGCCTGGCAAATGCCCCAGGGCGGGATAGACGAAGGCGAGGAACCGGAAGCAGCAGCTTTGAGGGAGCTTTGGGAAGAAACAGGCGTCACCACCGATCTGGTTGCCGTCGAAGGCCGGACCGCTGACTGGATCGCCTATGACCTGCCTCACGAATTGGTGCCCAATATCTGGAAAGGCCGCTATCGCGGACAGAAGCAGCTTTGGTTTCTGATGCGATTTCTTGGCACCGACGACCAGATCAGGATCGACACCAAGCACCCTGAGTTCTCGGAATGGCAATGGATCGACCCGAAAGATCTGGAAGCAAGCATCGTCCCTTTCAAACGGCAAGTCTACAGCGCCGTAGTTGGCGAGTTCGCTGACGCGTTGCGTTGAACTCGTGGACTGGGCTCGGCTGCGCGCGTAGTCTTCATCGAAAAGCGCGATCTCGGAGGCAACGATGGATCTTGGACTGCAAGGCAAGGTTGTGATTGTGACCGGTGGATCGTCGGGCATCGGGGCGGCAATCTGCCAATGTCTGGCGGAAGAGGGCGCGATTCCGGTTATCTTCGACAAGAACCCACCGGACAATGCGACCCTTGCAAATCTGAAAGAGCTACTCCCCCAGATCAGCTGGACAGAAGTTGAACTTTCAGATGACGGCCAATGTGACGCCGCGGTTGCGGATACCATTCGCCGTTTCGGTCGCATCGACGCGCTGGTCAACAACGCTGGTGACAATGACGGTATAGGATTGGATGCCAGTTCAAACCAGTTCCGAGAATCCGTCGAGCGCAACCTGACCCACTACTTCACGCTTGCCCATCTTTGCTTGCCAGAATTGAAGCGGCAGAGGGGCGCAATCGTGAACATCTCTTCCAAGACGGCCATGACCGGCCAAGGCAAGACATCTGGATACGTCGCCGCCAAAGGTGCCCAACTGGCACTAACCCGGGAATGGGCCGCAGCGCTTGCTTTGGATGGCGTGCGCGTCAACGCAGTTATACCCGCGGAAGTCATGACGCCACATTATCAAAGATATCTTGATCGCTTCAGCGATCCTGCCGCCCAACTGCAAAAGATCACCCGCAGCATCCCTCTTGAGCAACGGATGACAAAACCCTCTGAAATCGCCGCGACCGTTGTCTTCCTGCTCTCTTCGAAGGCTCGCCACACGACGGGTCAGTGGCTCTTCGTCGATGGTGGTTATACGCATCTCGACAGGGCCCTGACCGCGCGAGCAGACTGACGCCGTGGGTTCTGACGGTCGCTAGATAGGCTCAAACGTGCTGGTGGCTGGCTCGTATTGAAGCAATCCGCCCTCACCGACATCTGTCCACAGCCCGTGCAAGGTCACGCGTTCTTCCTCTACCGCTTCAGAGACGAACGGGAAGGTCATGAGATTGTCAAGCGAGACCAATACCGCTTCTTTTTCCAGCGCCCTCAACTGCTCTGCCTCACCGGAAATGGACGCGACCTTTTCGTATCCTGGCCGAAGAATATCCATCCAGCGCCCTACAAAGCTGGATTTCTCCTCCAGCTCGGGCGCCTTTCCGGAACACATCGCGTGACAACCGTTGACGCCGCCGCAGTTGGAATGCCCCAGCACGATCACATGCGCGACTTTCAGCGAAGTCACCGCATACTCAACCGCGGCCGACGTCCCATGCGGTTCGCCATCCGGTTCGTACGGCGGCACCAAATTTGCCACGTTGCGGTGGATAAAAAATTCGCCCTGATCCGCTCCGAAGATCGACGTAACGTGGACCCGACTGTCGCAACAACTGATCACCATAGCGCGGGGCCGCTGGCCGTCATCTGCAAGGCGACGATACCATGCCTTGTTCTCGGCATAGGTCGTCGCTTTCCATCCGTGATAACGCTGGATTAGGTACGATGGCAGTGGTCTTGCATGGTCCATGATCTTCTCGGTCCCCGTCGGCTCACCATTCTCTCTATGCAACATTTGAAAAGGATTCGAGCGATTTCTAGGGCCAATTTCAACTCTTTCTTGAGTCTGAAAGGTAACTCTGGACTTGCCTGAGGGGGCAAAAGCAATTCGGGGTGATATCGTGCAGGGTAAACTTGTGCCTGTTGAAAAGGTGCGGCTGGACAACATTCAGCTGACCGATCTCTATGAACGTCTTGGGCCGACCGGGGCCGAAGATTACATTTCCACGACGATGGAAGAACTGGCCGTTCAGTTGGCCAAACTCAACCGTGCTTGTTCCGCTGGTCGAATTGCCGAGGTGCAGCGCGCCGCGAACTTGATCAGCATTCTGGCAAATCAGATCGGAATGCAGATCGTAGCGCGCGTCGCCGACGACGTGTCGGGGCTTGCCAGTCGCAACGATGGTGCCGCATTTGCGGCAACAGTCGCCCGCCTCGGTCGCGTCGGAGAGACTTCGTTGATGGCGGTCTGGGACTTGCAGGGGCTTTCCGGCTGACCCCTTGCGGGCAGCGTAGATCGGAATAGTCTGTGGGCGGTGCCTTTTAACGGAATCTACCATGACATTAGCCTTCTCCAAGAAAACCAAATCCGCTGTGCCGCTTCATGTGGTTTCAAAGCATCAATTGGACGACTGGAAAGCTGGGCTGCCACCAGCGCAGGTGGCTTGGTTAAATGCGACCGGGTTCGGCGCCGCGGCTGGCGAAGCAATCGCCATACCCGATTCTGAGGGCCGGATTGCGATTGCGGTCGCTGGTCTTGGCAGCAGCCGGGATCAATCCCGCGAACGCTTCATTCTGGCTGCTGTTCGCTCCAAACTGCCGGACGCCGATTATCGTCTGGTATCTGATCTGCCGCCAGCAGCACTGGAAGAGGCGGCTCTTGGATGGCTGCTGGCCGGATACCGTTTCGACCGCTACGCCAAGGTGTCGGCGCCAAAAGCTCGGCTGATCGCTCCTCAAGGAATTGATGCCAACCGTCTTGAAGTCATAGCTCGGGCAGAAGCCATGACTCGCGACCTCATCAACACGCCGGCCTCTGACATGGGCCCGGATGAGCTTGAGATCGCAGCACTGGACCTGGCCAAAACATTCAAGGCCAAGGTGAAGGTCATAAAGGGAAAGGACCTGCTAAAGCAGAACTTTCCCATGATCCATGCGGTGGGTCGCGCGTCGGACAGAGAGCCCCGGCTCATTGACCTGTCGTGGGGTAAGTCCGGACCAAGACTCACGCTTGTGGGGAAGGGCGTCTGTTTCGACACAGGCGGACTCAACATAAAGCCCGGCGCCTCTATGGGCCTGATGAAGAAGGACATGGGTGGTGCGGCGACGGTTCTGGGGCTTGCACGAATGATCATGGAGCTTGCGCTGCCCGTCCGACTGCGGGTGTTGATCCCGGCGGTAGAAAATTCAATTAGCGGGTCATCATATCGGCCCCAAGACATCTTGACGTCGCGCAAAGGCCTGACCGTCGAGATCAACAATACGGACGCCGAGGGCCGGCTGGTGCTTGCCGACGCGCTGGCACTGGCCGATGAGGGCGATCCCGAACTCATTTTGTCTATGGCAACATTGACGGGCGCGGCCCGCGTCGCGGTAGGGCCGGATCTTGCGCCCTTCTATGCGACCGATAGCGGCGATGCCGCCAAGATAATCGCCGCGGCCGATAGGATTCGTGACCCTGTCTGGCAGATGCCGTTCTGGGATGCCTACGAGCCTTTGATCGAACCGGGCGTCGCAGATCTGGACAACGCGCCTTCCGGGGGGATGGCAGGATCGATTACGGCAGCCTTGTTCTTGCGGCGCTTCGTGACAAAGACACCCCGCTATGTGCATTTCGACATCTACGGCTGGCAGCCAAAGGCGGCCCCTGCGCGACCAAAGGGCGGTGTGGGTCAAGGCGCCAGGGCGGTGCTGGAAGGCCTTCCCAGCCTTCTGGGTCTCTCTTGATGGACCGTCGCCTCACTCCCGCAAACGGCCGCGTTGCTGCTCTGAACCTGAAGGGCAAGATCGACGCAGAGGTCTTTACTGACGGGGAACTGCTGCAGGTCCACGCCCCGACGACGACGATCTGGCGCGATGCTTGTGAAGAGACGCCGGATCGTGAACTGTTGTTCGGAGACGTGTTCAGGGTGCTCGAAGAACTCGACGGCTTCGCATTCGGACAGTCCGAAAAAGACGGTTACTGCGGCTACGTTCGCGCCGGGGACCTTTCGCAGGTGACGACTTCAACGCACTTCGTCGCTGTCCGCTCGACTCACCTGTACAATGGCCCAGGCATCAAGACACCCCGGAGTATGGCACTTTCCTTTGCATCACGTCTGACGATCGCTGAAATTCACGAGAAATTCGCGGTCACCACGGACGGTCACTACGTTCCGATTACCCATATCCGCGAGCTCGGCTCAGTTTTTTCCGATCCCGTCGAAGTGGCGGAGATTTTCCTTGGCACACCCTATCTGTGGGGTGGCAACTCTGGCTTCGGCCTGGATTGCTCTGCTCTGGTTCAGGTCTCTCTGATGGCGTGCGGCGTTGCTTGCCCGGGCGATAGTGACATGCAGGAAAGATCGCTTGGCGCGCCGCTCGGTGATGCTGAGCCAACAAGACGGGGCGATCTGTTTTTCTGGAACGGCCATGTCGCAATCGCGGCCGATGCGGAACGTATCATCCACGCGAATGCTCATCGTATGTCCGTCAACTACGAGCGGATAGACAAGGCACTGCCACGGATAGAAGCCGCCGGTGATGGCCCGGTCACGTCACGTCGCCGGGTCTAGTCGACGGGGCGGATCAGCTTGCGGTCAAGAATTCGCAGGACGGCACGTAGATCGTGGCCGCGTTTGAGCACTTGCCCGTCCATCGCGATAACGGCGTATAGCCCCTGTTTCTGTCGCAGTTTCGGGCGCTTCTCAATCCGGTAAATTGGATGCTCCGCGGTCCGGCGAAAAACTGAAAATACTGCAACATCCTTCAAGAAGGACATCCCGTAATCCCGCCACTCTCCGGCGGCTACCATCCGGCCATAAAGCGTCAGGATCACAGCCAGTTCACTGCGGTCGAAAGCGACTTGGTCCGATGCCCCATCCTGACCGGGAAATGGCGTAGGTGTCTGAACGTTCATAAGCAAACAGTGGCCGCAACCGGCTCCGAAATCAAGCCTGCCGCGATTTGGTCTCTAAATCGCCTGCCCAATACCGCAGTCCACCCATCTTGCCGCCCGAATCGAGCAGCAAACCTCGCTTTGTAGCGGTTAACGCTAACCCCGGCGTCGCGGATTAACAGCCCCCACCCAGCCTGCGGCGCCGGGGGACTACACCCCCGAGCGAAAGCACGGGGGTTTTCTTTTTCGAACCCAAAGAAATCGTTACCGCAGCAGAGCGTTGTTTCCTCTTCCGCACGGCACTGCAGCCGCTATAGTCGGCCCACAATTCAGTGGGAGTATCCAGTTATGAAGAAGTCCAGTTTGGCGATTATTGCCAGCGTCGCGATCCTTGGGTCGGGACTTGTGTGGGCCAAGGAGGGTGTTCAAAACCCTGTCGTCAAAGACCGCATGGATCTGATGCAGTCGATCGCATCAAGCGCAAAGGTTCTGGGCGATATGGCAAGCGGGAAAGCTGCGTTCGATCCAGATGCCGCAAGCCAGGCTATCGGCGGGCTGACAGGAAATGCCAATCTCATTACCGAGCGTTTCGAACCACAGGAAGATGATCCCGTCTCGGAAGCCAAGCCGGACATTTGGGCGAACTGGGATGATTTCAGCAGCAAAGCGGACGGTTTGTTCAAAGCAGCTATGGCGGCGGACGTCAGCAGCCTTGAAGCCTTGCAAGCCAGCATGGGCAATATCGGCGGCGCCTGCAAAGCTTGCCATTCAACCTACAAGGACTAGCAATCAGCCGCACCAAACCTTGTCGATCAGCCCCTCGTCATCAGTGTCGAAATTCAGGCGTTCCGGATTGTAGTCCATAGTCATCGGCTGGTTTGGTGCAAGAACTCTGACCGGCCGCTTGAAAGTCATGTCTGCAAGTACCGATCTTGGCTGTCCCAATAGATGGTCAAGGCCGGTCGCGCCGCAGGAATCTTCAATAGATTTGTCAGCTTCGTTCTCGGCGAAACACCCAACCGGCAACAAGAGCGCCAAGACAAGCAATACTCTTTTCATTTTCGCGGGGCCTTTCAGTTGAAACGGGCAGGGCATTCCGTAAGGTAGCGTCAAACCAGTTTGGGAGGAAGAACCATGCGTACTCGTGCCGCCGTTGCAACCAAGGCCGGCTCACCCCTTGAGATCATGGATGTCAACCTCGACGGTCCGCGCGCCGGGGAGGTTCTGGTCGAGATCAAGGCGACCGGCATATGCCACACCGACGAGTTCACCCTTTCGGGCGCTGACCCCGAGGGGCTTTTTCCGGCCATTCTGGGTCATGAAGGGGCCGGCGTCGTTCTTGAAGTCGGGGAGGGTGTCAAGAGCCTCAAGCCGGGTGATCATGTTATCCCGCTCTACACGCCGGAATGCCGCGAATGCGACTATTGCCTTAACCCCAAGACGAACCTTTGCCAGTCGATCCGATCGACTCAGGGGCAAGGCTTGATGCCTGACGGGACATCGCGATTCTCGACACTCGATGGCGATCCGATCCTGCATTACATGGGCTGTTCGACGTTCTCGAACCACACGGTGCTGCCGGAAATCGCGCTCGCCAAGGTCCGAGAGGACGCGCCATTCGACAAGATTTGCTACATCGGTTGCGGCGTGACGACTGGCATTGGCGCCGTGATCAACACAGCGAAAGTCGAGATTGGAAGCCGTGCCATCGTGTTTGGTCTGGGTGGCATCGGGCTGAACGTGATCCAGGGTCTGCGGCTGGCGGGCGCGGACCAGATCGTCGGCGTCGATCTTAACGCTGACAAGAAACCGATGGCCGAGCGCTTTGGAATGACGGATTTCGTCAACCCCAAGGAAGTCGATGGCGACCTTGTTGCCTATCTCGTGAATTTGACAAAGGGCGGTGCGGACTACACGTTCGACGCAACCGGGAATGTGCAGGTGATGCGAACAGCTTTGGAATCCGCTCACAAGGGCTGGGGCGAAAGCGTTATCATCGGAGTGGCGCCCGCGGGAGCCGAAATATCAACGCGACCATTCCAGTTGGTCACGGGTCGTGTCTGGCGCGGGACCGCATTCGGCGGCGCTCGGGGTCGGACGGATGTGCCGAAGATCGTCGACTGGTACATGGACGGCAAGATCGAGATCGACCCGATGATCACTCACACCCTGTCGCTGGACAAGATCAACGACGGCTTCGATCTGATGCATGCCGGCAAGTCGATCCGTAGCGTCGTGGTCTACTGATGGTCGCCGAGCGCGCGCCTAGACTTTGTGTCCTGATCGACGCCGACAACGTTCCAGCACAATATGCCGAAGCAATCTTCGAAGAGATTGCAGGATTAGGCGAGGCATCGGTCCGACGCATTTATGGTGACTGGTCCGTTCAACGGCTGGCAAAGTGGGCCCGCAAAGTTTCGGCACTCGGGATGGTGCCAGATCAACAATTCGCCAACACGACGGGCAAGAATGCATCGGACATCGGATTGGTCATTGCCGCGATGGATTTCCTGCATTCGGGGCTGTTCGACGGCTTCGTTCTGGTATCTTCAGATAGCGACTTCACCCGGTTGGCCGCACGGATCCGCGAACAGGGCTTGGACGTCTATGGAATCGGCGAGAAGAAGACGCCAGATGCTTTCCGGATGGCTTGCAAGCGCTTCATTTATGTCGAAAATCTCGGAAGCGCGGACACGGAGGTCGTGCCCGATGAGCCCGCAAGCGGCGAAAAGCAACCATCAACGAAGCGGGCGCAGACCAACGAAGAACAAAAGGTCGAACCTGCAACGAAGAAAGAGCCGCCTTCGAAAGCGATTCCATTGGTCCTTCGGGCAATGAAGGCAATCGATCCAGAAGGCGAATGGTACACGCTTGGCCAATTGGGACAGTTCATGGCTCAAGCGCATGCCGACTTTGATCCGCGCACCTATGGTAGCGCGAAACTCAGCGACCTGATCCGAAAGACCGGTCGATTTGAAGTCAAACCGGGCAATGGGAACACGCTCTTGATACGTGATAGGGCCTAGCCGCCGTACCGCGCCATGAAGACATCGACGGCACCATCGACGACACGGTTGATCTCAGCGTCCGAAAACTCGCTCTGAACGCCAAACACGACGCGATTGAACAGCCGAGCCTTGCAAAGCTCGGCAAACTGGAATGCCGCCAGTTCAAGGTCGTCGATGCGCAATTCGCCACGCTCGATCGCCTGCCCGAAATAGGCCGACAAGGACTGGTTCGCGATGAGCGGCCCGGAATTATAGAACTCCCGTCCAAGCTCCGGAAAACTAGCCGACTCCGCGACACAGATGCGAAACATGCGCTGGCCGAATTCCGATAGAAAGAAACCGATCATATGCCAGGCGGCAAGACGCAAGACCGTGTCCGCCGGTGCGCTGATATCAATTGTCGCCATTGCCCGATCCGACTGGCGGTGGCACTCGGTCCGCACGACTTCGGTAAAAAGCAGCCTCTTGTCTGGAAAATAACTGTAGAGCGTTGCTTTGGAGACGCCCGACACCGCCGCAATCTCGTCAACGCTGGCTCGTTCGAATCCGTCTGCCATGAAAACCTGTCGGGCGCCTTCAAGCACCTGATCAAATTTGCGTCCGCGTTTTATTGCCTGCGCCTGAACCGTCATGGCCCTCCCCTTGCTCTTAGCCTAGACCTACCACTTGGCGGACGGCAAGGCGTGTCGCCAGACAAAGGGCGAAGTGTCGCAAGGCATTGTCTTTCCCCGTCAGGCCGATAGTTTGACGATGTCTAATTCGGAGTAGCACATGATCCCCGGTTTCACGTCTCGAAAGCGATTCTCCGACCTTACCGAACAGGAAGTCTTGGCACTCGCCATTTCTTCGGAAGAGGACGACGCACGAATTTATCGGCAATATGCCGAACGTCTGCGGGTTGATTTTCCGGCTTCAGCCAAGGTTTTCGACGGAATGGCGGAAGAAGAGGATACGCACCGGCGCCGTCTGATCGAACTGCACAAGAAACGGTTCGGCGACATGATCCCACTTATCCGGCGCGAGCATGTCTCTGGATATTATGCGCGCCGACCGATCTGGCTGGTCGAGAATCTCGGTCTTGACCGGATGCGTGATGAAGCAGAGGCGATGGAAAAGCAGGCCGAGCATTTCTATCGGATGGCCGCCGAACGAACCCAAGATGCCGATACGCGCAAGCTATTGGGCGATCTGGCTGCGGCCGAGGCCGGGCATTCGGCTAAGGCGGACAAGCTCGAGGAAAAGCATCTCGATGAAGATGCAAGAGGAAGCGAGGACCGGGAGGCGCATCGCAAGTTTGTGCTGACTTGGGTTCAGCCTGGACTTGCGGGTCTGATGGATGGCTCGGTTTCGACACTCGCACCGATCTTTGCCACGGCCTTTGCGACTCAGGATACACACACAACTTTTCTGGTTGGACTGGCGGCGTCGATCGGGGCCGGCATTTCTATGGGCTTCACCGAGGCTGCTTCCGATGATGGACAGTTGTCGGGGCGCGGTTCGCCCGTGAAACGCGGTATATCCGCCGGGGTCATGACCACGCTCGGCGGTCTCGGCCACGCCCTGCCCTACTTAATCCCGCACTTCTGGACTGCAACGATCATTGCGATGGTTGTGGTCTTTGTAGAACTCTGGGCCATCGCCTGGATTCAAAACCGGTATATGGACACACCCTTCCTCCGCGCCACTTTCCAGGTCGTGGTCGGCGGGGCGCTGGTATTCGCCGCCGGCGCGATCATCGGCGGCGGATAGCAAGTTCGGATCGCTGCCGCATAGAAAGCAATTTCTGAAGCGGACGCCGGTTGCCGACAAGTTGCACCTGATGCGGCACTGCGGTAGCGGTTGAGCCATCTTAGAGAGGGACCATTATGGAAGTTGTTTCCGAGACCTGCTGTTTTGACGGGGTGCAAGGCGTCTATAGGCATCCTTCAAAGGCAACCGGCACCGAGATGACCTTTGGCCTGTTCATGCCCCAAGAGGCGCAACATGGTCCGGTTCCGATCTTATGGTTCCTTTCCGGACTGACCTGCACACATGAAAATGCGATGATCAAAGCTGGTGCTCAATGCTGGGCGGCCGAAGCTGGCATTGCGCTGGCCTACCCTGACACATCTCCCCGCGGGCACGGTGTTGCCGATGATGAGTCCTACGATCTCGGCCTGGGGGCTGGCTTCTACGTTGACGCAACCCAAGCGCCCTGGGCACCGCATTTTATGATGGAAAGCTATGTGATACGGGACCTCCCCGACTTGATCATGTCAAATTTTCAAATCGACGAAGATCGGCAAGCGATCACCGGCCATTCGATGGGAGGCCACGGGGCACTGACACTCGGGATGCGGCACCCCGGTCGCTTCCGTTCCCTTTCGGCATTCGCGCCCATCTGCAACCCCATGGCGAGCGATTGGGGTCGCAAGCAGATGACGGCGTATCTTGGCCCCGACGAAACCGCATGGTCAGCGCATGATGCATCTGCCCTCATGGCGGACAGGGGGTTTGACGGTCCGATTCTGGTCGATACGGGTGCTGCCGACAGCAACATGGACCTTCTTCGCCCGGAAACACTGGCGCAAGCAATCGCGGCCAGACGGCAACAGGCGACATGGCGCCTGCAACCCGGCTACGACCACAGCTACTTCTTCGTCGCAAGCTTCATGGAAGAACATATTGCTTTTCATGCCGAGGCACTTTGGGCTTGATCTACGTCGATGCTGATGCCTGCCCGGTGAAGGCCGAGGCTGAAAAGGTCGCCACGCGCCACCGCTTGAAGGTATTCTTTGTCTCAAACGGGGGCCTCCGACCGTCGGATAACCCATTTGTCGAAATGGTCTTCGTGCCTGACGGCCCCGATGTTGCCGATATGTGGATTGCAGAACGCGCCGGTGTCGGAGATGTCGTCGTGACCGGAGACATCCCGTTGGCCGCCAAATGTGTAGAGGCCGGCGCTCGCGTGATCAAACACAACGGAGAAGCGCTGACGCAGGCAAATATCGGTAACGTGCTGGCGACACGGGATCTGATGGCAGACCTGCGCGCGGCCGATCCGTTCCGGCAAGGTGGCGGCAAGGGCTTTACAAAGGCCGACCGGTCCCGTTTCCTCGATGCGTTGGAACGTGCCGTTCAGGCGGCGGGAAGGGATAGACGGAATGGCGATTGAAGCGGTGGTATTCGATATCGGAAATGTTTTGATCGAGTGGAACCCGGAGCGATTTTATGACGCCGCGATTGGTGAGGCCCGTCGAAAAGCGCTCTTTTCAGAGGTCGATCTGCATGCAATGAACGACCGTGTCGATCGTGGTGCGCCATTTCAGGAAACCATCTACGAGACAGCCGAACAATATCCGGATTTCCGGGCCGAGGTCCGGATGTGGTTTGACCACTGGATCGAGATGGCAAGTCCAGAAATCCCGCATTCCGTCAAGCTTTTGCGCAGTCTGCGGCAGCGTGGAGTGCCGGTTTTCGCTTTGTCGAACTTCGGCGTTGGCAGCTTTGAATACGCGCAGACGATCTACCCCGTTCTCGGCGAATTCGACCGGCCCTACATCTCCGGCTACATGAAAGTCGTAAAGCCCGACGCCCGGATCTACCAAATGGTCGAGGAAGATTCCGGCGTCTCGCCGGCGGCATTGCTTTTCGCCGATGACCGCGACGACAATATCGCAGCAGCCAAAGCCCGTGGCTGGCAGGTGCACAGGTTCGAAGGTCCGCAGGGGTTGGCAGATCGGCTGGTCGCCGAAGGGCTTTTGAGCAAGAGAGAGGCTGCGGCATGACCTTGGAAATTATCTCGTTCGCGGAAGGCGAGAAGCTGCTGAACTGGATTTCACTTACGGGCAGCCTGGAGGCCGGACATCGTCTGCCGCGCGCCGATATCAAGGATTCGTTTCTCTACCGTGGTGACGACACGGTCCTGTCGCGTGCGGCCTGGATTGACGGACTGGGAATAGCGGTCAAGTCAGCCACGATCTTTCCGTCGAACAAGGACAGGGGACTCCCCGCCGTCAATGGTGGGGTCAATCTCTATTCGGACGCGGACGGGATGCTGCAGGCGATCATAGATTTTCATCTGGTGACCAAGTGGAAGACCGCCGGCGACAGTCTGCTTGCGGCGCGCAAGCTGGCGCGCAAGGACTCGTCCGAAATCCTCATAATTGGTGCGGGAACCGTCGCTCACTCGCTCCGCGAAGCTTACGGGGCCCTGTTTCCAGAGGCGCATTTTACCGTTTGGAACCGGACCCGCAGCGGCGCAGAAGCGCTTGCGGCCGAGTTTTCCGGAGTGACTGTTGCAGATGATCTCGAGCAGGCAGTGCGATCAGCGGATATTGTGACATCGGCCACCATGACGACGGAACCGATTCTGCGCGGTGAATGGTTGCAACCCGGACAGCATATCGACCTGATCGGGGCCTATAGGCCAGACATGCGCGAGGCAGATGACGAGGTCATGCGTCGTGCGCGTATCTTCGTCGACAGCCGAGCCACGACACTGGAACATATTGGCGAGTTGAAAGACCCGCTGGCCAACGGGGTCATCCGTCCGGACGATATCGTGGCGGATTATTATGACCTTGCCAGCGGCCGGTTTGCCCGGACATCGGAGGAAGAAATCACATTGTTCAAGAACGGCGGCGGCGCACATTTGGACTTGATGACGAGCGCTCACATACTCGAGGCTTGGCAGAAACGATGATGACCGACGAACAAATCAAAACGTTTCAACGGGATGGTGTAATCGTCCTGCGAGGCGTCTTTACCGATTGGATCGACATCATGGCCGCCGGTGTCGCAAGGAATATGGCCGAACCCGGACCCTACGCCAGTGAGAATGCCGTGTCCGAAGGCAGGTTCTTCGACGATTATTGCAACTGGACGCGAATTCCCGAGTTCGAACACGTCGTACGCGAAAGCCCGGCGGCAGAACTTGCCGCTCGGGCCATGGCATCTGACACGGCTCAGTTCTTTCACGACCATGTTCTGGTCAAGGAACCCGGAACGCCCAAGCCGACGCCGTGGCATCAGGACGCCCCCTATTACTTCGTTGAAGGCCGGCAAACAGTCAGCCAGTGGATTCCCCTTGATCCAGTACGTGAAGCAAGCCTTCGTTTTATTGGCGGATCCCATCTTTGGCCCAGGATGGTGCGGCCGGTCAGCTGGGCAGATGACAGCGATTTCTATGACAGCAAGGCCGACTGGACACCCGTGCCGGATCCGGACGCCAATCCCGAAGATGTGGAAGTTCTGGAATGGGACATGGAGCCAGGAGACGTTGTTCTGTTTGACTACAAGACCGTTCATGGCGCACGGGGCAACATGTCGGCGACGCGCCGGCGAGCGTTGAGCCTACGTTGGGTCGGTGACGATGCCCGCTATATCGAGCGGCCGGGACGAACTTCTCCGCCATATCCGGGCCACGACATGCAGAACGGACAAAGGTTACGGGAAGACTGGTTTCCTGTCGTTTGGACCAGGAAACACTGAGGTACTAACGATGAAACTGGGATATACCACGTCTCAAAACCGCGGTGAAGTTGACCGCATCCTAGCCCAGACTGCAGCGGCGCTCATGGCGGCCGGGCTGAAGCTGGCTGGCGTCGTCCAGACAAACTCCGAAAACTGCGACATTGGCCTGTGTGACATGGATGTGCGTGTCCTGCCTGATGGTCCGGTCTTCAGAATCTCGCAGTCGCTGGGCAAGGAAGCGAAGGGATGCCGGCTGGATCCCGGAGCGCTGGAACAGGCCGTCGGAGCTGTGGCGGCCAGCCTTGAAGACGGGCCCGATCTGCTGATCATCAACAAGTTCGGAAAGCACGAAGCCGATGGCCGCGGTTTCAGGCCCCTCATCGCCGAGGCCCTTGCAAGGAACATACCTGTGGTCCTTGGTGTCAGCAAACTCAGCCAGAGGTCCTTTGATGAATTCACAGGGGATGCGGCCGCGTATATTGCCCCGAACGAGGAATCTCTGATGGCATGGTTCCAGAAAGAAACTTCGCATCCCGCCAAAGCAGGCTCTTAGCCAAGCTTTTGGCCCGAGTTATTCTTTCTTGTACCCCGTCATCTCAAGATAGCCACTGCCTTTGCGGCTTCCCGTGATCTTCACCGGCCCCTCCCAGTAGGGGACCGAGGTGGCCATCCATGCCTTGTCGTTCACGGCGGCGACGGTCACGTCGATAGCCTGATCCCGCAACGACACATGCCATTTGGTTGGAAGCTCTATTCCATCGACGGTCGATAAGGACAAAGGCTCTGCAACAAATGAACCATCCGGATAGGATTTCGTGGCGCCGTCAGGTGCAATCCAGCTGGCAGAGCTGAATCTCGCGCCATCCGTGTGACGAAGCTGGAACCCCATCAATCGGGAGCCGTCGTCAAAGCTCAGCGAAAACCAGTCCCAGCCTTCCTGCGTGCCCGCGAGCGGCTGAGAGGACCATTCGTGATCCAACCAAGCGCTTCCGCTGACCCCAACTTCGCCAGAGGGCAGTACCAGTGTTCCTGTCACCTCGTAGAAGGGCTGGGAATAGTAATAGCTTGCTTGCCCCGCGGCCGACTTGGTCGAATATCCACTCTGCCCGTGAAGGACCAGCGGTCCGGTGGCCAATAGCGAGAGATCATAGGCAAAGTCCAAGCCAGCGGCATTCAGCGCCATCTCTGACAGGTCGGGTGTTGCCGTCATCTGCCATTCGTCAATCCAGGCCGCAAACGGGTCTGCCTCCACACCAGCTTGGCCCGTCCCGCCGAGCGCCAGTCGTTCCGTGAAGAAATGCCCTTCAGGGGTGGTTATGGCGGCATGACCCATCCAAAGCTGCGAGCCTTGCCAATGCTCACTGACGTCAGGCTTTAGACCAGCGCGAAAAAGTGTCCACTGCAAGCCATAGTCAGTGCCATCGGCCCCGGTCAGATTTGACGTCAAATACCACCATTCGATGCGGTACTCCGGATGGGCGGCGTGATCGGCGGGGAAGCTCAATACTCGCCCGATTTCTGGCGTGGCGAAATTGTCGGCGACCGTTCCCAGCCCGGCAAATCCCTGCGCATTGGCCAAGGATGGCAGTATGAACAACAGGAAAGCAATTGCTCTAGCGTTCATTGCTGAAGACTTTCAAAAGCGCATCCGCCGGAGTCCGGGCAAGTCGCACCGCCGGCCACAGGGCTGCAAGCAAGGCCGCAACCAGCGTCAGTCCAGCCAGCTTCAGATATTCGAACGGGAAAACATGCATCGGCAATCGCCAGCCAAAGGCCTGCACGTTGACAATGGCAAGCAGCACCCATGCCAAACCCAACCCCAACGGCATCGCGGCCACGCCGGTCAAGGCCGCCAGGATCGCCGCACGGGCCAACTCCATGCTTGCAAGTTGCCTCCGTGTCAGCCCAAGCGCCCAGAGCGGCGCAAGCTGTGGCAGCCGCATGGTCGCCAGTGTCAGAAGACTGATCAGAATTGCAAAGCCTGCCACAGACAAGGTCAGCATGTTCAATGCGGAAGTAACCGAAAATGTGCGCTCGAAGATCTCTTTTGATCTGCCTTTGATAAAGACCTGATCGACGACCGCGTCGTCCGGCAGGTCAAACGTCTGCCGGATCTCGTCAGCAAGCGCGTTCGGATCGGTTGAACCGGTCCGAATCCCATACCGCAGCGCAATGGCGCCCGGATATTTCTGGCGAAAAGAACTGTAGCCCATGACGACCTGACCGATCGGGTTTCCGTAATCGCCGTAGACGCCCACCACCCTATCACCGCTGCCATCGGCAAGACTGTCGCCTATGGCCAGCCCTTCCCGCCGATAAAGCTGTTCGTTGACCAGAACTCCCTGGCCTGCTGCAAGCTTGTCCCAGGCATCCGGCGCGGATTCCAGCAAGTGCCAGTTGTCCCGATATGTAGCATGATCAATCACGCCGTAGACCCGGGCGGGCAAATCTCCGATTTGCCTTTCGACAAAGACGATCGGCAGCGCAGCGTCGACCTTGCCCGCCAGAAACCGCGTAAGCGCCGCGGCTTCTTCCGGGTCGCGCGCCGTCACGTAAATCTCGGACGCAAGCCGCTGGTCCAGCCAGCCCACGAAAGTCAGCCGAAAGCTTGAAACCATGGTCGACACCCCGATATTGGCGGCCATGGCAAGCAGCAGCGCCATCAGCGCCATCGAGAGCCCGGGCAGTTGTTGCCGCGCATCTGCCCAGAACCATTGCGGCACCGCATTCCGGGCGAGCCCTTCGGCCCGCCGCAGCATCAGATCCAGAAACAGGGGCAGAGAAAGCGCGCCAGCAATCAGCAAGCAGGCGAGCGTAGCAAACCCGGCGGGCAGCCCCGTTGCAGAGATTGCCAATACGATCCCAACCACTGCAAGACCGCCTGCGAACAGGGCCATGAGCCGGTTGGACCTTCGGGCATCAAAGGTCCAGGCGCGTGGCTGGTTTGCCGCAAGAACGGGCAAACGGTTGAGGCGCGCGAAGACGCCGACGGCGGCGACCATGGTGCCGCCCAGCGCCATTCCCAAACCCGAAAGCCACCAGGATGACCGCAATGAAAGATCTCCGGCAATATCCGCGCCGTAGAGACCCCGGAGTGTCGCGGCGACATCCGGAAGCAGAGCCGCAGCAAAGACATAGCCCAGCGCCACCCCCAAGGTCCCTGCAAGAAAAGCGAAGATTGTCAGTTCGAGCGCAAGCAGCCCAAATAGTTTCGACAATGGCACCCCCAGAGTGCGCAAGGTCCGAAAGACCGCGCGGCGTTGTTCGAAGGCAAGCCCAATGGCCCCGTAAACAATGAAGATACCGACAGCGAAGGACAGCAAACCAAAGGCGGTCAGGTTCATATGAAAGCTCTGGGTCAGGCGCTCGACATCGCCCTGTTCCTGATGCTCACGCAACTCAAACGCCGGGTTCACAGCCGCCAAAGGCGGGCGGCCCAACGGCTGTTTTTCCGCCGCAACCAGATGCATCACACCTGCCCGCCCAAGAAGCTCGTGTGCCTGCCCCAAATTCACGACGATCGTGCCTTGGCCCACATCCGGTTGGGCCTCGATCTTGGGGCCCAGGTTAGCTAAAGCACCGGCATCGTCGGGATGGACGAGGGCGAATCCGTCCGGCGACAGAAACTCGACCAAGTCACCGGCACCCGGAAGTGCAGGCCCGGCACCGTCGCGCGGCAGCGTCAGGGGATCAACGCCGATAACTTGGAAGGTATCTCGCCCCAAAGCTACTTCGCCTTCAAGAAGAGGGCTCACCAGCCATCCCGCCCTGCGAAGCGCGACGAAATCGTCCATGCCCAAGACACCGCCATCGGTGCGGACAATTTGATCGAAGCGGGTCTGGCCGATTGCTTGGGCAGCCCTGTCATAGCTGGCGCGTGCTTCAGCGTTTATCGCCTGAACCCCGGCCCACAGTGCCGTCGCCATTGCCAGCCCTGCAATCATCGTAAAGGCTTGCCATGGGTTGCGAAGCCAGTGCGACAGCAGAGCCTGAAGCCCGGCTACAGTCACGCGTTTATCCTGCCATGGCTCAGGTGCAGCCTCCGCTGCATGTGATCGGCAAGCGCAGTGGAGTGGGTTACCATCAGCACCGTTGTGCCGGCTTCTTCCGCCATCTCCAGAAAGAGGCGCAGAACGACTTGCGAATTGTCTTCATCCAGATTTCCAGTAGGCTCGTCAGCAAGCACCAACTTTGGCCGGCATGCCAACGTGCGTGCAATCGCGACGCGTTGTTGCTGCCCACCTGACAAGGCTTCGGGATATTTTGTAAGGTGATCTGACAACCCGATCCGCTCGACTATGGAGTCAATCCAGCCGGTATCCAGCCTGCCGGCAAGCCTTGCCTGAAACGCGATGTTGGCGGCGACTGTCAGGCTTGGGATCAGGTTGAACTGTTGAAACACGATGCCGACCGTTCCCCGCCGCAAAGCCGCGCGCCCTCGATCCCTGAGGTCCGTCAAGCGTGTCCCGTCGATCGTAATACTACCTGAATCCGGCTGATCGAGCCCGCCGATGAGATGCAAGAGTGTGCTCTTTCCGCTTCCGGATTCACCTGTCAGGGCCAGAGTTTCTCCACGGCTCATTGCAAAGCATACATCTCTGAGGACCGGAACGGGCCCGTCGGCGGCATCATAGCGTTTGCTAAGGTTTTCGACCTGAAGCATCCTGCCCAATCCCTTGATCTCTCTACCGGCCTGCCCGGCTGAAACAGACAGCTATTCGATGGCAGATGTCCACCCCCGCACCGCGCCTCACAGCCTAGTCTTCATCCTGTAGCCCGGTGCGTAGTAGAGATCGACAGCCGTGACCGCCCGCTCGGAATCCCAGGTCGTGCGCGCAATCAGGAATGCCGCGGCCTGCGGCTCCGCTCCCAATATTTGCGCCATCTCCGATGGTAGCGCCACGGCAGTGAAGTCAATGTCGGATCTGGTGTAGGGGGTGTGCTGCAACAGCCACTCGTTCGCGCTGATGGTCGCAAATGGCGCTGACAAAGCGGTCGGGACGACGGTCGGATCGATCCAGCGATCCTCTGCCACGTAGGGCGTTTGATCGGCGAGATGGACCGCTACCACATGCAAGAGCGGTCTTGGCGGAGATATCCTCATCCGGTTCAGTTTGCCTTCCGGCGCTTGTTCGGTCGCCCGATGCAAAAGACGATATCCATAACGAAACCCGCCCTCCTCGATTTCTTGCCGGATAACCGGAATATCTAGGACGGCTTTTCCGACAGGATGGAGCGCAACGCGAGTCCCGGCCTTTCGCCGTCGATCCAAAAGCCCGGATTGGGCCAGCGCGCGCAGGGCCCGGTTGACCGTCGCCCGGGCACAGCCAAATTCTATGGCCAAGTCCGCCTCATTGGGAATGAGCTCGCCGGGCTTCCAGATGCGGGAGTGGATACGCCGCCGGACTTCTCCTTCAACTGCGCGCCAGTTGTTGATTTCTGATCCGGCCATTTCAATTCGCTCCTGCCTGTTGAGAGCTCGGCAGGGCCTGCCTCCTTGACATGCTTTTATGTGCAGACATAATAACACACCAAAGTTCCTGAGCAACCGCTGAGTCGCGGTTGCCGGTCAGGAATGCCACTCACCAACGGAGCCCCACCAATGACCGTGACGTTGACCCCCGGACAGGCAGACCTGTGTCAGCTCGAGATTGTCTGGCGGGGCACCGATCCCGTGACGCTTGCCTCTGCTGCCCGATCGGGGGTCGAGGCCGCCGCCGCGCTCGTCTTCAGGGCGGCTCAGGGTAAAGATGCCATCTACGGCGTGAATACCGGGTTTGGCAAACTAGCCAGCGTCAAGATTGCAGCGAATGATACCGCGAAGCTGCAGCGCAATCTGATACTCTCGCATTGCTGCGGCGTCGGCGAACAGCTTGATGCTGCAACGACACGGTTGATGATGGTGCTGAAACTGCTCTCTCTCGGCCGTGGCGCGTCGGGCGTTGCATGGGCAACCGTCGCCCTGATCGAGGCGATGCTGGCCAAGGGCGTCTTGCCGGTCATACCGGTTCAGGGTTCCGTCGGCGCCTCCGGCGATCTTGCACCACTGGCGCATATGGCCGCCGTCTTGATCGGCGAAGGCGAGGCCGTATTCGATGGACAGAAGCTGCCCGGCAAAGAGGCTTTGACCAAAGCCGGGCTGACGCCGATAGAACTCGGTCCGAAAGAAGGCCTTGCCCTGATCAATGGCACCCAGTTTTCAACCGCCTGCGCGCTCGCGGCGCTGTTCTCTGCGTGGCGCAACGCGTCCGCATCGGTCATTACCGCGGCGTTGTCTACAGATGCCATCATGGGGTCGACGGCTCCACTCGTGGATGAAATTCACACTTTGCGCGGCCATCCCGGACAAATTGCTGTCGCCCGCGCTCAAAGAGCGTTGATGGATGGCTCGGAAATCCGGGAAAGCCACCGCGACGGCGATACACGCGTACAGGACCCCTACTGCATCCGCTGTCAGCCACAGGTTACCGGGGCTGCCATGGACCTGTTGCATTTTGCCGGCCGTACGCTCGAGATCGAGGCAAATGCCGTCACCGACAATCCACTCGTCCTGACAGGCGAGGGGCTGATCGTATCCGGCGGCAATTTCCACGCGGAACCCGTCGCATTTGCTGCGGATCAGATCGCGCTGGCACTTTGCGAGATCGGTGCGATTGCTCAGCGCCGAGTTGCCCTGATGGTCGATCCAACCCTTTCCTTCGACCTGCCTCCCTTCCTGACACCGGCACCTGGCCTGAACTCCGGTTTCATGATCGCCGAAGTCACAACTGCGGCCCTGATGAGCGAGAACAAGCATCTGGCCAACCCGTGTTCGACGGATTCCACGCCGACCTCTGCCAACCAGGAAGACCATGTAAGCATGGCGGCCCATGCTGCGCGACGGCTGTTGCGGATGAATGCGAACCTTAACGTAATCCTTGGTGTCGAATTGCTGTGCGCGGCGCAAGGGATCGGGTTCAGGGCTCCATTGAAGACTAGCGCCGCCTTGCAGGGGATCATCAAGGCGCTCCGTGAGACCGTGCCAGAGGTTCGGGAAGACCGTTACATGGCCCCGGATATTGCGCGAGCCGCGGCACTCATCGCCGATGGCGTCCTGCTATCGGGGCTGGACCTGCCGGGCCATGCACAAGGCGCTGGGCGCTAGGTCGATCAACGGCAATGACGCGCTTGGAAATTGCAACAGACCGTGCAGGCGGTCTATTCGCGGCTTGCCAGAATCCGGCCCGGCCTTGCATTCAGCGACCGCAATGAAAAGTACACCCCCGCCAGAACGGATAGCGTGACCCCGCCCAAGATGATCAAGATTGCCGAGACCGGTTCGAACCTGAAATCGGTTTCCATGACGAAATGCGTCACCGCCCATCCGCCGAGTCCTCCAGCAAGAATGGCGACGGCCCCAGCTGCGAAGCCCAGAACAGCGGATCGCCACAGGAAGTTCTTGAGTACGTCCGCGCGTGTTGCGCCAAGCGTCTTGAGAATTGCAGCTTCATAGGTGCGCGTACGCTCGCCTGCGGCAGCGGCCCCGATCAGCACGATGACCCCAGTCAACAATGTCGCTGCGGCACCATAGGTGATCGCGGCAGCAATTCCGCGCAACACTTCGCTGACCCGGTCAATCGCATCGCGAACCCGGATCGCCGTGATATTCGGGAAATCAGAGGTAAGGCCCCGGAGGATCTCTGCCTCTGAAGCGTCGTCGGCATAGATCGTCGAGATCCAGCTATGTGGCGCACCGGCAAGCGATGACGGGTTCATCGACACCACAAAACCCATTCCGGCATTTGAAAAGTCGACTTCCCGGAAGCTTGTCAGGGTGGCGGTGATCTCCCGGCCAAGGACATTGACGGTGATCCGGTCCCCGAGTTCCAGACCCATTTCCAGTGCTTCTTCCTCGGCAAAGCTCATCTGGGGCGCGCCACTGTAGTTTTCCGGCCACCATGTCCCCGTGGTCACCTTGGTGCCTACAGGCGGCCGGTCTGAGTAGGTGATGCCGCGATCGCCTTGCAGGACCCAATGATCTCCGGCCACATCCCTTGCCGGTCGACCATTGATCCGGGTGATTATGCCCCGCAGCATCGGAGCCGCTTCAACCCGCTTCACACCGGGGTCGGAGTGCAGCCTTTGCAGGAAGCCATCCATCTGGTCAGACTGGATGTCGACAACAAAATAGGACGGAGCCACCTTGGGCAGATCGCGCGCAATTGCGCCACGCAGGTTCGCGTCGATCTGGCCAACTGCGGCCAGCACCGATAGACCCAGCCCAAGCGACAGGACCACGGGCACCGCGTCGCTGCCCCGCCCGCCGATGGCGGCCAATGCCAATCGCAGCGAGGGCCGGCCGCGAAGCCGAACGGCCGTCGACAGGTATCGCGCCAGAAACCGCACTGCCAACGCCGTAGCGACCAGCGTCAGGAATGCCCCAAGAATCGCCACAGCCGCCCATCCCGTAAGCTGCATCTGCCCCGAAAACATACCTGCAGTGCTGACAAGTATGACCAGGATAAGCCCTGTCAGGGCCACGTAGCGCATCCTGGGCCAACCAGTCAGCCCAAGCGCGGCATCCCGAAAAAGCGCCGCTGCGCGGATGTCCTCGGTGCGCGAAATCGGCCAAAGCGTGAAGAGAAGCGCCGCCAACGCGCCGTAAAGCGCAGCCTCTGCCAAGGCGCCGGGGTGAATGCCGAGCACTGCGGGAACCGGCAGCCGGGCTTCGATCATCGGCGCAAGCAGAAGCGGCGCGACGGCCCCGAGTATCAGTCCTATCAGAATACCCGCAAGTGTCAGCAGCCCGATCTGGATCAGGTATATTTTCAGGATCATCTGATTTTCGGCCCCAAGCGACTTCAGCGTCGCGATCACCTGCACCTTTTCGTCAAGATGGGCCCGCACGGCGGCCGAAACACCAACGCCGCCCACCGCAAGGCCTGCTATCCCAACGAGGATCAGAAAGGTGCTGAGCCTCTCGACGAACCGCGCCGTCCCCGGGGCACCGTTCCGGCTGTCGCGCCATCGAAATCCGCCGCCCATGATTGAAGAAAGCGCACTCTGCCGTGTCGCATCCAGATCGGCAGCCGCTGGCAGCTTCAACCGATACGCTGTTTCAAAAAGCGTTCCGGGTTGCAGCAGGCCTGATGAGGCAAGGTCCTGGCTTCTGACGATCGTTCGCGGCCCCAACGTGAAGCCGCCGCTGGTGTTGTCTGGTTCTCGAACCAAAACAGACGATAGCAGGAAATCCTGCGTCCCCAGTCTGAAGCTGTCGCCCACCGCAATTCCAAGCCGGTCGGCCAGGACCCGATCCATCACCGCACCAGGCAAGCCATTGCGGTAATCCAAAGCGACCGCCAGATCCATGTCGGGGTCCAGCCGAACCGCACCATAAAGCGGATAAGCATCGTCGACCGCCTTCACCTGTGTAAGACCCTGTTGAACAGCCAGCCCTTCGCCAACAACCGCCATCGAGCGGAAGTCGACGATTTCTGAAACGGCAACAGCGGCCTTTTGCATCCATGCACGTTCTTCAGGCTCCGCTCTGCGGTAGGTCAGTTCGATCTCGGCATCGCCGCCCAGAAGCGTGGCCCCTTCCCGAAGAAGCCCCTCTTCGATGCTGCTGCGAACCGTGCCGACCGCCGCAATCGCAGCGACCCCCAGCGCGAGGCAGGCCAGAAACACACGGAAACCCTTGACTCCTCCGCGCAGATCCCTGCGGGCAATACGGCCGGCAAGCGCCAGACTCATTCGGCGACACCCCTCAGCGGTTCAGCTTCGATCCTGCCGTCCCGCA
Source organism: Paracoccaceae bacterium (assembly GCA_024642725.1). Lineage (GTDB taxonomy): Bacteria > Pseudomonadota > Alphaproteobacteria > Rhodobacterales > Rhodobacteraceae > JAHEAO01. The sequence goes on along the minus strand of JAHEAO010000006.1, from coordinate 41,278 downwards.
GGTGGATCACCCGATCGCACCGTTCCGCCAGCTCGGGCGCATGGGTCACAAGAACCAGCGTCGCCCCGCGCCTGTCACGAAGCTCAAACAGCAGGTCCATGATCGCAAGTCCGTTGGCCCCGTCCAGATTCCCAGTCGGCTCATCCGCCAGCAGGATTGCAGGGCGCGGTGCCACCGCGCGTGCAAGGGCGACACGTTGTTGTTCACCGCCGGACAATTGCGACGGGTAGTGGCCAGCCCGGTCACCCAGCCCGACCGCCTGCAGTTCCGTCGCAGCGAGGTCAAAGGCATCGGCAACGCCCGCCAATTCCAACGGAGTCGCAACGTTTTCCAATGCGGTCATCGTCGGAATCAAGTGGAAAGATTGAAAGACGATGCCCATATTCCCCCTGCGGAAGCGGGCAAGCGCATCTTCGTCCATCGCAGTCAGATCCTGCCCCGCCACAAGCACCGACCCGCCCGTGGCCTTTTCCAGCCCACCCAGCAACATCAGGAGCGACGATTTGCCAGACCCAGACGGACCGACCAGCCCCAAGGTCTCTCCTTTCTCGACGTCCAGCGAGATGCCCTTGAGGATATCCACCACCCCGGTATTTGCTGACAGGCTCAATCGCGCGTCTCGGAGCGTGATGATCGTTTCGGCCATAAGGACCATCCTTGGGCTAATGCTACAAATTGGATATGGGGCTTTCGCGGCCACCCGCAACCGCGGACTCGCGCTCATTGTCGTCACGACGGTCTTTATGGCAGGTGAATCCGCCGATGCCGAACCCGCGACAATCGCCATTCTGGGCGACAGCCTTGTGCAGGGCTATGGCTTGCCGGCTGAACAGGGGTTCGTGCCGCAACTGCAGAACTGGCTGAATCTCAACAATATCGAAGCAAAGGTGCTTAATGCCGGCGTTTCTGGAGACACGACAGCCGGCGGTCTGGCCAGAGTGGATTGGACCCTGACGGACGATGTCGATGCCCTTGTCGTCTCACTCGGGGCGAACGACGCGCTTCGCGGGTTGGATCCGGCTGCCGCTCGCGCGAATCTCGATGGCATCCTGAACGCCGCCGATAAGCGAACCATCCCAACCCTGCTGGTCGGAATCCCGGCCCCGGGCAACTACGGCCCGGACTACAAGGCGACTTTTGACACCATCTATCCCGCACTCTCACAAAGCCACGGAATCTTGCTTTACCCGAATTTCCTTCGGGCATTGACCGACCAGCACGACCGGAACCAAGCGCTGAGCCTTTACTTTCAGCCGGACGCCCTGCATCCAAATGCTGACGGGGTTCGCCTGATCGTTGAAGACATTGGACCCAGCATCGCCCAGCTCGCGGACATGGTGTCACGCTGACTTTGCAAAAAAATCTCCCGCCAGGCCGCAAGCGGAACTCACCGTTTCGGCTTGTTGTCGTAATCGTCGGTCAGGATGCGGTGGCTGTCACCGTCAGGATCCTCAAACTGGCTGCCACGTATGGCCCAGAAGAAGGCGGCGAGCCCTATTCCACCAAGGATAAGGGACACCGGAATGAGATAGACCAGGACATTCATCGCCGCGTCAGCCTGAGCGCATTCAACGACACCGAGATAGAAGATCCGGACATCGCCAGCGCCGCGGCCAGCGGGGTGGCGAAACCCGCAAGGGCCACCGGGATAGCGATCAAATTGTACAGGGCCGCGATTGCAAAATTCTCCTTGATCCGCAACGTAGCCGACTTGGCGACGGCAATGGCTTCGGCAATCGGGGCCAGAGAACTGCCAAGAAGAACGATGTCCGATACAACCCGCGCCGCTTCCAGCGCGCTGGCCGGGGAAATGGACACATGCGCCGAAGCGAGCGCTGCCGTGTCATTAAGTCCGTCACCAACCATCAGCACCCGACGCCCCGCTTTTGCCAGAACCGCGATCCGCGCGGCCTTATCGGCAGGTAGCATTTGCGCTTCCCAAGCTTCTATTCCGACACGTCTGGCTATGTCGGCAACCGCCTCAGGCGCATCACCGGACAAAAGCACAACGTCTTTGCGCTGCTTATGAAGGGCGGCGACGACCTCTGCCGCGCCTTCGCGCAGCGAGTCGGCGAACCGAAACGCCAAAGGCTCGCGGTCACCGATCTTCAGATAGGTTGCAGTCGTGGAAACCGCCTGCGCGCCCAGCCACTCGGCGCGGCCAAGTCGAACAGCCATACCCTGCCAGCGGCCTTCTACGCCGTGCCCGGGGACTTCCCGCAGATCGCTCAGGCCCACCGGCTCAATCGCTGCAGCCCGTATCGCTTCGACAAGCGATTGCGCCAGCGGATGGGCCGAACCTGCAGCGATCGCAGCTGCGACCGACAGATCCTCGTCCGAAAAATCGGCAAGATTGGTCAATTCGGGGCGTCCGCGCGTCAACGTCCCGGTCTTGTCGAATACGACGGTATCGACCTCCGCCAGACGTTCGAGCGCTGTTGCGCTCTTGATCAGCATACCAGCGCGGAAAAGACGCCCTGACGCCGCGGTTGTGACGGCCGGCACGGCCAGTCCCAAGGCACAGGGACATGTAATGATCAGCACCGCAACGGCGATATTCAACGCCAATCGGACATCGCCGCTCGCCCAGAGCCAGCCACCAAACGCGGCAAAAGCCAGCAAATGAACCACTGGCGCATATATCCGGGCCGCCTTGTCAGCCAGTGAGGTGTAGCGATTGCGCGACGTCTCGGCCATTGCGACGAGATCGGCCATCCGGTGCAGCGAGGTGTCCTTCCCCGCCGCGCTCACGCGGACGACCAGCGCGCCGGTCAGGTTCACTTCTCCAGCGCTTACGGCGGTGGAGGCGCGTGCGGCGACAGGAAGACTTTCTCCGGTCAACAGCGAGCGGTCGATCTCGCTTTCGCCGTCGAGAACAACGCCATCGACGGGCACGCGCGCGCCCGGCAGGACCCGGACAAGGTCGCCCACTGCAAGTTCGGCGACAGCGACGGTTTCACCGCTGGCGCGCAATGCCCGGGGAACTTCAAGGGCTGTCAGTTCTTCGGCGGCAGACCGGGCAATGCTGCGCGTGCGGTGATCGAGATATCGACCGGCAAGCAGGAAAAAGGTGAGCGACAGGGCCGCGTCAAAATAGGCATGTTCGCCACTTTGCATGGTTTCATAGACAGACATCCCGGCGGCCAGAATAATCGCCAGAGATATCGGAACGTCCATGTTCAGACGCCGGACGCGCAAAGCGCCCCAGGCGCTGGTGAAAAAGGGCTGCGCTGAAAATGCGATCGTCGGTAGCGCGATGGCGGCAGAAATCCAGTGGAAAAGGTCGCGTGTCGCTTCGGTGGCCCCTGACCAAACCGCGACGGACAAAAGCATCACATTCATCATCGCGAAACCGGCGACGGCCAGACGTGTCAGCAGGGCCCGGCCGCGGCGATCGGTTTCGGTGCTGCCCAGCATGCCCGCATCAAGTTCATGAGCCTCGTAACCGACGCGCGCGAGAAGGTTGATCAGACGTGCGGGCGTCACTTCCGGCTCGGCCTTTATGCTGGCACGTTTGAGCGTCAGGTTGACCCGCGCGGCAGTGACGCCCGGTTCAGCGTTCAGGGCGCGTTCAACGGCAGAGATGCAAGCGGCGCAGTGTATTCCTGGAAGCGACAGCATGATGCTGGCGTCCTTGACATTGCGCGCCGCGATTGCCTCGGCCGCGGGGGCAGCGACGCAGGCAGGACAGGCCGACATCTGCGATGCACCCGACATGATCAGCCCTTTACATACAATATGATTCGTTGCTGGAACTTGGTGCCATCGTTCGCGGTTGCGACCATGCGCAGGTTCCAGTTTCCGGGGGCCAGGTCGACAGGCGCGACATAGGCCGACCCATCGAAGACGAATTCTGGTGTGCGGTCATCCTTCACCTCGGTCGCCCGGCCCAGCGTGCTGGTAAGTTCCGAAACCCGCACCGGCTTTCCGTCGCCATCGATGATCGAAAGACGGAGCTGACCACCATCGACCTTCGCCGACACGTCCCAACCCAGCGCAAGCTGGGCCTTCCGGTCAGCATCGAAGCTCTGGGACGCGACATAGGAATTCTTGACCTCCAGCCCCGGAAAGGTCGCGACCGCTTTGTAGGCCAGAAGAATGTTCACTCCGATGATGACGGAAAACGCGGCCGTCGTGCCAATCAAGACGTGCCGCCCGGTGATGACTCTCTCGCTCATTGTCCGACTCCGTTGAAAATGGTGTCGTTCGAGGTGTGCTCGTTGCTCTCCAGATCCTCAACCCAGATGCGGAACGGCGTGCGATCCGTTGTCGCCGCATCGCTGCCCGCCGGGGCGGTTACGTAGACACGCTGCAGCAGGGTTTCATCGGCAGGCACATCAACCACCAGATCGTCCTTACCCTCAAGGCTGATACGCAAAAGGCTATCAGAGGTCAGCGAGATATGGAACGGCCGGTCTTCACCATTCTTGTTGCGCAGGCGAACGTCATAGGTGTTCCGGATGGAACCGTCCGAAAGCGTGACGAAAGTCGGGTTCCGAACCGGCGCCACGGTCATGTCGATATCGGGGCGGATGAAGAGCGCGAAAACCAAGCCAATGCCGACCAGCGACCACAAGGTGGTGTAAAGAATTGTCCGCGGTCGCAGGACATGCTTCCAGATCGGCTTCGGCGCCTTTCCGGAACGTTCGGCGGCCTCATCGGTCAGCGCCATATAGTCGATCAATCCGCGGGGCTTGTCGATCTTGGCCATGATCTCGTCACAGGCGTCGATACATAACGCACAGGTGATACATGCGAGTTGCTGACCTTCGCGAATGTCGATCCCGACCGGGCAGACGTTGACGCAAGCCATGCAGTCGATGCAATCGCCAAGCTTGTCAGCGTCTTCGGATTTGCGATGCTTGCCGCGCGGCTCGCCGCGCCAACTGCGATACGCGACGGTCAGCGTATCCTCGTCCATCATCGCGGCCTGGATGCGGGGCCACGGGCACATGTAGATACAGACCTGTTCACGTGCAAAGCCGCCGAACAGGACCGTGATCGTACCCAGCACGGCTATCGTGGTATAAGCAATCGGATGCGCGTTCAGCGTCACCAGATCGCGCAGCAATTGCGGCGCATCGGTGAAATAGAACACCCAAGCTCCGCCGGTGGCCAGACCGATCAGAAGCCAGATAAACCATTTGGTCAATCGCAGCCGCCATTTACGGAAATCCCACTTGGCGTTCCAGAGACGCACGCGCGCATTGCGATCCCCTTCAATCCATCGTTCGGTCAGGATGAAAAGATCGGTCCAGACGGTCTGCGGGCAGGTATAGCCGCACCAGACCCGGCCAAGCGCCGAGGTGAATAGAAAAAGACCGAGCCCCGCCATGATCAAGAGACCCGCGATGAAATAGAATTCATGCGGCCAAATCTCGATCCAGAAAAAGAAAAAGCGGCGCCCGGCCAAGTCGACCAGGACTGCCTGGTCAGGGAGATTGGGGCCCCGGTCCCAGCGGATCCAGGGCGTCAGGTAGTAGATTCCAAGCGTTACCCCCATGATCCACCACTTGAGTGTGCGGAACTTGCCGCTGACACGACGCGGGAAAACGGGCTCTCGTGCCGAATAAAGCGGCGGCGGGGTTTCGGTGGAAGACATACGGAAAACGTCCAGTCACTGTTCGCGTTGGAGAGCTTATCGCGAAGAACTGTGGACCCGACATTGACCTAGGTCAAAGGGTTCAGCACCAGAATTTTGCGACATCTTGAAGCGATAGCAGTCACAACCGATCAAATACGGGCCCCCGGATCGACAAGAAAACACTTTCAGCCAGCGCTTGATCACTTATCAATGGAGACCAATAGCGGTTGTGCCGATTTGGACTGAAAGGTAATGCACGGACTAAACGACCTGGCAATGCCGACCATGGCAACTGAGCGGACACCATGACTGAATCAAACAAGAACCTGGGCAACGTAACTCGGCGAGACAGATGGCTGCCGATAGGTCTGACAATCGCTCTGATCCTAGCGATTGCATGGCTGATCCGCATATACACTCCAATGGACTTCACGGGCGATCAGTACAAACCGATCGCCTATGTGATGGACGTCATTCACTCCGGGCGCTGGACCGTGCAGACCGACTTTGGCGGCTCGGTGACGTCCAAACCCCCACTCATGACATGGCTAACGGCACTCAGCGCGACGGTCTTCTCGGGGCTCAATGTGACGTCGCTCTACCTGCCATCCGGGCTTGCGATGCTGGGAACGGCGCTGGCCGCGTCATGGATCGGTTATCATTGGTTCGGACGATGGACCGGTTATTTTGCCGGCCTGCTGGTCTTTTTCAACACCCTCGGAATGCAGCATCTTGCCTTTGCGCGAACCGACGCGCTGTTTACCTTTCTCATTACCCTGTCCTGTGTCTTCGCCCTCAAGGCCTGGGCTGACCGGTCGGGGTCGAAATGGTGGCTCGGGTTCTGGTTCATGAGCGCCCTCGCGACCCTTACCAAGGGCCCGCTGGGATTGTTGATCGCCGCATTGGGTCTGGCTGCAATCTTCTGGGAAGGCCGTAGCGCCGCGCCGATCGCAACATCAGGCGAACGAAAGAACCTCTTGCTGATTCACTTGGCCGGCCTGCTCTTGGTCGCCGTGATCGGCGGCGGCTGGTTCCTGTTGGCCTATCTCGATGCCGGGCAGGCACTCGTCGACAGGCAGATCGGGTCGGAACTGATCGGACATGCAACAAAGGGGCCAAGGCCGCTTCCCTTCGCCTTCTTCATGGCGTCCTTCGTCCCATGGTCGTTCCTGACCGCCTATGGCATCTATGTTGCCATTCGCAGACCTGAAACGGACCCCGCCGCACGGCGAACCGAACGCTTCTTGTCGCTTTGGATCATCCTGTCGCTTGCAGTATTCAGCCTGTCTTCCCACCAGCGGCACGATCATTTGCTGCCGCTGGTCGTGCCGATGGCGGTTCTTGCCGGTCGCGAGATTTCGCGGCTGATCTCGCGGCTGTCCGATAGGCGCAAACTGCAAGTCTTTGTCGCGATGGCAGCGCTGGCTCTGGTGATCGAAGCCGCCTATTACACCCAGCGCTACCGCTGGATGCCAGATGTGGTGCGCGTGCAGGCCACGCTCGCCATGAGCGAGGATTTCCACGCAATTGAAAAGCGTGACGGCCGTCGCTTTCCCTTCACCTACTTCAATTCCCCCTCGATGCTGGAATTCGCATTGGGAGACCGTCACAACGATGCGACGAAAGAGGCAGTGACTCAACTCATCGCGGAAGGCGATCCCGTCTTTCTTGCCCTTGGGAATCCTTCCGTCATTAAGCGCTTTCCGCTTCCGGAGGGTCAGCAGTGGTACAGCTGGTTCGAAGGGCCGAAGACCGGCGAAGACTGGACCGGTAGCATTGTCTCCAACCTGCCGCCAGATGCGATACCGACGCGCGGTGCCTTCGTCGTCGAGAACATGATCATCCGGTTCGACAATGCCGGTTATCTAGGGCGGTCCTTCGGCAAGCTTCAGTTCGAGTCCTATGGCGTCGCCGACATCCGTGTGGAAAATACTGGACCTGCCGACCAGGTGTTAGGTCTTCACGATGCAGCAACGGACGAGGATCATCAGATTGTCGTCCCTGCCGGTGGCAAAACGACGCTCCGCATCGGCAAGCAGTGAATTCTGCCGAAGAAGGCATCCTCCGACTGGCAATTCTGCACGTCTCTCACTCGACGCTCAGCAGCCTGCCAAACCCTTCGGGCATTTTGCCTGCACCCGAGAGTCGGCACATATGCCAAGCCAGCACCTGATTACTTGAGAGAACCGGCTTTCCGATGATCCGCTCGATCTCTGCGATCACATCGAGTGTCCGCAAATTGGTGCAGGACAGGAATATCGCGTCCACCTCGGCGGTCCCGGCCAGTTGACTGGCCGCTGCTACAATTGACGGTCCGGCGATCCGGGCAACCTTTGCCTCTTCGGCCGTGTTGAACGACCCGAAAACCGGAATCTCAAGCCCGTTGTCCCGAAGCACATCGCACAAACCCGCCGAAACCGCCTCGACATAGGGCGACAGAAAGGCCAGCCGCCGCACACCAAGCGCTGCCGACGCGGCCAGGAGCGCCGAAACCGGTTCTGTCACCGCCTCGGTTCGCGCACCCTGACGCACGAGGTCGCCGACCTTCGCCGTTCCGATGACCGAGGTTCCTGACGTGCAGCCATAGCCAATCGCATCAAAGCTGATCGGTTCGGGCAGCAGCCCTGCCGCCGCAGGTATATGCGCCTCCATCGCCCCCAGCGTCTCTCTGGTGACTTCAAGCCCGCTTGGAACACGCGAGACATAGAGCCGAGCGGAAGCGGGTAGCAGGCGGCGGAAGTCCTGTTCGATCGTCTCATCCGTCTGGAGCACGATCAGCCCAAGGCACGGGTCGCCCGGTATATCGAGCGTGTAAGCGAAATCGGTCATCGTGCACCTCTCAGCACCGGCATATGTGGCCCCGCAGGCGTCGACAGGAACTCTGCCCCGGAAGCCCGGATCACGATATTCTCTTCGTGAACGAGCATTCGGCCCGGACCCGTTTCGATGCCGGGTTCCAGTGTCAGCACCATGCCCTCCTGCAACTCCGTCTGGTCGGCCGGGATCAGCGACGGCCATTCCGTCAACTGCATGCCAAGCCCGTGGCCAAGCCGTCCGGCATCCGACCCGCCCGCACCGCCGGTCACAATCCTGTCCATCGCATGGAACAGATCGGCCGCAGTGGCACCGGGCCGCGCAATCTGCATCGCCGAATCGACAGCCTCGATCAGGCGGGCATGCGCGGCATTGTTCGCCTCGGTGGTGGCGCCAATTGCAAAATTCCGGTCGAAATCGCAAAAATATCCGTCCCGCACCAAACCCGTGTCCAGCATCAGAACATCACCCTCTGCAAGCGGGGTCTCCGTTGCCGGAGAAATGACATCGCTGTAGCCACCCTGTTCCGATGCCCCGGCGAGATAAGGAACCCAGTCCGCACCCTCATCAAGGCACAGCATCTGGAAGCGGCGGAACACCCTATCGAGCGGTTCCCCGCTGGCTGCGATCTCTGAAACTCTGGCAAAAGCGCGGTCGGCTATCCCGCAGGCGGCACGGATCTTGTTGATTTCGGCGTCCGACTTGACCATCCGAAGCGACCTTAGAATTCCGGCATCGTCACCGATGACCGACGGCGCAAGCTTCGCCGTCAGCCGGGCGTAGTCGGCAAGCGGCATACGCAGGTGACTTTCATGTCCCATCGGCAATCCAATCACTCCGGATGTCCCTGCGACTTCCCGAAGGGTTTCGGCCAGCAGCGACACACCATCATCGACCAAATCCGGAGCCCGCCAGCTTCGGATGTCCTTGATCCATGTGCGCGCCATGAGGGCAGCGCCGATAGATGGGATGACTGCGATGGGTTCGCCCGACGCCGGCACGATCAGGAACCAAGGCCGAGTCGGGCTTTCCCAGAATCGCGTCAGGTAACCGGAGAAATAACGCAAGTCCGGCTCGGTGGTAACCAAGAGCGCTGCAAGCCCGGCCTTGGCCATCAGGGTCTGCGCTTTCAGAACTCGAGTCCGAAATTCCTCGATCGGAAAGCCGCGGTCGCTCATTCTTCGGGCCCTTCGCTCAGGATAACCAGAACCCGGCTGTCCGGGGCCAACCCCAGCGCTTCACGGTCGGAACCCGCCGCTATCAGGGCGGCAAGGCCAGCGCCGCCCGAGGGCGTCGTCGCCAACCCGGAATCGGACAGCGTCTGCATCGCGGATTCGGCTTCTTCTTCAGAGATCGTGATGAACAGATTCGCATCCCGAGCCAGTCCCTTAAGTGCGATGAGCGAAGGTTCCTTGCAATCGAGCCGGCCCATACAGGACACCGGACCGTTGACCGCCACGGCATGCCCGGCGCGGACTGAGCCGTAGATCGCCGGGGCAGCATCGGGTTCGACCACGACAATCGTGACTGCGTCACCCCACAGATCACGGGCCAGTGCTGCGGCCGCCCCTGCGAGTCCGCCGACACCCGCCTGCAGGAAGATGTGGGTCGGCGAAGATTCGACCTGCGCAAAGACTTCCTGCATCAGGATCAGATAGCCTTCCATCAAGCGGTGCGGCACATCGAAATAACCCGCCCATGAACTGTCCGACAAAAGCCGCCAGCCATTGTCCGCCGCTGCCTTCGCCGCAGCCGCCATGCTTTCCTCATAGATCTGGCCGGCGCGCACGACCTCCGCGCCCTTTTCACGAAGCCTGCGAGCGAAACTCTCCGGCACGGATTCGGCGATGTAGATCACAGCCCCAGCGCCAAAGACACGGGCACCCGCGGCCACGGACATCCCGTGATTGCCGGCGCTTGCCGTCACATAGGTCACTCCGGACAGCGGCGAATCCGTCAGATCGGCACCGCTGTCAGCCGCATCCACAGCAATGACATAAGCAGCGCCAAGTGCCTTGAAGCTGCCAAGTCCCATCCGGCTGCGTTCATCCTTGACCCAGATCTCGGCGACGCCCAGTTTCTTGGCAAGGTCTTCGGCTTCCAAGAGCGGTGTCGGGCGTGCGACCGGGCACAAGTCAAGCAAACGCGCGACGGCTTTCACGTCGGTGCTCGGAAATGGGCAGTCCGGCAAAGACAAACCGACTGCATTGGCGGATTCGACGGTCTTCCTGAATATCTGCACATTTCCCCCCTGCAAACAATAGTGGCAGAGTCGGCAGACACCGGGTCAAGTCAAGGCCCTAAGCAGACTAATCTGTGCACCGAAGCGACGTTTGGCTCACCAACAGCAAACGGCGGCGCAGCTTTCGCCACGCCGCCACTGTATTAGGAAGCACCGACCCCGAAGAAACGCGCGAACAGGATCAGGGGTCGGTGCAACACCCGGGAATCTTGAGGGTCCCGGACCTTCTAAGGCCTATTCGCCACCGCCGAGTTGGTGGACATAGGCCGCAACAGCGTTCACTTCGGCATCGCTCAGGCGCTGGCCCCATGCGGGCATCACACCGAAACGCGCTTTGGTGATAGATTCGATCAGCGTCGCGTGATCGCCACCATAGAGCCAGATCGCATCAGTCAGGTTCGGCGCACCCTGTGCGCGGTCGCCCGTTCCGGCCTCAGTGTGGCAAGCCGAACAGTTGTCGATGAACACGGTTTCCCCTGTTGCTGCCAAAGCAGCATCATGGTCCTGACCGGATAGTTTCTGAACATAGGCCGCCGCTTGCGCGATTTCCTCTTCGCTCAGAATCTCGCCAAAGGCGGGCATCTGCGAAAAGCGGGAATCGCCGGTTTCATTCCTGACGCCGTGGCGCACGGTAAATGCGATACTTTCGATGTCACCGCCCCAAAGCCAGTCATCGTCCAGCAGGTTTGGATAGCCTTTTGCACCGGCGGCACCCGACCCGTGACACTGCGAGCAGTTGGTCTTGAACACCGCAGCACCCGCGTTTCGGGCAAAACTCTGCAGTTCCGGATCCGCGGCGACCGTCGCGAGATCGGCCGCAGCCAGCTTGGCCTCGATCGCGGCATTGGCATCAGCGAAGGTCTGGATATCCCTTGCCACCTCTGCCCGCGTCGAGAACCCCATGATCCCGGCCGTCGCCCTGTTGACCAGCGGCCATGCCGGATAGGCGATCGTGTAAATCACGCCCCAGACGATGGTCGCGTAAAAGGTCCAGAGCCACCAGCGCGGCAAGGGGTTGTTGTATTCCTCGATACCGTCCCAGCTGTGGCCGGTGGTTTCGGGTTCGTTTGGCTTCTCGGGTTTCTTGGCCATTTATTTAGCCCCCTTTGCAAGGCGATTGTCGCTCGCGGGTTTGTCTTCATGCCGGAACGGGATCTCGGCGGTGTCGCGGTAAACCTTGCGGCTGCCGGGCCGGAAGGCCCACAGCACGATCCCAAGGAAGAACACGAACATGAGCAGCAGAACCCAGCTGTCGGCGATTTCGCGAAGGATATGGTAGTCCATGATCTCCCCCCTACCGGCTTGCGTCAGGCGTGAAGGTCGAGAAATCGACCAGCGTGCCCAGCATTTGCATATAGGCGATCAAGGCATCCATTTCGGAAATGCCCGGCTGACCGTCGAAGTTGCGGACCTGTGCACCCGGATACCGTTCGACCATCGCTTCCCAATCACTATCGGGATCGGCTTGGGCTTCAAAGTCAGCCGCTGCCGCTTCGATCATCTCGTCGGTATAGGGAACGCCGACAATCCGGTGTGTGCTCATCAGATCGGCCGTATACTTCGGCTCGATCAGGCGCTGCGACAGGAAGCCATACTTGGGCATTACCGATTCCGGCACCACCGATTGCGGGTCGGTCAGGTGGTCGACATGCCATTCGTCGGAATAGCGACCACCAACCCGGGCCAGATCAGGCCCGGTCCGCTTGGACCCCCACTGGAACGGATGGTCGTACATCGACTCCGCCGCCAGCGAGTAATGGCCATAGCGCTCAACCTCGTCCCGCATCGGGCGGATCATCTGACTATGGCAGACGTAGCAGCCTTCGCGGATGTAGATGTCGCGCCCGGTCAGTTCCAGCGGGCTGTAGGGCCGCACCCCTTCAACGTCCTCGATTGTGTTTTCAAGGTAGAAAAGCGGTGCGATTTCCACGATCCCGCCGATGGTCACAACCAGAAAGCTGAAGACCAAAAGCAGCGTCGCGTTTTTCTCAAGAATCTTGTGACGATCAAGAATTGCCATCTCTCCGGCCCTCCCTATTCAGCCGGAGCCATGGCAGACGCTTCGGCTTTCGCCGGAGATCTGCGCACAGTCATCCAGAGGTTATAACACATGATCAGCGCACCGGTGAGGTAGAGAAGACCACCCGTAGCACGGACCACATACATCGGGAACTTGGCCGCGACGGTGTCAGCAAAGCTGTTCACCAGGAAGCCGTTGGCATCCACTTCGCGCCACATCAGGCCTTCCATGATCCCCGTCACCCACATCGAGGCGGCGTAGAGGATGATGCCGATGGTCGCGAGCCAGAAGTGCCAGTTCACGAGGCTCAGGCTGTAAAGCCGCTCACGGTTCCACAATTTCGGCGTCAGGAAGTACAGCGCGCCGAAAGTGATCATGCCGTTCCAGCCAAGCGCGCCGGAATGGACGTGACCGATGGTCCAGTCAGTGTAGTGCGACAGCGAGTTCACCGCGCGGATCGACATCATCGGACCCTCGAAAGTCGACATGCCATAGAAACCGATCGAGATCACCATCATGCGGATGATCGGGTCGGTGCGCAGCTTGTCCCAAGCGCCCGACAGGGTCATCAGGCCGTTGATCATGCCACCCCACGACGGCATCCAGAGGATGATCGAGAAGACCATGCCAAGGGTCGATGCCCAGTCCGGCAGAGCCGTGTAGTGCAAATGGTGCGGACCCGCCCAGATGTACAGGAAGATGAGTGCCCAGAAGTGAATGATCGACAGCTTGTAGCTGAAAACCGGGCGTTCGGCCTGCTTCGGGACGAAGTAATACATCATGCCCAGAAAACCCGCGGTCAGGAAGAAGCCCACCGCGTTGTGGCCGTACCACCATTGCGTCATCGCATCCTGAACCCCCGCGAAGACCTGCACCGACTTCGATCCGAAGATCGACACCGGGATCGACAGGTTGTTCACGATGTGCAGCATCGCAATGGTGACGATGAAAGACAGATAGAACCAGTTCGCCACATAGATGTGCGGCTCTTTCCGCTTGATGATCGTGCCAAGGAACACGGCCAGGTAAGCGACCCAGACCAGTGTAAGCCAAAGGTCAACGTACCACTCCGGCTCGGCATATTCCTTCGATTGGGTTGCGCCCAGAAGATACCCCGTGGCCGCGAGAACGATGAACAACTGGTATCCCCAGAACACGAACCATGCCAGGTTTCCGCCCCAGAGCCGCGCCGCGCTGGTGCGCTGAACGACGTAGAACGACGTTGCGATCAGGGCGTTGCCGCCAAACGCGAAAATCACTGCGGAAGTATGCAGTGGGCGAAGCCGACCAAAGTTGCCGTAACCCTGAAGCCATTCGAAATTCAGAGCGGGAAAGGCCAGTTGGAATGCAATCCAGACCCCGACAAGAAAGCCCGTTACACCCCAGAGTGCCGTTGCAACGACCCCGGCGCGCACAACGCCATCCATATAATTCAACTGCGGATCGGGCTTGGGCTTGGGTTCCTCGGTGTGGCGCAACGTCCACAGGAAAAGTCCGCCCGACACGAGCATTACGATAACGGCGTGCACCTGATAGGCCAAGTCGCGCCCATAGTTGGCAGCAATGGCCGCCACCAGAGCGATCAGCCCCAACAACACCAGTTTTAAGTAGTCCCACATATTCGCGTTCCCTCGTTCTAGCCCGGACCTCACCCACGAGGTGGCCGGACCCGGTTCGACAGCGTCGTATCTCTACCTGGACCGTGCAAGACGCTTTGATCCATGTCAAAGTGATCTTCTAACGCAATGCGCAATCTGCCTTAAATCAGGGGCCGGGTATTGCCGTGGCCCTTCATGACGCGAACTGGAGAATGCATCATGGCTTTCAAGACCGTTTCGACCGTTATCACCGATTTCGAGTTACATCGTTCGGTACTCGACGCCGCCGCGGATGTCGCTGCCCATGACGAAGGCCATCTTGAGGTCTTCTGCCTCGGGATCGATCACACTCAGCCCGGTTTCTACTACGCAGGGGCCGGTGCGATGGCGATGCAGAGCTCGCTCGCCGAAGCCGAAGAACAGGCTTTGGCGCTTGAGACGGAGGTCAAGGAACACCTTTCAAAGCGGGATATCTCGTGGGCGGCCAATGCGCTTGCGGCCCAGTCGGCCGGCATTGGCCCTTTCCTGTCCCAATTCATGCGCTTCAGCGATCTGGTGGTTCTCGGGCTGCCCTATGGACCCGGTCGCGGCCATGAAAGCGAAGCAATCGTAGAGGCGTCGATGTTCGACGCCGGTGCTCCGGTACTGGTCATGCCCGACAACGTGGGCTTTCCAACGACGATCGACCGGATCGTGGTTGCCTGGAACGAAAGCCGCGAGGCGCTCAGCGCCGTTCAAAAGGCCTTGCCGCTCTTGAAGGCCGCCAACACGGTCAACATCGCAATCATTGATCCGCCGACTCATTCCAGCACGCGTTCAGACCCCGGCGGCGCCTTGTCGCAGATGCTTGCGCGGCACGGCGTCCATGTCGAGATTTCGGTGCTCGCCAAGACGATGCCGCGGGTTTCGGACGTGATTGCGCGGCATGTGCAGGATCTCGACGCCGACCTCACCGTGATGGGGGCCTATGGCCACTCGCGCTTCCGCGAATCAATTCTTGGCGGGGCCACGCGCAACATGCTGCAGATGGCTAAAGTTCCGGTCTTCATGGCGCACTGAAAGTCCGCCTCAATCCGGCATCCCGCCATCGGAATCATCCCCGGTTTCGGCCAGCAACGCGCTGAAGTCGGGGATATGAACCTGCCGCGTGCCTTGCAGTTCGATGATCTGGTCACGTTTCAACGCCGATATCTGTCGGCTGACGGTTTCCAGCGTCAGTCCAAGATAGTCGGCCATTGCCTCACGAGTCAGCGGCAGTTCAAAGCGGACACCGTCCACCGATCCCGACAAATGCAATGATGCTTCGCGCCGGGCCATGATCGCCAGAAGACTGGCGATCTTCTCACGTGCGGTCTTGCGGCCAAGAACCAGCATCCACTCACGCGCCGCATCAAGTTCGTTCAGGGTCATTTCCAGCAAACGCTGGCTGACATGGGGCGTCGAGACCAATAGATCCTCGAACGGCTTGCGCCGAAAACAGCACAGCGTGAGATCGCTGACAGCCGTTACATCATAAAGCACCTTTTTCCGACCGGGACGGCCAAGGAAATCCGACGGCAAAAGCAAGCCCACCATCTGGGTTCGTCCGTCTTCCATTGTCTGCGTCAGCGTTGCGACCCCGGTAACGACCGAGGCTACGAAATCCATATGGTCTCCAGACCATAAAATCGGCTGACCGGCTTCGTAGTTCCTGTAGTATTTGATCTTGTCGAGTTCTTCGAGCTCATTGGGCTCGCAGCGCGCACAGACAGCACTGTGACGGATCGGACAAGTCCCGCAATCCTTGGTCTTGAACGTGATGTCATTCATAGCGCGGCTTCCAATTGATCTAGGTCAAAGCGTATGCCCGGACCAAAGCGCGTAAATAGTCCTATGGAATCGTTATCTCAACTCCGCTCTCTGGGGCTATTTGACGCGCGCGTGCCGCGTTATACCAGCTACCCGACTGCACCACAATTCAGCCCTCGAAGCAATGCCGCGGAGACAGAGAACTGGATCAGGGCAATACGGCCCGGCGCGACCATATCGCTATACGTCCACATTCCCTTCTGCAGGCGATTGTGCTGGTTTTGCGCTTGCCGCACTCAGGGTACAAGCTCCGGATCGCCGGTCGCCGCCTATCTAGAGACACTCAAGGCTGAACTCGCGCGGCTGGCGGAACTCCTGCCAGAAGGCGTGCGGCTCGAACATCTGCATTGGGGCGGCGGCACGCCTACGCTGTTGAAACCTGAACAGATTTCGGACCTGGCTCAGGCGATTCTCGATGTCGTGCCACTGGCAGACAAAGCGCAGTTTTCGGTGGAAATCGACCCGAGTGAAGTCGACGGTGCCCGGCTTGATGCCTTGGCCGCAGCGGGTATGAACCGCGCCTCGATCGGCGTTCAGGACTTCGATCCGCAAATTCAGGACACCATCGGTCGCCAGCAGAGCTACGAGGTCACCCGCGATGCCGTCGAGGGCCTGCGCGCGCGGGGCATAACCAGCCTCAACATGGATATCCTTTACGGGCTGCCGCACCAGACCGAAACGCGAATCGCGGAAAGCGTGCAGAAGGTGCTGTCGCTCTCACCCGACAGGGTTGCGCTATACGGCTACGCTCACGTGCCTTGGATGGCCAAGCGGCAGACGCTGATCCCGACCGACGCCCTGCCCCGTCCGGAAGAACGACTGTCGCTTTATGAAACCGCGAAGCAATTGTTCGTCTGGGATGGTTACGAGGAAATCGGGATAGACCATTTCGCCCGGCCCGAAGACGGTCTCGCCATCGCGCAACGAACCGGACGGCTGCGGCGCAATTTCCAAGGCTATACCGAAGACACGTCCGATACGCTCATTGGCCTCGGCGCTTCCGCGATATCGCGCTACCCGCAGGGCTACGCGCAGAATGCGCCGGCGACGTCGGCATATCAGGCTGCGGTGAGGAATGGAGAACTGGCAACCCGCAAGGCACATGCCTTCACGGTCGAGGATATCCGGCGCGGACGTATCATCGAGGCTCTCATGTGCGATTTCGCCGTCGACTTTGACGAACTGGCGAAAGAACTTGGCGCGCCCATGGCCGACCTGCGCGGCTTCGCCGACGGTATCGAGAATGCCTTTCCGGGAATGGTGTCGCTGGGACCGACGCGGTTTGAAATCCGGCCCGAGGGCCGTCCGCTCACCCGCATGATCGCGCGGTATTTTGACGCCTATGCAATGGCAGCCAGCGGCCACAGCCCGGCCGTCTGATCCGATTGCCCTGCCTCGCCGAAGCCCATAGAACTTCAAAGAGGTTTCTAGGGGCAGGCAGATGGCAAACCCACTCTTCGATGAACTGTTCGCGCCACACCTCGGCAGCGACCGCGCGTTCCTTCTGAATCCCGACGGGTCCGCCGCCCTTGGTTACGGTGACTTTCTGTCTGACGCGTCCCAACTCGCAAACACCCTGGCTGACCTCGGCCTCGCCCCGGGTGATCGGCTGGTGGTTCAGGCCGAGAAGTCGCCGACCGCGCTGGCGCTCTACGCGGCTGCAGTCATGACCGGCGTCGTCTACCTGCCGCTCAACACCGCCTATACCGCCGAAGAGGTCCGCTACTTCGTTGGCGATTCCGGCGCGCGCCTGCTGATCTGCGATCCGGGCCGCGGCGATGCACTGCGACCGGTGGCGGCAGAGTTAGGCGCAAGACTGGTTACCCTCGCGGCAGACGGCTCCGGCGAACTCAGCAATCTGGCCAAGAGCAAGCCAACGCACTTCTCTCCGGTGGAACGCAAGTCAAACGACCTCGCGGCGCTGCTTTACACCTCGGGTACGACCGGGCGCTCGAAAGGTGCGATGCTCAGCCACCAGAACCTTTTGTCGAATGCGCAGGTGCTGGCTGCGGCCTGGCGCTTCACCGCCTCCGACGTGCTGCTGCACGCGCTGCCGGTCTTTCATACCCACGGTCTGTTCGTTGCAACCAATATCGCACTTCTGACCGGCGGGGCGATGATCTTCCTGCCGAAGTTCGACACCGATGCCGTCATCTCCGCGTTACCCCACGCGACCGCCATGATGGGCGTTCCGACCTTCTACACGCGGCTTCTGGATGATCCGCGGTTCACCCGCGACCTGACCGCCCATATGCGGCTTTTCACCTCCGGTTCGGCTCCGCTTCTGGCCGAAACGCACGAGGCATTCGCGCAACGAACCGGGCACCGAATTCTGGAACGCTACGGCATGACCGAAACCAATATGAACACCTCGAATCCCTATGACGGGCCGCGCAAACCCGGGACCGTCGGCCTGCCGCTTGAAGGGGTCGAGTTGAAGATCACCGACCCCGACACGGGCGCAACTTTGCCGAAAGGCGAAATCGGCATCATCGAAGTTCGGGGGGCAAACGTCTTTCAGGGCTACTGGCAGATGCCGGAAAAGACCGCGGAAGAACTGCGTCCTGACGGTTTCTTCATCACCGGGGATCTCGCCCGGCTCGATGAGGACGGCTATGTGGTGATCGTGGGTCGCTCCAAGGACCTTATCATCTCGGGCGGCTATAACATCTACCCGAAAGAGGTCGAACTGGTGCTCGACGAAATGCCCGGCGTGCTCGAAAGCGCGGTGATTGGCGTTCCCCATCCCGATTTCGGCGAAAGCGTCGTCGGCGTCCTAGTGGCAGAGAAAGGCGCCGCCCCGGACATTCCCGTCATTCTCGCCGAAGCGGGCAAGCGGCTCGCCAAGTTCAAATTGCCCAAACGCCTGGTGGTGGTCGACGCACTGCCCCGCAACACGATGGGCAAGGTCCAGAAGAATGTCTTGCGTGAACGCTATGCGCAAAGTTTCGCGTGATGCTTGAATAGGGGATTGGTTATGGAGTTGATCGAACAACTTACAGGGATCTGCGGCGCGGCCCATGTTCTGACCGGCAAGGACGCCACGCGATACGGCACCGACTGGATGGGAAAATATGTCGCCCAGCCGATTGCCGTCGTAAGGCCGGGCGACACGTCCGAAGTGTCCGCCGTGATGCGGCTGGCGCATGAAACCGGGACTCCCGTTGTTCCGATATCCGGCAATACCGGGCTGGTCGGGGGCACCTATGCGGATGGCGCGCTCATGCTGTCGGTCGAGCGTCTGAACCGGATCCGCGACATCCGGCCGGAAGCCCGTATCGCGCTGGTCGAGTCTGGCGTGATCTTGTCAAAGCTGCACGACGCCGCCGATGCCAAAGGTCTGGCCTTTCCGCTGTTCTTCGGGGCCCGCGGCTCGGCCATGATCGGCGGCAACCTGTCGACCAATGCCGGCGGTTCAAACGTGCTGCGCTACGGCAACACCCGCGCGCTCTGTCTCGGGCTGGAGGTCGTGCTGCCCGATGGCGAGGTCATGGACCTGATGAGCGAGCTTCACAAGGACAACTCCGGCTACGACCTGAAGGACCTTTTCATCGGTGCCGAAGGGACGCTTGGCGTGATCACTGCGGCCGTCATGAAACTCGTCCCGAAACCCCGCGCCTATGCAACGGCCATGGTCGCGGCTCGATCCCTGCCGGACGCATTGGTGCTGCTGAACCGGCTGCAGGCCGCCACCGGCGGCATGGTCGAAGGGTTCGAGTTCATGCCCAGAACCTATATGGAACGCCTGAGACAGATCTTGCCGGAACTGACCCCGCCGCTGGGTTACGACCATGATGTTACGATCCTCGTCGAACTCGGCGCCACCGCGCCCCGCGATGTGGACCCGCTTGATGATGGTTCGATCCCGGTAACGCGATTGCTCGAGGAAACGCTGACAAACCTGATCGAACAGGGGCTGGCAACCGACGCCGCCGTCGCTCAATCGGGCAGCCAACGGCTGGCGATGTGGAAGATCCGCGAAAGTGCGGCAGAGATCACCCTCGGCCGCCTGCCGATCATCGACACCGACGTCTGCGTGCCGCTCGACAAGGTTGCCAGTTTCATGGACATGGTGCTGGAGCGGCTGGAACCACTGGATCCGCAGGCCGACACGATCACTGTCAGCCATCTTGGTGACGGCAACCTGCATTTCTCGGTCTGGCCTTCTTCCCAGGATCCCGACGCCCATGATGACATCCGCGAGATGGTCGAGGATGTGACGCTGGAACTCGGCGGATCGTTCTCGGCGGAACACGGTATTGGCTTGTCGAAACTGCCCTCGATGGAACGGCGCAAGAACAAGGTCGCGCTGAAAGTCATGCGACAGATCAAGCAGGCGCTGGACCCCAAAGGCATCATGAACCCGGGAAAAGTCATCCCGAATGCTTGACACGTTGCGCCAGATCGCGCGCGACAGGATATTAGGCCTCGTTGCCCTCTCAGTCTTCTGCTACGGCGCTTATGCAGCCTCCATTGCACCCCACCAGTCACTTGTTGCAATCAGCGTCTTCGGATTCACCGACGGCGCTTATTCGGCGATCATGGCCTTCGGCTCTGCCCTTTCGGTCACCGCTTCCGTCTGGATCGGAATCCTGACTGACCAGAAAGGGGACCGCAGAAAGATCCTGATCGCTTCGGCCGCCCTCGGCGCGGCGGGCGCTGGCTTGGTCTTTCTGGTCCGCTCGCCGACGGCCTATCTCGTCGCGCATATGTTGGTCTTCCCGTTCTCGGCGACGATCTTCGGCCAACTGTTCGCCCTTGCCCGCCTCGCCACGGCTGAACAGACAGCCGCCAGCCGGGATGGAACCATGGCCGCCCTGCGCGCGCTTTTTGCCCTTCCCTTCGTCATTGTGCTGCCCCTCTGGTCTTTGGCCTTCGATCGCGGCGCACCGCTGATCCTGATCTATGGCGTGCTTGCGCTCGGCTTTGCCGTTATCACCGCACTTCTGGCAATCCGCTGGCCATCGGCCCGTGCGGCGGAACTGAATGATCCGAAATCCGGCATCCGCTTCTCTGCCGCCCTGCGGGAAATGACGGCATGGCCGGTCACCGCGAGAATTCTGGTAATCGCGTCGGTTCAGGCGGGGGTCACGCTCTACATGGTCCTTCTTGGCCTGATCATGACGACCGGCGGCGGACGCGAAACCTCGGATGTCTCGCTTTTCGCCGGACTCGTCGCGGGACTCGAAGTGCCTTTCATGCTCGCCTCGCCGATGCTGCTGTCGCGACTGTCGAAATCCGCACTTATCGCCGCTGCCGCCTTCATCCATGCAGGGTTTCTCTGCGCTTTCCCGCTGGCGGCCCCCTATCCGGTCGTCTGGTTCCTGGCGATCCCCGCTGCAATGGGAGCGGCGGTAACGCTTTCCGTCCCAATCGCCTATATGCAGGACCTGATGTCAGCCCGCCCCGGCGCGGGCGGCGCACTGATCGCGGTTCTTCACGTCACCGGCCAGGTCATCGCCGCCGCCGTCTTCGGGCTTGGAACGGCGATATCGGGCTACGGGCTGGCCGCGATGCTCGGGGCAGGGCTCGCAGCCGCCTCGGGCCTTACGCTCTTGATGATGGACAGGCGGCGTCCGGCTTAACGCCAGTCAAAAAACCCTTCGCCTGCCCGCGCCAGCAGACCCTCGGCCATGACGCGCCCCATCTCGGGGCCATCCTCGATCGCGCCGCTCTGATCGTCGTCCAGCGCCTCCGACCCGTCGGTGCGCAGGATCTGGCCGCGCAGCCTCAGGCTGCCGCCGTCAAGCTCTGCAAGACCGGCAATCGGGGTCTGACACGATCCATCGAGCGCCGTCAGGAATGCGCGCTCAGCCGCGATCCGCTGGCCCGTAGGCCGGTCATGAAGCGCCTCGAGCAGACCTGCCGCGCGCTGATCATCAATGCGCCGTTCAATTCCGATGGCCCCCTGCGCCACAGCGGGCAGCATGTCCTCGGGCACGACGGGCACACACGGCACTTGATCCATCTTCAACCGCCTCAGACCGGCCATCGCCAGGAATGTCGCCGCGGCGACGCCTTCATCAAGCTTGCGCAGCCGGGTCTGAACGTTGCCGCGAAATTCCACGACCTGCAGATCGGGGCGGCGATGCAAAAGCTGGGCGCGCCGCCGCAGGCTGGACGTTCCGACAACAGCGCCTTCGGCAAGATCTGCAAGCCCGTTCGCGCTGACTGAAACGAAAGCGTCGCGCACATCCTCGCGCGGCAGATAGCAGTCCAGCATCAATCCCTTGGGCTGCTGCACCGGCATGTCCTTCATCGAATGAACGGCGATGTCGATCGCGCTGTACAGAAGATCGTTCTCTATCTCGCGGGTGAACAGCCCCTTGCCGCCCAGCTCTTTCAGCGGCCGGTCCTGGACCCTGTCGCCGGTGGTCGAGATCACGACGATCTCGAATGCCTCATCCGGCAACCCGAACGCCGCCATCAGCCGGTGCCGGACTTCATGCGCCTGCGCCAGCGCCAGCGGCGAACCGCGCGTACCGATCTTGAGCGGTTTGACCGCCGAGGGAAGTTCCAATGTCATGCCCCTCCTCTACTTGTGACGAAGCGCGCTGACAACAGTGACCGGGTTGACAAACTGTTGCAGGCACCCGACGACAGCCGCAACGAACAGAAAGGGCAGACCATGGTGGAAACCAAGACAATCCTGCGGGCACTGGCCGGAGAAGTGCTGCCGACACCGCCCGTCTGGATGATGCGTCAGGCCGGGCGCTACCTGCCGGAATACCGTGCCACGCGCGAAAAAGCCGGCGACTTCCTGTCGCTCTGCTACACTCCCGACCTTGCCGCCGAGGTAACGCTGCAACCGATCCGCCGCTTCGGATTCGACGCGGCGATTCTCTTCGCCGACATCCTGCTCGTTCCGCAGGCGCTTGGGGCCGACCTGTGGTTCGTCACTGGCGAAGGCCCGCGGTTGTCCACCGTCACCGGCAAGGCCGACCTCGCAAGGCTCAAGACAGTCCCCGACATCCATGAAACGCTGGGTCCGGTCTACGAGACCCTGAAGATCCTGACCGGCGAATTGCCCAAGGAAACGACCCTGATCGGATTCGCGGGCGCGCCCTGGACGGTTGCCACCTACATGATCGCGGGCCGAGGCACGCCCGATCAGGGTCCGGCCCACAAACTGCGGATGGAAGACCCCGCGACGTTCGACGCCCTGATGGACCTGCTGACCGCGGCCACCATCGAATACCTTTCCGCCCAGATCGAGGCCGGGGCAGAAGTCGTCAAGCTTTTCGACAGTTGGGCCGGCTCATTGAAAGGCGATGCCTTCGACAAATACGCTCTCGCCCCCGCGCGCACCATCATCACCGCTCTGAAGGCCCGCCATCCTGCCATACCGGTCATCGCCTTCCCGCGCGAAGCAGGCCAGAACTACATCGGTTTCGCGAAAGCCACCGGCGCCGATTGCGTCGCGCTGGACAATTCGGTTTCCGCCGAATGGGCAGCAGAGAACGTGCAAAGGGATGGCTGTGTTCAGGGCAACCTTGCTCCGGGCCACATGGTCACGGGCGGGCAGGCCCTGATCGATGAAAGCAGGCGCATCGTGAAAGCCTTTTCAAAAGGGCCGCATATCTTCAACCTCGGCCACGGCATCACCCCCGATGCCGACCCGGCCAATGTCCAACTGATGATCGATACGGTGCGCGGCGGCTGACTCACCGCAATTTCATCTGTTCCGAAATATCCCCGCCGGAGGCTCCCTCAGTCGCCAGCCGCGCGACGTTCCGGTATCAGATCCACTTCGCCAGCGGCGGCAGGCTCATCAGAACGGCATTGGCGTCATGCCCGGTTTCAAGACCGAACTTCGTCCCACGGTCATAGACAAGGTTGTATTCGGCATAAAGGCCGCGGTGCACGAGTTGCACGTCCTTGTCGGCCTCAGTCCATGGCGTATCGCGTCGTTTTACCGTGATCGGCACAAACGCCGGCAGGAATGCGCGCCCGACATTCTGCGTGAAGGCAAAATCGGCCTCCCAGTCGCCGGAATTGTGATCGTCATAGAATATCCCGCCGACGCCCCGGGCGCGGCCCCGGTGGGGAACAAAGAAATATTCATCCGCCCAAGCCTTGTAGCGCGGGTACAGGTCCTCGCCATGCGGGTCGCAATGCGCCTTCTGCACCGCATGGAACTGCGCGGTATCTTGAGCATATTCGATGCAGGGGTTCAGGTCCGACCCACCGCCGAACCACCACGCCCCCGGTGTCCAGAACATCCGGGTGTTCATGTGAACGGCCGGTGTGTGCGGGTTCTGCAGATGCGCGACAAGGCTGATGCCCGACGCCCAGAACCGCGGATCGCTGTCCATCCCCGGCACCCCGCGCGCCGCCATCGCTTTTTGCGCCCGGTCCCCCAACGTGCCAAAGACGGTCGACACATTGACACCGACTTTTTCAAAAACCCGCCCGCCGCGCATCACGCTCATCAGTCCGCCACCGGCATCCGACCCGTCGTCGGAGGCGCGCCGGGTTTCGCTGACCTCGAACCGCCCGGCGGGCTGACCCGCGAAAGGTCCCTGAACCTGGCTGTCCTCGAGCGCCTCGAAACTGGCAACGATCTCGTCGCGCAGGGTTCGGAACCAGGCAGAGGCGCGGGCCTTCCGGTCGGCGAAATCGTCGGTCATTGCAATGCTCCGAAGGATGGTTTCATTCTTTGGTGAACCCTGTAGCCTATTTTCAAAGGGTTCGCCTGCGACTTATCCTAGCAGGCATCCCGGTTGTCAAAGGTGCCAAGATGAAACCCATGATCCTGCTGCTTGCGCTGCTCCTGCTCGCCGCCTGCGCGACGCCGCGCGAACAATGCATGTCATCGGCAACCAGGGATCTCCGCGTGCTTGACCGGCTCATCGCCGAATCCAAGGCCAACATCGAACGCGGCTACGGTTACGGCACCGAACGCTTCACCAACTGGCAATGGGGGATCTGCGGTCGCTACCGCAATGGCACCTTGGCCTATTGTTGGGAACCCTACGACAGCTTTCGCCGCGTGCCGGTGGCGGTCGACTTGTCCGAAGAGCAGCGAAAGCTCGATTCGATGATCCGGCGTCGCAATGAACTGGCCCGGGAGGTTCAGCCGAGGATCGCGGCCTGCGACGCCACTTACCCGGCGAGCTAGCCGATCCCGTCAGTGCGACGGGGCGTCCACCGTATCCAGCAGACTGCGACCGCCATCGACTGTCAGAACCTGCCCGGTGACGAAGCCGGATGCGTCGGAGGCCAGGTATTGAGCCGTGTCCACCAGTTCCCCCGCGCCCGCGATCCGTCCCAGAGGCGTGTGTCGGATCAGCTTGTCACGCAGTTCGGCGTCGCTCTTGAGCGCGGCCTGCAGGCTGTTGCTCATCACGCTGCCGATCGAGATCGCGTTGACCCGCACGCCTTTGGGGGCCAAAGCAAGCGCCATTGACCGGGTCAACTGTTCCAGCGCGGCGGTGCTGACCGAATAGGCCAGAAGGTCTGGATGCGTGTGACCTGCCGCAATACAGGACAAGTTGATGATCGAGCCGATCTGATCGCCCGGCTCCTCTTCTTTTTCGGCCTGCGCGATCATCTTGCGCGCGACGATCTGGCTCAGCCTGTAGCTGGTCAGAAGGTTCTGCTGCAGCATCGCGTCCAGCGTGTCGTCCTCAGGATCAAGCGGGTCGGTCCGGGTAATCTGACGGCTCGCATTGACAAGAATGTCGACACGGTCAAAAGCGTCGATCGTTGCCGAAACCAGATTGGCCAGCGTCAGCTTCTTGCGCAGGTCGCCGCAGAACAACCGCAGCCCGCTGTCGTCCTGCTCGGCAGCCTCGCCGCATTCCTCTGCCAGCCGCGCTTCGTCCATGTCGACGAACATGACATTGGCCTCCTGTTCGACGAAATGCCGTGCGACGGCAAGGCCGATGCCGTTCGCGGCTCCGGTGACAATGGCGGTCTTTCCGGCGATGGAAAAAGACATGATCTGGATTCCTGCTTTCGGTCAGTTTGCGCCGGGTCGGGCCGGCTTGCGATTGGGTTTGGACAAACGATACACCTTGAACGACGCGTCACCGGCAGCTTCGGTCACCTCGTGAAAGGCGTCCCGCAGGGCAGCTTCATAAGGCAAATGCCGGTTTGCGACCAGCCATACCGTACCGGAAGGCCGGATCATGCGCGCTGCCGCCTGAATGAAGGCCCGGCCCAGCGCCGGATCGGCGGCGCGGGCCGAGTGAAACGGCGGGTTCATGATCACGACATCAAAAGGCGATTCGGGCTCGAATTTCGTGGCATCCGCCCAGTGAAACCGGGCGCGCGGGTCGGTGACATTGCGCCGGGCGCAGTCCAGCGCCGCGTGTTCAGCCTCTATCAGGTGGCATTCAGTCACCTTCGGGCTGCTCAGGACATGTCGTGCAAGATAGCCCCATCCCGCACCAAGATCGGCGACCCGCCCCGACAGGTCGCGCGGCAGGGCCCCCGCCAGTATCGCTGACCCTCGATCAACGCCGTCGGCCGAAAAGATGCCCGGCACCGTGACAAAACCATCGGGCAGAACAGTTTCATTCCGCCCGGCATGCCAGTCACTGAAATCGCCACCAGTTGCGACGAAGATCTTGCCATGCGCCTTTGCCAGAACCGCCCCGACCGTCGCGCCATGCTTGCGACAGTCCTTCAGGATGCTGTCGACGCCGTCCGTCTTCTGGCCATCCACGACCACCGGCCCGCCACGCGTCACCTGCATGGCCCGGGCGATCAGCCCATGGGCCTCCGCCTTGGACCGCGGCAGGACGACAACCGCAAGGGCATATTCACCCGAAGCCTCGGTGACCGTCCTGTAGCCCGCGCGAACCAACGCGTCGTGGTCGGGGCGGAACCCCTGCACCGCCTCGATCCTTTCCGCGGGCAGCGCCGACAGGTCGGTGTCCGCGCGGGGACGGTACACCGCGATGCGGCCGCCTTCAGGCAAAGCGAAAAGACCATCCGCCAAGGCAAGGGAAAGACGTGACAGCGTCATGGCGAGGGCCGCAGCCCTATTCCTTTTCCATCGTGCATTGCAGCGGATGCTGGTGTCGGCGGGAAAAATCCATCACCTGGCTGACCTTGGTTTCTGCGATCTCGTAGGAAAACACCCCCACGACAGCCAGCCCCTTCTTATGCACGGTCAACATGATTTCAAACGCTTGCGCATGGTTCAGACCAAAGAACCGCTCCAGCACATGGACCACGAATTCCATCGGGGTGAAATCGTCATTCAGCAAAAGAACCTTGTACAGCGGCGGACGCTGGGTTTTCGGCTTTGTCTTGGTGACAACCCCGGCTTCACCATCCGTCTGGCCGGGTTTGTCCGACGTCATGTGAAATGGTGAACTCAAAAGGCAATCTCCGAAAGCTTGAACTTGCTGGACCCTGGGCGGACTATATAAGCGCTGGACGGAAAGTGAAAAGGGGGCGGGCCGGATGCGCGGGGCGAATTGCAGGAACATTGGGCCGGTATGACAGGGAAACTGACAACAATCGGTTTCGACGCGGACGACACGCTCTGGCAGAACGAACGCTTCTTCCGGCTGACACAGGAACGATTCGCTGCACTTCTCGCCGATTACGCAGACCCCGACCATCTTGCCGACCGCCTGCTGGCGGCAGAGCGGCGCAACCTCGGGCACTACGGCTTTGGCATCAAGGGCTTCGTCCTGTCGATGATCGAAACCGCGATTGAAGTGACCGACGACAAGGTACCGGCCCGTGTCATACGCGAATTGATCGGGGCTGGTCAGGACATGCTGAAACATCCGATAGAGCTTCTGCCCAATGCCCGCGAAACCATTCAGGCCCTGGCGGGTGACTTTACGCTTCTGCTGATCACCAAGGGCGATCTTCTGGATCAGGAACGAAAACTCGCCCAATCCGGGCTGGGCGATCTCTTCGACGGCGTTGAAATCGTGTCCGACAAGACCGCCAGCGTCTACGGCCAGATCTTCCTCCGCCACGGAACCGGCCCGCAAGAGGCGATGATGGTCGGCAATTCACTGAAATCCGACGTCGTCCCAGTGATTGAGGCGGGTGGATGGGGTGTGCATGTTCCGCATGCTGTCACATGGGAACTGGAACATCACGAACCGCCGCTGGGACATTTGCGATTCCGTGAAATCGCCGATCTTGGCGGTCTTACCGGGGTGATCGACGAAATCGGCCGGGGCTGACGCCACATTCCTGCCACAATGGTGCATCTTGTGGCATCCGCACATCTATCCACAACATCTCGCCATGACGTCTGAGCAACTGCGTCAAAGGTATTGAAAATAGGGTGTTTTCCGATTCAACCAGTTATGTTAGCGTGACCCCAATAAGAGAAAGCCAGGGACAAAAGATTCCGGCATCTTGAGGCAGTAGAAGGCAGGCGACGTGGAAAAACGTCTAGGGCAGATTGCCCGTTTCGGGCTATTTTTATTGGCATTGACTGTGATGGCCTTGTTGCCGCCGCTTCAGGCGCGTTCTGCGCCCTATGCGGCCCTGGTCATGGATGCGCGCACTGGCGAAGTGCTGCATTCCCGAAATGCCGACACCCGGCTGCATCCCGCCTCGCTGACCAAGATGATGACGCTCTACATCGCATTCGAGGCCGTCCGACGTGGCGAGATCTCGATGGACACGATGGTCACGATCACTTCGAAAGCGGCGAATGAACCGCCGTCCAAACTAGGCATGAAGCCGGGCCAGAAGATCGCGCTGCGCTATTTGGTGCGGGCGGCCGCGGTGAAATCCGCAAACGATGCGGCGACCGCGATCGGCGAGGCCATAGAAGGCTCCGAAGCCGCCTTTGCCCGCCGCATGAACCGGACCGCTGCGGCGCTCGGGATGACCCGCACGACCTTCAAGAATGCCCATGGCCTGACAGAGGCCGGACACCTGTCCACCGCCCGCGACATGACGGCGCTGGGCCGGCATCTGCTTTACGATTTCCCCGAGTACTACAATCTGTTTTCGCGCCGCACGACCGATGCGGGTGTGCGCCAGGTGTCCCATACCAACCGTCGCTTCCTTGACAGCTACCCCGGCGCTGACGGCATCAAGACCGGCTATACGGTTGCCGCGGGATTCAATCTTGTCGCTTCCGCTCAGCATGGAAATGAGCGGATTATCACAACCGTCTTCGGTGGACGCTCCACGACTGATCGGAACGCGAAAGTCGCCGAACTGATGGATATGGGCTTTCGCCGCGCGCCCAGCAGCACCAGCGTGAAAAAGCCGGCACTTCCGACCTATTCGGATGCCGATCCGGAAACCGCGCCGGTTGCCGCGACCGTCGCTTCGAACGAGGCCCCCGCCGCCGGCAAGGTCCTGCGACTCGTGCGCGCGCCGGGCAAAAGCCTGAGACCGCTGCCCCGTCCGGGTGCCGAGCCCGAGGCCCCGTCCGAAGACATGCTGCTCGCGCTGGCCGACGATATCCAGTCGGCGTTGCAAGAGGTTCAGGCCTCGCTTGAGGTCGCGCCGGAGACCGTGGGCATCAATCCTGATATCGTTGCAGAAGCCAAGCCCGAGACGCTTGTGGCCGAGGCCGAGCCGGAACTGAAGCCCGAAACGCAAATCGCGCAGGCAGAGTCCGAAATCATCGCCATACCTGAAACCGTCCTGGCCGAAGCCTTACCGGCCGAGACAGCCCCCGCCGTCCCGGAAACAGAGCTTGAGGAGGCCGTCAACCTGGCCGAGGCCGAAGCGATCCCGGATGAGCCGCTTCCTGCCGCTGCGGAACCGGTTGCCGAACCCGCCCCCGTGGTCGTGTTCGCTGCCGCGCAAAGCACCCTGCCCGCGCCGCAGCCCCGACCGGAATCGCTTGTCCTTGCGTCCGCCAGTTCCACCACGCCAATCGTGATCGAAGAACCGCTGACCAACGAACCCGAAGTCGTGACCCGGATTTCGACCTCCGGCGGGCGGTTCTGGGGAATCAATATCGGCCGCTATAACTCGCGCTACGATGCTGAACGCATCCTGCTGAAAACCGCCCTTCACGAGCTGGGTACACTTGACGAGGCCCTTCGCAAGGTCGTCCCCAAATCCGGCGGTTTCGACGCCAATTTCGTCGGTATGACGCAGGAATCCGCAGCGCTCGCCTGCCGTCGCCTGAACGCGCGCAGCATGCCTTGTGAAACACTCGGGCCAAGCTGACCGCGCGCGGCTGTCACCGTGTGAATTTCCTGAACTGTCGCGCACAGCCGGTCGGCACCGGGGCTCAGGCGCTGCGTTCGGCAACCTCGAAAGCTGCGGTCATCAGCGTTTTGGTATACTCTGTCTCGGGCGCGTCGAAAATCGCATTTGCGGTCCCGGATTCGACGATATCGCCCGCCTTCATCACGATCACCTTGTGCGACAGGGCGCGGACGACCTTCAGGTCATGGCTGATGAACAGATAGGCCAGCCGGTATTTCCGCTGCAACTCACGCAACAGTTCGACGATCTGCACCTGCACGGTCATGTCCAGCGCCGAGGTCGGTTCGTCCAGTACAACCAGCCGAGGCCGCAGGATCATCGCGCGCGCAATGGCGATACGCTGTCGCTGGCCGCCCGAAAACTCATGCGGATAGCGATGCATCGTCGCCGGATCCAGCCCGACCTCTGTCATGATCTCCGCAACCATGACGTGCTTGGTCTTTCCGGCCGGCACCCCATGCACGCCAAGCCCTTCCGCGATGATCTCTTCGGCGGTCATCCGGGGAGACAGCGATCCGAACGGGTCCTGAAAGACGATCTGCATGTCCCGGCGCAGCGGGCGCAATTCCTTCGATTTCCACTTCTGGATATTCTGCCCCAGAAAGACGATCGGACCTTCCGACGAGATCAGCCGCATGATCGCCAGCGCCAGCGTGGTCTTTCCCGATCCGCTTTCGCCGACGATGCCGAGTGTTTCGCCTTCACGCACCGAAATGGTCGCCGCGTTGACCGCCTTGACGTGGCCGACGGTCTTTTTCAGCAGCCCCCGCTGGATCGGGAACCAGATGCGCAGGTTATCGGTCGAGGCGATCTCGACAGCATCCTGAGGCACCGGTCCGGGCAGCCCGGTGGATTCGGCGGATAGCAGTTTCTTCGTATAGGCATGCTGCGGATTGGCAAAGATTTCCGCAGTCACGCCTTGCTCGACAATCTCGCCGTCCTTCATCACGCAAACCCGGTCCGCGATCTTGCGCACGATCGTCAGGTCATGGGTGATGAACAACATCGACATTCCTTCGGCCTTCTGCAGATCGGCCAGCAGCGTCAGGATTTGCGCCTGGATGGTAACGTCCAGCGCTGTCGTCGGCTCATCCGCGATCAGCAGGTCTGGCCCGTTGGCCAGAGCCATGGCGATCATGACCCGCTGCCGCTGTCCGCCCGACAATTGATGCGGATAGGCGCCAAGGCGGCTTTCCGGATCCTTGATTCCAACCTTGTTCAGAAGCTCCAGCACCCGGGCCCGCGCCGCCTCTCCCACCAGCCCCTGGTGCAGCGCCAGCGATTCCGCAAGCTGCCGTTCCAGAGAATGCAGCGGGTTAAGCGAGGTCATCGGCTCCTGGAAGATGAAGCTGATGTCGTTGCCGCGCACCTTGCGCAGCCGCGCTTCCTTCGCGCCGACCATCTCTTCGCCGTCATAGGTCACGGACCCGGTGATCGTCGCGCTGTCCGGCAGCAAGGCCACGGTCGACAGTGCTGTTACCGACTTGCCTGATCCGCTTTCACCAACCAGCGCGACGGTTTCGCCCTTGGCGATGGAAAACGACACGTTGCGGACCGCAGGATGATCCTTGCCGTCCTGCCGGAAGCTGACCGACAGATCTTTCACGTTCAGCATATCGCTCATTGGAAGGTCTTCCGGGGATCGAAGGCATCTCGCACGCCTTCGAAGACAAAGACCAGAAGCGACAGCATGATGGCGTAGGTGAAAAAGGCGGTGAAACCCAGCCATGGTGCCTGCAGGTTCTGCTTGGCCTGCAAGGTCAACTCGCCCAGCGACGGCGCCGATGACGGCAGGCCGAAGCCAAGGAAATCCAGTGACGCCAGCGTGCCGATCGTGCCGGTGATGATGAACGGCAGCATGGTGACGGTGGCCACCATCGCATTGGGCAGCATGTGGCGGAACATGATCACCCTGTTCGACACACCCAAGGCGCGGGCGGCCCGGACGTATTCGAAATTCCGCGCCCGCAGGAATTCGGCGCGCACAACGCCGACAAGGGCAGGCCAGCCGAACAGGATGGTGATGAACACCAGCAACCAGAAACTTCGCCCGAGGATCGCGAAGAGGATGATGATCACGTAAAGCGACGGCGTTGATCCCCAGATCTCGAGGAAGCGCTGGAACAAAAGGTCAGTCCAGCCGCCGAAATACCCCTGCACGGCCCCCGCAAGGATGCCCAGCATGGATGTCGCAACCGTCACCATGATCGTGAAGATGATGGACAGGCGGAACCCGTAGATCACCCGCGCCAGCACGTCGCGCTTGGTGTCGTCGGTGCCCAGCAGGTGGTTTTCCCAGTTCGGCGGTGCCGGGGCAACGCCTTTGACATCCGAGATTGTGTTGAAGGAATAGCGAACCGGCGGCCAGATCATCCATCCCTTCTCGATCTTCTCGCCATCGACGACGCCTGTCTGCGCCTGTTCGTAGATGCCTTCGGGATCGTCCCAGCAGGCGTCCAGACCGCCGCTTTCGATCAGGCATTTCACCTCGATGTCGCGGTAAATCGCCTCGGTCTTGAAATCGCCGCCAAAGGCGGTTTCGGGATAGAACCTGAAGATCGGCATCCGGATCTCGCCGCGATAGCTGACAAGGATCGGCTTGTCGTTGGCGATGAACTCGGCAAACAGCGACAGGCCGAAGAGCACCGAAAAGATGATCAGCGACCAGTAGGCCCGGCGGTTGCGTGTGAAATTGCGCCAGCGGCGCTGGTTGAGCGGGGAAAGTCTCATGTCTCGCGCACCTCAAAATCAATACGCGGATCAACAAAGACATACATGAGGTCGCTGAGGATACCGATCACCAGACCCAGCAGGCCGAAAAAGAAGAGCGTGCCGAAAATCACCGGATAGTCGCGCGCGACCGCCGCCTCGAACCCAAGCCGCCCCAGACCGTCCAGCGAGAAGATCGTCTCGATGATCAGCGACCCGCCAAAGAAGACGCCAATGAAGACCGACGGGAACCCGGCGATCACGATCAGCATCGCATTGCGAAAGACATGGCCGTAAAGCACGCGGGATTCGGTTAGCCCCTTGGCCTTGGCGGTTATGACATATTGCTTCTTGATCTCGTCCAGAAAGCTGTTCTTGGTCAGAAGCGTCAGCGTCGCAAAGGCCGAGATGGTCGATGCCAGAACCGGCAGCGTGATGTGCCAGAAGTAGTCAACAATCTTGCCGAACCATGACAGGCTTTCCCAGTTGTCCGATGTCAGGCCCCGCAACGGGAAGACCTGCCAATAGGATCCCCCCGCGAACAGAACCAGCAAGAGGATCGCGAACAGGAACCCCGGAATCGCATAGGCGACGATGATGATCCCGGATGTCCATGTGTCAAACCCCGACCCGTCCCTGACCGCCTTGCGGATGCCCAGCGGGATCGACACCGCATAGGCAATGATCGTGGACCACAGGCCCAGCGTGATCGACACGGGCAGCTTTTCCCAGACCAGATCGAGAACGCCAATCGACCGGAAATAGCTCTCTCCGAAGTCGAACCGCATGTAGTCCCACATCATGTTCAGGAAGCGTTCCAGCGGCGGCTTGTCGAAACCGAACTGCTTTTCCAGCCGCTCGATGAACTCGGGCGGCAGGCCCCGCGCGCCGACATATTCGTCGTTTCCAGCGGTCTGGTTGCCGAACTCAGCATCGCCGGTTCCACCCGCGATGGTGGCAAAAACATCGCCCTGCCCCTGCATGTTGGCGATGATCTGCTCGATCGGCCCGCCGGGGACAAACTGCGTCAGCGTGAAGTTGATGATCATGACCCCCAAAAGCGTGGGGATCACAAGCAGCAGCCGCCTGAGGATATATGCGCCCATCTGGTCTTCCTGTCCGGATCGCTTACCGAAGCGCCCCGGCCGCCTTCAAATCAGCGGACTTGTCGGCGTTGAACCACCAGAAATCAAGATTGCCCAAGGCATAGGGCGGAAGTTCGGCGGGGTGTTCGAACATGTCGTAATAGGCCACCCAGTATTTGCCCAAATACCAGACCGGCACGATAAAGCGTTCGGCCCGCATAATCCTGTCGATGGCGCGCACCGCGGTGGCCATCTCGTCATAGGTCTTGGCGTCGACCGCGACTTCGATCAGCTTGTCCACCGCTTCGGAGGAATAGCCCGCCGGGTTGAACAGATCGCCCAAGCCGCCCTTGCCGAAGCGCTGGTCAAGCCCGAGCCCTTCCTCCAGCCCGACAGTATACCCGTCAAAGATCATGTCCCAGTCGAAGGCGCGTTCGCGGTTGGTATATTGCGAAGGATCGACCCGGGTATAAGTCGCATCCACGCCCAACTGTTTGAGGTTCTCGATATAGGGCATGATGATCCGGTCGAAACTGGGGCTGACCGAAAGGAATTCGGCCGTCAGTTTTTCACCGTCCTTGCGGCGAATACCGTCATCGCCAACAATCCAGCCGGCTTCTTCCAGAAGCTTCGATGCGGCGCGCAGATTCTTGCGGTCCAGTTGGCGGTCGCCCGACGTATGCGGCATGACAACCGGTTCGGTCAGGATCGCCGGGTCGATCAGATCCTTGACGCTTTCCAGCAGCGCCAGTTCCGCACCCTCGGCCACGCCCTTGGCTTCCAGCGGGCTTCCCTGCCAGAAGCTCTCACGCTGCTGGAAAAGCCCGTATTGCAGCGAGTCATTGGTCCAAGTGAAGTTGAACATCAGGCCCAGCGCCTCGCGCACGCGGATGTCCTGAAACTTTTCACGGCGCAGGTTGAAGACAAAACCAGTGGCGCCGGGCAAGGTGCCGTCATCCAGCGTTTCAAGCTTGACCCAGCCCTTTTCAATCGCCGGAAAATCATAGCTGGTGGCCCATGACAGGCTGCTGGTTTCTTGCCGGAATGTGTATTCTCCGGCCTTGAACGCTTCCATCGCGGCCTGGCTGTCGGCGAAATACTCGACCCGAATCGTATCGAAATTGTTGCGCCCGACGTTGATCGGCAGATCCTTGCCCCAGTAATCCGGGTTGCGCTTGTATACGATCCTGCGGTTGATGTCGTAACTGTCCAGTACATAGGGGCCGGATCCGGGCGAGATTGCCAAGCTGCTCTCATCCAGCCGCGTGCCGGTCTTTTCGTACCAGGCCTTCGACCAGACCGGCACACCGCCCGCCTGATTGATCAGGTTCTTGCGCGGCACATCCGGCGCGAAGGTGAATTTCACCGTATAATCGTCCAGCGCCTCGGCGGTCGGAATCAGCGCCTTGATCGCGGTTGCATAGGACGGCAGGCCCTGTTCCAGCAAAAGATAATGGCTGAAGACGACGTCATGCGCCGTTACCGGACTGCCGTCAGAGAACGTCGCGTCCTTGCGCATGTGGAAAATGACCCAATCCTCGCTTTCGGGATATTCAAGGCTCTCGCACAAGAGACAGTATTCCGCGCTGACTTCGTCGGCAGTGCCGACCAGCAGGGACTCGTAGCCGATGGTCGACAGCACTCCGGCCCGTCCTTTGGAGGAATAGGGGTTGAACGTATCGAAGGTGCCCTGCGCCCAGATCGAGATTTCCCCGCCCTTCGGCGCGTCGGGATTCACATAATCGAGGCGTTTGTAATCCGCCGGATATTTCAGCTCTCCAAAGGTGGAATAGCCGTGGGACTTGATGATCTCTTCGGCCCGCACTGCGCCCGCAGCCAGCAGCGCCAGAAAGACCAGCGAAAATCCCAGGATCAGTCGCAGCCCCGGTGTCGCCGCGTCACTCCGGGCAAGGGCATTGGTGGTCCGTCGGCGTTGCTGCATCATCGTCTCCAGTTTCAGTGGCGGCCCGGCCATCTTCCGAACCGCTCAGGCAAAGCTAATGGCCGCAGCCGCGAACAATCAAGTTGATTATCCGTGAATTGGAAGTGATCGGGCCTGATGCCGCCATCCTGACCTTCGACGCCCGCCTGCCTGCATGCAAAGCAAAAGGCCGCCCAAACTCGGACGGCCTTGCTGATTTCTGTTCGGCAGGTTCGATCAGCCGCCAAGCGAGGCGAGGTAGGCGATCAGATTGGCCCGGTCCTCTGCCTTCGGCAGACCGGCAAAGCTCATTTTCGTGCCAGCGGCGTAACTTTTCGGGTTTTCCAGGAAATGGCTCAGTTCCTCGGGATCCCAGTTGCCCGGCAATTCCGCCAGAATTTCAGAATAACCGAAGTCACCTATAGAACCGATATCGCGCCCGACAACGCCATCCAGATGCGGACCGGTGCCGTTGGACCCGTCGACCTTGTGGCAAGCCTTACACTTGCCAAAGACTTTTTCGCCCTTTGCCGCGTCCGCAGATGCAAGCAGCGTTGCGAAATCCACGGTAGTCTCGGCGTCGCCGCCGCCGCCTTCGCCATCGGCTTCGATCGGATAGGCCATCGCATGCTCTTCGGCGCCATGGCTTACTGCCCCGACGTGGAACAGGCTCCCGGCTGCCATATTGCCCAGCAGAAAGACCAGAAAGGTCCCGCAGAGGCCGCCGATGATCTTGGTAGAAGTCATTGTGTCGAACATGTCGCGTTCCGTCTTGTCCTGAATTTGGCGCTTTCTATCCGTTTCCACCGGCAAGTTTCAAGGTATAAGACCCGCGACCAAACGCGCTAACGCAAAAACAGAGACGAAAATACCATGACAGGACGCATTGCCTTCCAAGGAGAGCCCGGTGCCTATTCCCATCAGGCCTGCCGCGAGGCCAGACCGGGATACGAAGCCTTGCCTTGCGCGACCTTCGAAGACACGATCGAATCCGTCCGCAAGGGTGAGGCCGATTTGGCGATGTTGCCGGTCGAAAACTCGACCTATGGCCGGGTTGCCGACATCCACCACCTCTTGCCGTCCTCGGGCCTGCACATCATCGATGAAGCGTTCGTGCGCGTGCATATCAACCTGCTCGGCGTCCCCGGCGCGCGGCTGGAGAATGTCGAAAGCGCGATGAGCCACACGGTGCTTTTGGGTCAGTGCCGCGATTTCCTGCGCTCCAAGGGCATTCGTTCGGTCACCGGGGCCGACACCGCGGGATCGGCGCAGCACATCGCCGAGCTTGGCGATCCGAAACACGCCGCCCTCGCGTCGGAACTTGCGGGCGAGATCTATGGCCTCAACGTGCTGGCCCGTCATATCGAAGACCACGACAATAACACGACGCGTTTCCTGATCATGTCGCGCGAACCCGATTTCAAACGGCGCGGCAAGGTCGGGATGATCACCTCATTCGTGTTCCGCGTCCGCAACATCCCCGCTGCGCTTTACAAGGCGATGGGTGGCTTTGCGACCAACGGCGTCAACATGACCAAGCTGGAAAGCTATATGGTGAACGGCGAATTCACCGCCACCCAGTTCTATGCCGATATCGAGGGCCATCCCGATGACCGCAACGTGCAGCTTGCATTGGAAGAGCTCAACTTCTTCACGACGCACATGACGCTGCTCGGGGTCTATCCGGCAGACCCGCGGCGGCACTAGCGCCTAGATCCGGATGCCGTTTTCGCGGTTGTATTGTTCCTGAATGTCCTTGCCGAACCTTTCGACCCGCGCCTCGAAACGCTTGTAAAGATTCGCCTTGGCAAACTTGAGCGACTGGATCATCAGCCGCGCCGACAAGGTCTGCGGTCGCATGTCCAGCCCGACGATGACGCGGGTCTTGGCCCGAGACAGTGCCATGAAATCGACCGAAAGATCAGCTTCGACGCCGCCCGATGTTGAATGAATTACATAGGCCTGCGGCTCTTCGAACCTGCCCAGTTCCGCTTCGATCTGGCGTGGCTTTCCGCGAAAGGCGAAGCTCGCACTCCAGCACAGTCCCGGCGCGACGGTATCCAGCTCTGCAACCCGTTCGATCTCGATGCCGCGGCGCAGGGCCTGCTTTTCGAACCCGGTGAAATCCGAGGCGCGTCGGAAGACGAAATCTATCGGCGCTTCAATATCCTGCCGTGTCGAAAACTTCATTGCCGTCCCGTTCGCCCTCTTTGTCCTTGCTTGTGCGGTTAATCGAGCTTGTCCGCAAGCCAGTTGCGCAGCAGAAAATGTGCAATGGCGCCTTTTCGGGCCGGCTTGATCCGGTCATGTGTGCCGGCAAAAACCCCCATCATTTCTTCTCTGCTGACCCAGATCGCTTCTTCGATCTCTTTCGGGTCGATGGTGATCCTGTCGTCGGTTGCGCGCCCGCTGCAGCCAATCATCAACGATGACGGAAACGGCCATGGCTGCGATGCCAGATAACCGACCTCGCCCACCGTGATCCCGGCCTCTTCAAAGACTTCGCGGCGGACCGCCGCCTCGATCGTTTCGCCGGGTTCGACAAACCCCGCGAGCAGCGAATACATCCCTTCGGGCCAGCCCGGAGAGCGCCCCATCAATACCCGGTTTCCATGGGTGATCAGCATGATCACGACGGGGTCGGTGCGCGGGAAATGGTGCCCCCCACAGGCCGGGCAGTCGCGCTGCCAGCCGGCCTGCCCGACGACGGTCGCTGCCCCGCAGCGGGCGCAGTGGCCGTGGCTTTCGTGCCAACCCAGAATTGCCTTCGCCGTTGCGACAAGTTCGGCGTCACGCGGTGTCAGCCGGATCATCACCCCACGCAATTCGGCAAAGCGATAGTCTTCCGGCAGGTCGGGATGGCGCTGTTCGCTCGGATCAAAGAACGCGCCCAGCGTGTCGGGCAGCTCCTGCGGCTCCCATCCCGAAATGTCATAAGCGAAATGCGCGCCGCTCTCGCCCAGACCCAGAAAAATCGGGGCCTCGTCAGCCAGCCCGAACACGGGGTTTGAGACCGCCAACCATCCTGCCGCGGTATGTTCTGCGCCTTCGAACAGCGGCTTACCGCGCCAGACCGGAAGTGCGCGCGTCGCTGGATCGGACAGCAGGGCCGCAATGCGCTCTGCATCGCCGCGCAACTCTGCCGCGCGGTCCAGTCCTGAGCCGCCAAAAGTCACCGTCTCGGCAAGTTTCATGCTTTACCCGTTTTCCGCCTGTGTGCCATGCCGCCTGACCCAATGCAAACCCCGTGCGAGCTCCACCGGAGGGCACAACTTATTCGTGTTACAAAGAATATCTCACAACCTTATGGGTATTGGCAACAAACCGCCCACGTGACAAAAGATCATAAAACTGTCTTTTCGAAAGGTCATAGGCTATCCTCAGATATTCAAAAACATGGGGGATTTTCCAATGTCAAATCGGTCACATTCTACTGTCAGCCGCCGCAGTTTCCTGTCGGGTACCATCGCTGGGGCAACCTTGATTACGCTGCATCCCTACTCGGCCCGCGCCGCTTCCAATCAGGCCCATCTCCGGATCATGCAAACCACTGACCTGCATGTGCATGTCTACCCCTATGATTACTATTCCGACAAAGCCATCGACACTGTCGGCCTTGCCCGCACCGCCGCCCATGTCAACGCGATTCGCGCCGAGGCGACAAATTCCATCCTGCTCGACAATGGCGATTTCCTGCAGGGCAACCCGATGGGCGATTACATCGCCTATGAACGCGGCATGAAGGACGGCGACATGCATCCGGTCATCACCGCGATGAACACCGTTGGCTTCGACGCCTCGACGCTCGGCAACCATGAATTCAACTACGGGCTCGATTTCCTGATGAAATCGCTCGCGGGTGCCGATTTCCCGGTGGTGTCCGCCAACGTGACCAAGACCCAGGGCGCGACGCCCACGGCAGATGAAACGCTGATCAAACCCTATGTCATTCTCGACCGCATGGTGAAGGACGGCGACGGTGCCGAACATCCGATCCGCATCGGCGTCATCGGCTTCGTGCCGCCGCAGATCATGAACTGGGACCGCCGCCACCTTGAAGGCAATGTCACGGCGCGCGACATTGTCACGACGGCACAGGCCTATGTGCCGCAGATGAAAGAGGAAGGCGCCGATATCATCATCGCGCTCAGCCATTCCGGGATCGGATCGGCCGACCATACCGACGGCATGGAAAACGCCTCCGTCCCGGTTGCGGCGATCGACGGGATTGACGCCGTGGTCACCGGCCACAGCCACCTCGTCTTCCCGTCCGATACCTACAAGGACTACGCCGGGGTCGATGTCGCCTCTGGCACGATCCACGGCAAGCCCGCAACGATGGGAGGCTTCTGGGGCTCGCATCTCGGCCTCATCGACCTGATGCTGGAACGCGATGGCAACGAATGGAAGGTCGTCACCCATTCCGCTGAAGTCCGCCCGATCTCACAGCGCAACGAAGACCGCTCGATCACGGCCCTTGTCGAAAGCGATCAGGGCGTGCTCGAGGCGATCAAACCGGAACACGAAGCGACGCTGGAATATATCCGCCGTGCCGTCGGCAAGACATCTGCGCCGCTCTACAGCTATTTCGCGCTGGTGGCCGACGATCCGTCCGTGCAGATCGTGTCTATCGCCCAATCCTGGTATATCGCCGAAATGATGAAGGGCACGGAATACGAAGGCCTGCCGATCCTTTCCGCCGCCGCCCCCTTCAAGGCCGGAGGACGTGGCGGACCCGAATATTACACCGACGTGGCCGCGGGCGATGTGGCGATCAAGAACGTCGCCGACCTGTACCTTTACCCGAACACGGCCCGTGCTGTCCTGATCGACGGCGCCCAGTTGCAAGGCTGGCTGGAACGCTCGGCAGGTATGTTCAACCAGATCACGCCGGGCGGCGCCGACCAGCCGCTGCTGAACCCCGACTTCCCAAGCTACAATTTCGACGTGATCGACGGGGTGACCTACCAGATCGACCTTAGCCAGCCCTCTCGCTTCGGCCCCAAGGGCGAAGATCTGAACCCCGACGCGAGCCGCATCGTTAACCTTTCCTATGACGGCCAGCCGGTGACCGCAGACATGAAATTCGTCGTGGCCACCAATAACTACCGTGCGGGCGGCGGCGGCGATTTCCCCGGCGCCAAGGGCGATACGATCATCTTCGAAGCCCCAGACACCAATCGCGACGTGATCGTGCGCTATATCGTCGAACAGGGCACCATCAATCCTTCAGCAGACGCGAACTGGTCTTTCGCGCCGATGCCCGGCACCTCGGTGATCTTCGAAACCGG
>JAHEAO010000052.1 GCA_024642725.1 Paracoccaceae bacterium | reverse complement strand
GGAATGAGTGTGTAAATGTGGATCTTTCCCTCTCGCGTCGGTTTACATCATCCTCTAATGTCGTGCCAACAACCAGCGTAGGCTTATCGATCGGGCTCAATGGGTTCGGGGCGGACGGCAGGCGATACCGCCGAAGCTGCAGCGGATAACAAAACAGGACGGACCTTTGTCAAGAGACCGACACCAAATCCTAGCCAGAACCCTGTTCGCAATTCTTGCCGCTGCAAGCTTTCTTGCACCGCCTTACGGTCCGGCAAGTGCGCAAGGTTTGTTTCAGCCCGTCGTCTTCGTCAACGACAAGGCGGTTACTCAGTTCGAACTTGATCAACGCATTGCTTTGCTCGAGGCTCTGAATACCTCTGGTGACCTTGAGGAGTTGGCGCTCGACAGCCTTATCAACGAACGCGTGCAGCTCGACGTGACCGAGCGGAAGGAATACATCCTCACCGAAGAACAAATCAGCGCCGGCATCGAAGAATTCGCGTCGCGTTCTAATATAACCGGCGAAGAACTGCTCAACAAACTGGCCGAAGAAGGCGTAGATCCACTGACCTTTCGCGATTTCGTCGTCGCCAGCCTTTCGTGGCGGGAACTGGTGCAGACAGAATTCCGCGACAAATCGCTCGTTGGGGACACCGATGTCGCCTTGGCCAGGGCCCAAATTGATCCGCGCTCAAAGGCGCAAGTGCTGCTATCAGAGATTTTCCTTCCGATGAACACACCGGAAGCGGTCGCCCAATCGACCGAACTGGCAGATCGCATCCGCCAAATCAGCACAGTCGAAGAGTTTTCACAGGCCGCAAGCGCCGTTTCCATCGGTCAGAGCCGAGAAGTCGGTGGCCAGGTGCAAGACTGGGTGCCTCTGGCCAACATGCCACCGCCGGTCGCGTCGATGCTGCTGTCGATGAAACCGGGACAGGTGACCGAACCGATCCCGATCACCAATGCGATCGCCATTTTCCAGCTGCGCGGATTGCGTGAAGGCGACATAGCCAACCAGCCATCGGTGTTGGACTACGCCATCTACTACATTGCTGGTGGACGCTCCGAGGCTGCTTTGCAGCGCGCCGCGAAGGTCCGTGCCGCGGTTGATCGTTGCGACGATCTTTACGGCATTGCCAAGGGCGAACCGGCGAGCACACTGGAACGGCACAGCCTGCCCCAAAGTGAGATTCCCAGCGACATTGCACTGGAGTTGGGGCGGCTTGACGCAAATGAGGTGTCAACCAACCTGACACGCGCCAACGGTCAGACGCTGGTGTTCCTGATGTTGTGCTCTCGCGTGCCCAAGGTGAATGCCGAAATCGACGATAAGGATATCCGGCAGAGTCTTGTCAACAAGCGCCTTGCTGCCTTCGCCAGCCAGTACCTCGCAAAGCTGCGCGCCGACGCCATCATTCGTTACCCATGAACGTGCGGCCAATCGCCCTGACGTCGGGCGATCCGTCCGGCATCGGTCCGGAGCTTGCGGTAAAGGCATGGGAAGACCTTCAGACTGATCTGCCCTTCTTCCTGCTGGCCGATCCTGCCCACCTGCCTGCAGATGCACCGATCGCCCTGATCCGAGACCCATCCGAGGCTGTTGCTGCCTGCGCCAGGGGCCTGCCTCTGCTGCCCCATACCTTCGCTGCCCCGGCCCTGCCCGGACAGCCCGATCCGGCCAATGCGCAGGGCGTGATCGAGGTGATCGCCCGTGCAGTTGACCTCGTGCGGACCGGGCGGGCCTCTGCGCTTTGTACCAATCCGATCCACAAGAAAGCGCTCAAGGACGGTGCTGGATTTGCCTATCCGGGCCATACCGAATACCTCGCGGCTCTGGCGGGCGTCGAACGGGTTGTGATGATGCTGGCCTCTGACACTCTGCGCGTTGTGCCAGTGACAATCCACATTGCGCTGGCCGAAGTCCCACGCGCCCTGAATGCGGATCTTCTGGCCGCGACGATCCGCATTACCCATGAAGGACTGATCCGCGACTTCGGTATCGCTCGGCCTCGTCTGGCGGTGGCCGGTCTGAACCCGCATGCTGGGGAAGGTGGCGCGATGGGCCGTGAAGAGATCGACTTGATCACCCCCGTCATCGAAACGCTCCGTGCGGAAGGCTTCGATCTGAGCGGCCCCCGATCTGCCGATACGATGTTTCACGCTGGCGCTCGCACAAGCTATGATGTGGCGATCTGCATGTACCACGATCAGGCCCTGATCCCGATCAAGACGCTGGCCTTCGACGAAGGCGTCAATGTGACCTTGGGCTTGCCATTCATCCGCACCTCGCCGGACCACGGCACCGCCTATGACATCGCTGGCAAGGGCATCGCCAATCCATCTTCGCTCATCGCGGCGCTCCGCATGGCAGCGCGCATGGCGGCAGCGCGTGCATGAGTACGATCGACAACCTGCCGCCGCTGCGCCAAGTCATCGAAACGCACGGCATAGCTGCGAAGAAATCCATGGGGCAGAACTTCTTGCTGGACCTCAATCTGACTGCCAAGATTGCACGGCAGGCGGGTGACCTGACGGGCTGCGATGTGCTTGAGGTCGGACCGGGTCCGGGCGGATTGACACGAGGGTTGTTGTCTGAAGGCGCTAGGCGGGTCCTCGCTATCGAGAAAGACAGTCGTTGTATGCCAGCTTTGGAAGAAATTTCAGCGGCTTACCCGGGTAAACTTCAGGTCATTAATGCGGACGCGCTCAACCTTGATCCGCTGGCCTACCTGACCCCGCCCATTCGCGTCGTGGCGAACCTGCCTTACAATGTTGGCACCGAGCTACTGGTGCGCTGGCTGACGCCGGCGGACTGGCCTCCATTCTGGCAGAGCCTGACACTGATGTTCCAAAAGGAAGTGGCGGAACGGATCGTGGCCAGACCGGGCAGCAAAGCCTACGGGCGCCTCGCCATTCTTGCCCAGTGGCGAACGGATGCCCGTATCGTCATGGAACTACCGCCCGAGGCCTTTACTCCGCCGCCCAAGATCAAATCCGCCGTGGTGCACCTGACCGCCCTGCCCCAGCCGCGTTATCCCGCCGACCCCGCAACGCTGAGCCGAGTTGTCGCCATGGCCTTCAACCAGCGCCGCAAGATGTTGCGTTCGGCGCTCAAGGGCATCTCCCCGGATATCGAAGAACTCTTGATCGCGGCGGGCCTGAAGCCCACCGACCGGGCTGAACAGGTGCCCATTGAAGGCTTCTGCGCACTCGCGCGCGAAATGGCCAGGTAAACCCATGGATTACAGGGTCATACTTGCCGGGCTCTCTGCCGATCAAAAGGCGGCGTTGACAAGACGCTCGGACAGAGCCGGCCTGATCCATCTTGCAGGGCATGGAGGCGCGATTCTTCTGACTGGCAGCCTGATCGCAACCGACGTCGCGTTCTGGCCGTTGCTGCTTCCGATCCACGGCATCCTGCTGACTTTTCTCTTTACGCTGGAACACGAGTGCACCCACAAGACGCCGTTCGCAAGTGCGCCACTGAACGAATGGGTTGGCCGTATATGCGGCCTGATCCTGATGCTGCCGTTCGAATGGTTCCGGTATTTTCACCTCGCGCATCACAAGTGGACGAATATCGACGGCAAGGACCCCGAACTGACGGCGGAAAAACCCAAAACACAGCGCGATTGGCTGATCCATGTGTCGGGACTGCCATATTGGTCGGGCATGTTTGGCACCCTGATCAGGCTCGCTACGCGTCGAGAACATCCACCCTACCTGCCC
The DNA here is from genome assembly GCA_024642725.1 of Paracoccaceae bacterium. GTDB lineage: Bacteria > Pseudomonadota > Alphaproteobacteria > Rhodobacterales > Rhodobacteraceae > JAHEAO01. The sequence continues at coordinate 18,739 of JAHEAO010000052.1, read as the reverse complement.
AAGTCCGCCCTGACGCGGATGCAGCGCGAGGCATGGGCGATTCTGGCCATCTACCTGTCTGCCCTTATCTTTAGCCCCCAGTTCCTTTTATGGGTCTGGATCATTCCATCGATATTGGGCCAACCTTTCCTGCGGCTCTACCTTCTGGCAGAACACGGCGACTGTCCGCACGTCGCGAATATGCTGGAAAATACCCGCACGACCTTCACAACGGCGATGGTTCGGTTTCTTGCATGGAACATGCCCTACCATGTCGAACACCATGTCTATCCGAACGTGCCTTTCCACCGCCTGCCGGCGTTTCACGCCATACTGCGCCAACATCTCAAGGTAACAGCCGAGGGCTACGTCGCCTTCACCCGGGATTACCTTTCTCGTCACAGGTAGATGCAACGGGATCCACCCCATGGCCCCCGACCCGCGCATCTGTTAGCGACACCGGGACTGACCTGCGAACAGGCCCATGACACAAGAATCTGCAAGACCCCCAGAAGACGAAGACACTTTGCGCGGATTCGGTTTCGCGCTCGGGGCCTATCTGTTGTGGGGCTTCTTGCCGCTCTACATGAAAGCGCTTTCGCATGTTTCGCCGGTCGAGGTCATCAGCCACCGAATCTTGTGGTCGGTGCCGATCGCCGGCGTCCTGCTGATCCTGCTTGGCCGCACGGCCGATCTTCGGCACGCGATCCGCACCCCATCGATGCTGGGGATGGCGGCGGTCACGGCGGCGCTGATTTCGGTCAACTGGGGCATTTACGTCTGGGCGATCGGCACGGGCCACGCGCTTGATGCAGCGCTTGGTTACTATATCAACCCGCTCTTTTCGGTCTTTCTTGGCGCGGTAATCCTGAAAGAAAGGCTTAACCCCGCGCAATGGGTCGCCATCGCGCTGGCCGCACTCGCAGTCGGCGTGCTGACATGGGACGCCGGTCGCCTGCCCCTTGTCGCACTTGGGCTGACGCTGTCATGGGGCGCCTACGCATTCTTCAAGAAGTCTCTGCCGATCGGGCCCAATCAGGGCTTCATGCTCGAAGTTCTCCTGCTGACCCCTCCGGCTCTGGGCTACATGATCTGGTTGGCGGTGACCGGACAAGGTCATTTTCTGCAAACCACATCATTCGACACATGGATGCTTCTTGGATGCGGGTTGGTCACAGCGGTGCCACTGATCCTTTATGCCAATGGAGCCAAGGGGTTGCGGCTCTCGACGATTGCCATCATGCAATATATCGCGCCAACAATGATCTTCCTCACTGCCGTCCTCATATTCGGTGAGGAGTTCGGCAAGGCCCGGATGATCGCCTTTCCGATGATTTGGGCTGCGCTGGTGATCTACACCTGGTCGATGCTCCGGCAGGCCCGCTCGCGTTCCCGCCGGCCCAGCTGATCCGGCTTTGCCACCGCGATGGCATCCATCAGGCCCAGCCACTGAGAGCGATCTGATCCGCCCGGTCCTGTCCTGTCTGCCACGCACCGTGAACGGTCGCCTGCCAGCCCGATGAAAAGGCCTCGCCCGCGAAAAGGATACGTCCGGTCTCTGCCGCTATGGCCGCGCGCCGCGCGGCAGCGCGGCCGGGCTTGGCATGCGAATAACTGCCCCGCACCCAGGGGTCCTTGGTCCAACGCGTCGTCGCGTGGCCTTTGATTTGGCGGTCGATGCCGCTGCCGAAAGCCGCCCGCAGGCAAGCGCGAGCATTGGCTGCAAGTGCATCCCCCCCTCGGTCGATGAGAGTGCGCGCCGCGTCGCCTGCAAGATGCGTGATCAGCATTGGCACCGCGCCCGAAATCACTTCGGTTTCAACCGCGAAATCGGCATTTCCGGGGTCGATCGTGCAAAAACCTATGCCGTTCAGTTCGCCTGGCAGTTCGGTCAATTCAAAGGCGACCTTTTCATAGGCACCGCATGGCATGTCGGGGATCAGCCCCGCGACGACATCGGCCGCTGCGCCGGGCCCAAACCGGATTGCGCCGGAAGAAAGTACGTTCGTCGACACCGTAACAATGACCGCACGCGCGCGCTGTGTTCCAAATGGCGTCACCACGTCCACCCCAGCGCTGACTTCCCTGATCCCTGTCACGGGCGTTCCGAGACGGATATCAAGACCCTCCGCGAGCTTTTCGATCAAAGCTCCGTAGCCTGAGTCCACTGGCCAATCCAAACCCCAGTCGGCGTAATCGCCATAACCTGAGGCAGACACCTTGTCAGCGTCCTCCCCGGCCAATGTGTTGAAGACAGTTCGAACCAACTGCGACCACGGCCCCGGTTCCGCCATCAGGTCCGCCACTGCAACATCCCGTTTCGTACCGGCAATAGTCTCGATGGCATCGCTCAGTCGTTCCAACTCGGATCGGGCACGGTGCATTTCCGCCTGATCCGCGAAGCGACCGGAGGCCCATAGCCTGAATGGAGGTCCTTCATCCTCTTCCGTGAATGTCGCGCCCATGGTACGCGCGAGCGGAACCAGCGGATTGGTCGCGGCGGAATGCAGCCAGTGTGCGCCGTGGTCCCAGCGCCGCGATAGGCCGCCGCTGGCCGTCAAGGCACGTCCGCCAGCGCGCGCCGTCGCTTCCAGAACGATCGACGCAATGCCGAGTCCCATCAAGCGCCGCGCGGCCCCGATCCCTGCGGCACCGGCGCCGACAATGACAACAGGTGCATCTGTCATGACGGCAACGTTTCCAGAACTTGTCCGGGGCGGCTGATCCGGCCACCGCCAACAGCCGCCGCGACGCCAGTGGTCGAGGGAGATGAGGTCGGCAAACCGCGCAACACCCGGACCGCAAGATGCGCAAAAGCCTGCGCTTCCAGCATGTCTCCGTCCAGACCAACGTCTTCCACCGGCACGACGGGGCAAGGCAGACGCTCGGCCAGCATATGCATCAGAACCGGATTCCGGCGTCCGCCGCCAGTGACGAGCACCTGCACAGGAACCTCCGGGCAGAACTGCATGCCCACGGCCACCGAAGCTGCGGCGGCGGCGGTCAGCGTCGCCGCTGCATCGGCATCCGCCAACCCCTCAACCGCTAAGGACAGTTTTGGAAAATCATTCCTGTCCAATGATTTGGGTGGACATCTTGAGAAATACGCCGCATGTAAAAAATCCCCAATTGTCTTCTCGTCAATCACGCCTTCGGCCGCCAAGGCACCGCCTTCGTCATGCGACACTCCACGCCGCGCTTGCATCAGGTCATTGATCGGGGCATTGGCGGGCCCTGTGTCAAAGGCCAGAAGCGCTCCCTCTTGCTCCGGTCGCGACTTCGACGGATCGATCCAAGTCATGTTGCCCACGCCACCAAGGTTCAGAAAAGCCAATGGTTCCTTGGCGCCGATCCATCTCGCACAGGCAAAATGGAAGAACGGTGCCAGCGGCGCACCCTGCCCCCCCATTTCAACATCGTTGCTGCGAAAATCCCAGATGACCGGCCGGTCGAGCACCTCTGCCAGAATACCACCATCCCCGGCCTGGAACGTGCCACGCCCGCGCGGGTCGTGGGCCAGTGTCTGGCCGTGAAAGCCGACAAGTTGCGCCTCGGGAAATTCCGACAGAAGTTCCGCATGCGCAGTCTCGACCAGTTCGGTCGCTTCCTGAACATCCACCCACTTGCCAAGAGCCGTCCGGAGCACTTGCCGTTCCGCGTCGGAATAGGGCCTGTATCCGGTTTTGCCAAAGCCATAAATTGTTTCGCCGTCCGTCAGCAGCATCGCGGCGTCGACCCCGTCGAGCGACGTCCCTGACATGGCGCCCAACACCCAGATCGGTTCCGTTTTCTTCATCACTTCCCCTCTGCCGCCCGCCCTTATATAGAGAGCCGACGCCTTCAGAATGGACAAGATCACGATGACCTACCACCCCAAATCCGATTTCCTGCACGTGATGATCGAGCGTGGCTTTCTGGCCGATTGCACTGATTATCAGGGGCTGGACGAGGTTTTGGTCAAGGGAATCGTGCCTGCCTATATCGGCTTTGACGCCACCGCGAAGTCGTTGCATGTGGGCTCTCTGATCCAGATCATGATGCTACGCTGGCTGCAGAAAACCGGGCACAAGCCGATTGTCCTGATGGGCGGCGGCACCACCAAAGTGGGTGACCCCAGCTTCCGCGCCGATGAACGACCGCTGATGACACCAGACCAGATCGATTCCAATATCGCCGGGATCACGGAGGTATTCGCAAGCTACGTCACTTTCGGGACCGGACCCGGCGATGCGATCATGGTCAACAATGCCGAATGGCTGGACGACCTGAACTACCTCAGTTTTCTGCGTGACATCGGCAGGCATTTCTCGATTAACCGAATGCTATCCTTTGAAAGCGTCAAATCCCGGCTCGACCGCGAACAGTCGTTATCGTTCCTTGAATTCAACTACATGATCTTGCAGGCCTACGACTTTCTGGAGCTGAACCGCCGCTATGGATGCCTGTTGCAGATGGGTGGCTCTGACCAGTGGGGGAACATCGTCAACGGCATCGACCTGACGCGACGGGTGCTCGATCATGAGATCTACGGGCTAACCTCGCCACTCCTGACCACTTCTGACGGCAAGAAGATGGGCAAGTCGCTGTCTGGGGCTGTCTGGCTCAATGCCGAAATGCTGTCTCCTTACGAGTTCTGGCAATTCTGGCGCAACACGACCGATGCTGACACTGGCCGGTTCCTGAAGCTCTACACCGAACTGCCGGTCGAGGAATGCGACCGGTTGGGCGCGCTTGAAGGATCAAAGATCAACGAAGCCAAGATCCGGCTGGCCAACGAAGTTACAACCCTGCTGCACGGTGCCGACGCCGCCAAAGCCGCCGAAGCCACCGCGCGCGAGGTTTTCGAGAAAGGCGGCGTTGGCGACGACCTGCCGACGCTCACCCTTTCGGCCTCGGAAATCGGCGACGGGATTTCAGTCGTACAACTGATTGTGCGTTCGGGCCTTGCCGCCTCCGGCAAGGAAGCCAAGCGTCTGATCGCGGACAATGGCGCGCGGCTGAATGATGAACCGCTGACCGACGCCGGATTGCTACTGACGGGGGCTGATCTTGCCAGTCCGGTGAAGCTGAGCGCGGGCCGCAAGCGCCATGCGCTCGTGACGGTAGAAGGCTAGCAGGAGGCCATGTAGCAGCCAGCGGCCAACCTCCGGATAGCTAACAAATCGTTATCACACAAAACGGTGTGGACAGGTCGTACCAGTCGCTTGCCTTGTCCGGTGACAAGGTCAGTAAAATTGACCGTTAAACCTTTAACGAACGCGTTAAACAACTGGGTCAGGGTTTAACGAACACGTTAAACAAACCGCGACTACTGCGGCCCAAGCATCCAAGTTCCCTTCGGCCAGAATGCATGGAAGGCGAAGGCGAACATGACATCATGCGGAACATCCCGTCCTGCCCCGTCCCGGACCCGGACTGATCCCACATCCTTGCCATCGCCAATCCGCGCCGTATCCAGCGCCGATGCCTGCCCTGTGGTCCAGACAATCGTCAATCCGGCGTCCTCGATCTTTCCTTCGGCACGAAGACGTTCAAATGTCCACGCCCTGTCATCCACGCGCAGCACGCGCATCAGCGGCGGGATGTCATGCGGAGGGTTCTCACCGCTATAAAGAAAAGGCCGGAATGAACTGTCATAGCTGACATAAGGATTGCTGCCATATCGCCGTGGCCAATTCGGTTCAGCCATAACCAACCCATTGGGATTCCTGATTTTATAATCTGCCCAGCTTTCCATCCAGGACGGCAACTGCGCCAGAGTCTTTCCGGTGTGCACGCCAACGATGCCTTCCCCGAGCGCCTGCTGCCACCAGCTTTCGGTTTCCCTGTCGTACATCACCATATCCGAATTACGGAGCTTTCCAGAAACCCCGAAAGTGAGTGCCCTTTCATCGACACGGCGGTCAAAGACCATCGCTGAATTGCAAAGCGGGCAAAAAGTGACAGCGACCGGCGTTCCGCCAACCTCATCGTTGATGATCTCATGCCATGTGAGATAGCGCACAGGATACGCCCGTGGCGGCGAGCCTTGGATTTCGAGCGCGATGATCGGCTCTCGATCACCAAGCTTGTCTTCCAGCGCAACGGGAATGAAGACCGGATCGGACAGGGCAGGTATCCCGTCCTTGGGCGGTCCACCCGACAGGATCTCAATCCAGCTCGACAAATTGGTGATGCTGAAATCGGTCTTGGGCCATTCATGCTTCCAGAAACTGGGATCAGCCGCAGCCGCTGCAGCGGCTAGGCTAAGTAAAACACTTACAAACCCCAGTCTTGCGTAGGACATGGCACATCTCCCACGTCAAGGCTGCCACGGAAAGCGGCATCAGAACAGCCCGCCTCACCCGAGCGTGAACGGTCGCTACTGAACCAATTTCACCGATGTCATCACGTCTGGAGTGCCGTCGACCTCGCCATTGCCCCCGACGCCCCGCTTGATCTTGTCCAAAACATCCATGCCTTCAATGACTTGGCCGACGATCGTATACTGCCCGTTTAAATGCGGAGCCGGCGCGAACATGATGAAGAACTGGCTGTTGGCCGAATTGGGGCTGGCCGCGCGCGCCATCCCAAGCATGCCACGGTCGAAAGGCAGGCTGGAAAACTCCGCCGGCAGGTCAGGCAAATCCGATCCCCCGCTCCCGGCCCGGCCGATATCCGCATCCGCCTTGCCATATTGGACATCGCCAGTTTGCGCCATGAAGCCATCGATAACACGGTGAAAAACTACATTGTCATAGGCGCCCGCCTCAACCAGCGTCTTCAGTCTTTCGACATGCAGCGGCGCAACATCGGCGAAAAGCTTTACAATGATGTGGCCATTCGCTTCGCCCGCGACGGTGATGTCGAGGATCGGTCCCTCAACGTCACCCGCGACAACCGGTGCAGGTGCCGCCGGATCAGGTTGCGTTTGATACCAATAATACGCTCCAAGGAACGCAACACCGAGGATAAACAGCGCTCCGAAAAGGATGTTGCTGCTACGCATCGGCGGCAACTTTGACGCTGATCATGCGATCAGGATTCATCGGAGGCTCGCCACGGGTGATGGCGTCAACATGTTCCATACCGCCAATGACCCGGCCATAGACGGTATACTGCCCGTTGAGGAAATGGTTGTCCTTGAAATTTATGAAGAATTGGCTGTTCGCTGAATTCGGGTTGGAAGACCGAGCGGCCCCGATCGTTCCGCGGTCATGCGGCAGCTTGGAAAACTCTGCGGGCAGATCCGGCAGGTCGGAGCCGCCGGTCCCGGCACGGCGCAAATTGAAATCCTTTTCGGCATTTCCGTTTTCAACATCCCCGGTCTGCGCCATGAAACCGTCGATCACCCGGTGAAACACCACGTTGTCATAGGCGCCCGCCCGCACCAATTCCTTCATCCGCTCGCTGTGTTTGGGCGCCACATCGGGCATCAAGGCGACGGTCACAGTGCCTCCCTTGAGTTCGATCAGGATGGTGTTCTCTGGGTCTTTGATCTCGGCCATTGGGCTCTCCTGTGAATATTTGGCGGCAAACTATGCCGCCGCAGCCGGAAGGGAAAGGGCGATGTTGACGCCGGGCTCCAGATCGGGTGGATAGACAATAGGCCACGCCCGATAGGAGATTGCACATGAGCTGGAAGACGATCGATGATCTGGACCTCAAGGGAAAGATCGTGCTCGTGCGCGTCGACATCAACGTTCCGGTCGAAAATGGGCACGTCACCGATGCAACACGCATCGAGCGGATTGTCCCCACGGTCCGCGATATATTGGCGGCTGGCGGATGCCCCGTGCTCCTCGCACATTTCGACAGGCCGAAAGGCAAGGTCGTCCCGTCGATGTCCCTTCGCCCGCTTGTTCCCGAGCTCCAGAAGCACATTGGCGCGCCTGTTCATTTCGTGGAAGATTGCATCGGTGGACCGGCGAAAAGAGCCGTTGCGGCCCTACCGAAGGGTGAGGTTCTGCTTTTGGAAAACACGCGTTTTCACGCCGAAGAAGAAGCAAATGATGCAGCCTTTGCCGCGTCCCTCGCCGCTCTTGGCGATGTATATGTGAACGACGCATTTTCAGCCGCGCATCGCGCACATGCCTCGACAGAAGGCCTCGCGCATCTGATGCCCTCTGCCGCAGGCCGACTGATGCAGGCAGAGTTGAAGGCACTGGAAGCAGCCTTGGGCACACCGCAGCGCCCGGTGGTCGCGGTCGTCGGTGGCGCCAAGATATCCACCAAGCTCGACCTGCTCGCCAACCTGTCTCGCAAGGTCAAGTATTTGATCATCGGCGGCGGCATGGCCAACACGTTTCTTGCAGCTCAGGGCGTCGCTGTGGGCAAATCGCTGGCCGAACATGATCTGGCCGATACAGCCCGGGAAATCATACGGACGGCGGGTGAGGCCGGGTGTGAAATCGTCCTGCCCATTGATATCGTCGTTGCGAGGGATTTCCGTGAGAATGCGCCTTCAGAAATCCTTGGCGTTGATGCTTGCCCGTCCGACGCGATGATTCTTGATGCCGGACCTTTGACGGTCGGTGCTATTTCTAAGATCTTCGAAAAGTGCAGGACCCTGATCTGGAATGGTCCGCTTGGCGCTTTTGAAATCGAACCATTCGACAAGGCGACTGTCGAAGCAGCCCGCAAAGCCGCAGAACTAACAAGAAATGGGCAGCTGATTTCGGTCGCCGGCGGCGGCGACACCGTTTCCGCCCTGAATCATGCCGGGGTTGCCGATGATTTCAGCTACATTTCAACCGCGGGCGGCGCGTTTCTGGAATGGATGGAAGGCAAGACGCTGCCCGGCGTCGCGGCGCTTGAGCAGTCGACAGCGTGAAAACGCATGTTAGCGCAACCGCCATTGCAAAATACACCATAGATTCATATCCGAAGGCCGGGGCAGCCAATGTTCAAGGAATTTTGAGATGAAATCGACCCGAGTCGTTCAACGCATACTGGCCAACTACGAAGGCGAGACCCCAGGGGTCAAAGCCAACCTGAACAGAATACTGATGGAAGGGAAACTTGGCGGCACCGGCAAGGTTATCATTCTGCCGGTAGATCAGGGCTTCGAACATGGTCCGGCACGCTCTTTCGCCCCCAATCCCGCCGCATACGATCCACATTATCACTACCAATTGGCCATCGATGCCGGACTCAATGCTTTCGCGGCACCTTTGGGCATGCTGGAGGCCGGTGCGGATACATTTGCCGGCCAGATTCCCACGATCTTGAAGGCCAACAGTGCCAACTCCCTGATGTCCAGCACGGCGGGCAAAGATCAGGCCATCACGGCTTGCGTCGACGACGCCCTGCGTCTGGGCTGCGCTGCAATCGGTTTCACGATTTACCCCGGCTCCGACGCCGGTCTGGGCATGTTCGAAGAAATTGCAGCACTGCGCGAAGAAGCGGCGGCCAAAGGTGTGGCTACCGTTATTTGGTCCTATCCACGCGGCGAAGCGCTGGACAAAGACGGCGAGACGGCAATCGACATCGCCGCATACGCTGCCCAGATTGCAGCGCTTCTCGGCGCGCACATCATCAAGATCAAGCTCTCCACCGACCATCTGTCGCTGCCAGAAGCCAAGAAAGTCTACGAAGCCGAGAAGATTGATGTGTCGACACAGGCCAAACGCGTCGCACATTGCATGCAGTCGGCTTTCAATGGCCGGCGTATCGTCGTGTTCTCTGGCGGCGCAAAGAAGGGCACAGACAGCGTCTATGACGACGCGCGCGCAATCCGTGACGGTGGCGGAAACGGTTCCATCATCGGACGGAATTCCTTCCAACGTGACAGGGCAGATGCCCTGGCGATGTTGGGCAAGCTGATTGATATTTACAAAGGCAAAGCCTGAAACAAGGGCGGCCCGGATCTCGAAAAAGGACCGGACCGACTCTTTCTTTTGTAAGTCTTTGCCCGCACGAATGAAAAAAAGTAATTGCATCTTTGGGTTGCGGATCGAACCAGGCCACAGCATTTCAACTGTGCAATGGTTTCGGTCCGCTTGGCGCCCTCAAATTGAGGCAGTCCAATAGCATCAGTGGCAAGTTCTCGGCACAACTGCCCCCAGTTGGGCCGGATACCGACGAACTTTGGAATTTACAGCGAAGCGTGAATACGCCATTGTGGCTCAAAGTCGCGCAAAGACGCGGCGGACGAGGCAGATATGAGTTTTTCAAAGACCACTCCGACTTACGGCGCCGTTATCTATTTCATGGTAGTATTTGCGCTCGGCACTTACTTCACCTTTGCCAGCGTGCAGGGTGATTATGGGCTCTTTCGACGAATCCAGATTAGCGCCGAAGCGGAAGAGCTTGGCCACAAACGGGACAAGCTAAAGGACGAAGTCGCACTGATGCGGAACAAGACACGTAGATTGTCCGACGATTTTCTAGATCTCGACCTGCTTGATGAACAAGCTCGTGACGTCCTGGGCCTTGTGCGGATGGATGAAGTGGTCATTCGCTGAACGTCCATCAAGCGCCGATCCGAGAGTCCGACTGACCTATTCCGAAGTTGCATATCTGATCTTCCTGACGCAGGATTAGATTTAGGTCGCAATTTTGATACGCGTGCAGTACTAGGTAGTTTAATATTAAACTATTGCCGCGACACGGAGGAGGATGCCGGATGGCCACTGCGAAAGGCGCAACAAAACCAAACGTCTCAAAAGAAGAACTATTAGAGTTCTACCGCGAGATGCTGTTGATCCGCAGATTTGAGGAAAAGGCCGGCCAGCTATACGGTATGGGCCTCATCGGTGGATTCTGTCACCTTTATATCGGTCAGGAGGCCGTGGTCGTCGGGCTCGAGGCCGCCGCAGAAGAAGGCGACAAGCGGATAACATCTTACCGCGACCACGGCCATATGCTCGCTTGTGGTATGGACCCCAAAGGCGTGATGGCGGAACTGACCGGGCGCGAGGGCGGCTATTCGAAGGGCAAAGGCGGCTCGATGCATATGTTCTCGAAAGAGAAGCATTTCTACGGCGGTCACGGAATCGTCGCGGCACAAGTGCCGATCGGAGCCGGTCTGGCGTTCGCGGACAAATATCTCGACAACAAGAGGGTCACATTCGCCTATTTTGGTGATGGCGCTGCCAATCAGGGTCAAGTCTACGAAACTTACAACATGGCGGAACTTTGGGACCTGCCGGTTATATTTGTCATCGAGAATAACCAATATGCGATGGGCACAAGCATCAAACGGTCCACCAAGTCACCTAGTCTATGGGAACGCGGCGCTGCGTATGGAATTCCCGGAGAGGAAGTTGACGGCATGGACGTTCTGGCGGTTAAGGCGGCCGGAGAAAAAGCGGTCGCTCACTGCCGCGCTGGCAAAGGTCCGTACATCCTGGAAGTCAAAACCTACCGCTACCGCGGACATTCCATGTCAGACCCGGCCAAGTACCGCACGCGTGAAGAAGTGCAGAAAATGCGCGAAGAACGCGATGCCATCGAACATGTTCGGACTATGCTCTTGACCGGCAAACACGCGACGGAAGACGATCTCAAAGCGATCGACAAGGAAATCAAGGAAATCGTGAACGAGTCCGCCGAATTCGCTAAGACCAGTCCTGAACCGGCGCTCGAAGAGCTCTGGACAGACATCTACGCTGACGCCTGAGGGAGGAAAGTCCATGGCAACCGAAGTACTCATGCCCGCCCTTTCCCCTACAATGGAGGAAGGCACACTTGCAAAATGGCTGGTCAAGGAGGGCGACTCCGTTTCGTCCGGTGATATCTTGGCCGAGATCGAGACGGACAAGGCCACGATGGAATTCGAGGCCGTCGATGAAGGTGTCATCGGTAAGATCCTGGTCTCGGAAGGAACCGAGGGTGTAAAGGTCAACACACCAATTGCAGTTTTACTGATGGACGGCGAAAGCCCGGACGCGGCCCCTGCCCCGGCAGCCGCAGTGTCGTCACCGGTCGAAACCCGCGAAGCTCCCGCAGCAGTGGCCGCCGCGCCTCGATCAGAGGCGCCTCTTGAATTGGAGGTGCCGGACGGGACTGAGATGAAAGCGACGACCGTTCGTGAAGCGCTGCGTGACGCGATGGCCGAAGAAATGCGTCGGGACGAGACCGTTTACCTGATGGGCGAAGAGGTTGCCGAATATCAGGGTGCCTACAAGATCAGCCAAGGCCTGCTTGACGAATTTGGGCCGAAGCGCGTTATCGACACGCCCATAACTGAGCACGGTTTTGCCGGCATTGCCGTCGGCGCCGCATTCGGCGGATTGCGGCCGATCGTTGAGTTCATGACATTCAACTTTGCGATGCAAGCAATCGATCACATCATCAACTCGGCTGCGAAAACCCGCTACATGTCCGGCGGACAGATGGGCGCTCCGATGGTGTTCCGAGGTCCCAATGGCGCTGCTGCGCGCGTCGGTGCCCAGCACAGCCAGGATTATGCCGCGTGGTATGCGCAGGTACCGGGGCTAAAGGTTGTCATGCCGTTCTCTGCCGCCGATGCCAAGGGCCTCCTGAAAACGGCGATCCGTGACGATAACCCAGTCATCTTCCTGGAAAATGAAATCCTTTACGGTCGGTCCTTCGACGTACCGGTCATGGATGACTACACGGTCCCCTTCGGCAAAGCCAAGATCTGGCGCGAAGGCACCGATGTCACGATCGTAAGCTTTGGGATCGGGATGACCTACGCACTCGAAGCTGCTGATATTCTTGCCAAAGAAAGTATCAGCGCCGAAGTCGTCGATCTTCGGACCTTGCGACCCATCGACTACGAAACCGTCATCCGGTCGGTCCAGAAGACCAACCGCTGCGTCACAGTCGAGGAAGGCTTCCCTGTTTGTTCAATAGGGAACCATTTGTCTGCAAAGATCATGACCGAAGCGTTCGATTACCTTGATGCGCCGGTCCTGAACTGCACCGGTAAGGATGTTCCCATGCCGTATGCAGCCAACCTGGAAAAACACGCGTTGTTGACGACAAAGGAAGTCGTTGATGCCGTCAAAGCCGTTACATACCGCTAGAGGGAGAGAAGCGATGCCGACTGAAGTATTGATGCCCGCCCTGTCCCCTACGATGGAGGAAGGTACACTCGCCAAGTGGCTGGTAAAGGAAGGCGATTCCGTCGCGTCTGGCGATCTGATTGCAGAGATTGAGACGGACAAGGCCACAATGGAGTTTGAGGCCGTAGAGGAAGGCGTTGTCGGAAAGCTGCTCGTCCCAGCCGGCACGGAAGGCGTAAAAGTGAACACGCCAATAGCGGTCATGCTCGCGGATGGAGAAAGCGCCGCCGATATTGGTGCCACGACATCGCAGCCAGCGGCTCAAGAAGCGGCGCCCGCCAAAGCCACGCCCAAACCAACGGTCGGCGTTGCGGCGGCCCCCAAGACACCCGAAGGCAACCGGGTTTTTGCATCACCACTTGCGCGGCGCATCGCCCAGGACAACGGGATCGACATAGCGAGCGTTACAGGCTCCGGACCTCATGGGCGCATCGTCAAAGCCGACGTGGAATCCGCCAAGGCAAGCCCGAAACAGGCGTCGCCAGCCGCACAGTCGGTGCCTGCCCCCGCACCCTCGGGTCCGTCGACGGATGCAGTCACGAGGATGTATGAGGACCGCGAATTCGAAGAAGTCAAACTGGATGGGATGCGCAAGATCATTGCCGCACGTTTGACCGAGGCAAAACAGACCATACCTCATTTCTATCTGCGTCGTGACATCCGGCTGGATGCACTCATGGATTTCCGCAGCCGGTTGAACAAACAACTGGACTATCGCGGGGTGAAGCTTTCGGTGAATGACTTTATTATCAAGGCTTGTGCATTGGCGCTTCAGCAGGTGCCGGATGCCAACGCTGTCTGGGCAGGTGACCGCATACTCAAGATGAAGGCCTCCGATGTCGCTGTCGCGGTGGCTGTTGACGGCGGGCTTTTTACCCCGGTTCTCAAAGACGCCGAAAAGAAATCCGTCTCGGCCCTCAGCGCCGAGATGAAAGACCTCGCAACCCGCGCGAGGGATCGTAAACTCGCACCGCAGGAATATCAGGGCGGCAGCTTCGCGATCTCGAATCTGGGAATGTTTGGCATCGATAGTTTCGATGCCGTCATCAACCCGCCACACGGTGCAATTCTAGCCGTGGGCGCAGGCACCAAAAGAGCTGTTGTCGGTCAAGACGATGCGGTGACTGTCGCTCATGTGATGACCGTGACGCTCTCCGTGGACCACCGGGTTATTGACGGCGCCCTTGGGGCCGAATTGCTTGGAGCGATCCGGGACAATCTTGAAAACCCGATGCTGATGTTGGCCTAACGACTTTCGCAACGAAACCCTGCCCGGTAAAAAGGGGCCGGGCCTGACATGGTCACCCGGCGCTATCCGCCAGCAATTGATCCATGGTAACCGAGGGCTGGTCGCATCCAGCTTCGCCGACGATTTTTGCAGGCACACCGGCCACTGTCTTGCAGGGTGGCACTTCATGAAGCACGACTGATCCCGCTGCGATCCTGCTGCAAGATCCAACCTTGATATTGCCAAGGACTTTCGCGCCGGCGCCAATCATCACCCCATCTCCGATTTTTGGATGACGATCATCATCTTCTTTGCCCGTCCCGCCAAGCGTTACGGAATGCAGCATCGAAACGTTGTCTCCGACCACGGCAGTCTCACCGATGACAATCGAATGAGCATGATCGATCATGATACCTTTGCCGACGCGAGCGGCCGGATGAATATCGACTCCAAACTGCTCGGAAACCCGCATTTGCACAAAATATGCGAGGTCTTTGCGGCCTGAGTTCCATAACCAGTGCGCGACTCGATAAGACTGGATTGCCTGAAAGCCCTTGAAAAACAGGATCGGCTGCAGGAATCGGTGACAGGCCGGGTCTCGCTCATAGACAGCCACGATATCGGCGCGAGCCTTTTGTCCGAGAGAGGGATCCTTTTCATAGGCTGCATCTGCGATCTCCCGCAGCAACTGCTCAGACATCTCACCCGAGGCCAGTTTCTGCGCCATCCTGTAGGCGAGCGCATCTTCCAGACTGTCATGATGCAGAATGCAAGCATGTAGAAGCCCACCCAGCAATGGTTCATTCTTCACCGCTTCACGGGCTTCTGACGTAATCCGCTGCCAGACTGGATCCACTTCCGCAAGTTTTGTTCGTGTCTCTGCCATGGTAGCTCCTCCTGTTCGCGAGCCTCATACAACAAAGCTTGGAATGCTGCCAAACGCAATGGTGTGAAGAGGCTCATGTCGGATCGAAATGGGGAGAGTCGACAGGGTCCCGCACTAGTTCGGCGCGCTCAGACGCATAAGACTGACCGAAAATCGAACTTCGCCGTCGACAAAGGCCGATCCCTCCGCCGTCATCACGAGGTCAGTGTCGGTGTAATATGCCAGAGGCGAACTTGTCATGCCACGCACCCAATTCCCCAAGGCGGGGCTCAGGCTGCTACCATATCGGTCGTCCGATCCAGCGACGCCCAGCTTCCACCCTGTCAGGCCGCCACTCATCTCGACGAGGACACGGCCGGTGACGCCAAACACAATCGTGTCGGCAGGAATTGCAGCAACCGCAGCAGAAGTGTTACCCGCTGTTATCTGGTGGTCAAACTCAAGAATTTCGTAGGTCAGGGACGCACCATTCTGAGTCAGTGCGACCGCATTCATTACCCAACCGCTGCTGCCGAAAAGCGCATTGGCAGCAACGTCGACAACCCAGGCACGCCAACCAATCTGTGGTGTCGCAAAAATCCAGCCGCCATTCGAATAAATAGCAAGGTCTTGGTCATGCCCTGCCCATGCTCCAGTTGCCCCGACCGGGACACCATAGCAATCCCCATCGGAGGCAAGCCCCGGAGGAATCGGAGTGCTTACCGACGAAAGCACCAGCTGAGCCAGGCCATCCAACCGAACCAACGCCTCATTTACAGTAATATGTTTCTGGGCCTGAGCTGCCTGAAGCAGGGGAAGTGAAAGTCTGGGTGTCTCAAACATTGATATCTATCCTTCTGAATGGCCCTACGCCGTATCGATTCGAAATCTGTGCGACCTGCATTGTGAAACCCGAGGTCGCGCCGTCAGCGCTTTGCAAAGCCGGGCTATAGGTCCAACTGGGAACCAAACGCTCAATTTCCCTTAGGACCAAACCATTCTTCAATATCCGCACGACGTAAGCTTCACGGTCTTCGCCAATCGGAACTTCGACCGACTGCCAGCTATCACCGTCAATCCGCGTTCTCCGCACCCAAGAGAAGGTGATATTCCCTGTCCCGTCCCTCGCTGCCCTCAAATGGACCGGAGCGTAGGGCCGAAGACCGATACCATTGAAGGACTGGACAATCTCCGTGAAGGACTCGTCGTCGAGCGCCTGCTGCGCCGGCCCAATGCGATAGAAGCGATCCAATCCGCGTTCCGAAGATTTCATGGCGATTTGCTGCGGTCCACCGTCAAGCATGACGAATGTGCTGCCGGGCGGCCAGTCCAAGCTACCAATCGCATCCGTTCCGGCCTGACCCCGCAACCGACCAGAAATTTCGTATATGTCTTCATCTACCAAGACCGCGTCGGTGAACTGGAATACCTCCCAGTTTTCGGGTGAACCATCTCCGATCGCCGCGGTATTGGCGCCATTCAAGACCGCATCAAGAAACGCGGAAGACAATTGGCCATTAAGAAGGTTGACCCGAAGCGCTGGCCCTCTATCGAGGATCATGGGGGTCGCCCGCAGCAGTGGCGAATCGGTAAAACCAATGATCGATTGCGATTGGATCAGCCTGTTCAGTCTGAACCCGCTCTCAGTTGCCGAACTGTAAACAGCGACGGAACCCGGCCATGGCGTCGCAGAGACGGCAATGTGCGGCGCAACTTCCGATTCCTCTCCGCTAAGCAACGGGAGATCCATGAAAGTCGAGAAGACAGGCGCGGGCACAGCAAATGGCCGAACAATTCCGGGCGCTTCAGCTTCATCGCTGTGCCGATAGGTCTCGGCTTCAATTCTGACCGCTTCAACCGTTTGGAATCCCGCATGAGCAAGTCGGTCGACCCGATATCTTCCTTCGTTTCCGGTGCTCGGAAAATCAATCACGTCGCCGGCAACGACACCCAAGGCCGACATCGGCATCGCAAAACGCACCATGTCTCGCGCAACCCGCGCTTCAGCGAGCCAGCGCTCCACGATTGCCCGACCTTCGGTCTTCGTCAGAAGGAGCGGCACCTCGGATTTCGAAGTAACTTGCGCCGACTCATCTGGAAACAGAGCTTCTTCCGCTCGAATGTCATAATCACCAATCGCATCTATGAAACTCAACTGCAGTCGACCGACGACCTCGGCCTCGGGTGCGCGAATTCGTTCGATATCACCGGCGATCTCGGTCGAAATCGCGAGTTGGTCAACATCAACCGAGGTTTTCAGATGACCATTTCGCGTCTGAAACACCAGCATGCCGTCGCGCTCAATCGCTTCGAACCCGTAGGCCAGCATCAACGGTTGCAGGGCCGAACGCGCATCCCTCACATTTGCGACGGAATAACCTCGAACATAGCCAAAGAGCCTTGATGTATCGACCGGCGCCACACCCGACCGCTCGCATATCTCCTCGACCACATCTGCCAATGACCGGGATGTGGTTCTTCCATTGATCCAGTGTCCACGGTGGTAGTTGCTTCCGTCAGACCAGATGTTTCCGCTCATGGGAAAAAATGGAAACGGCCTGGCATCCCAGGCCCAGACATGGGCGTTGCTCGTATCCACCATACTTCCATCGTAGATATCCGATGCGGGATTGTTCTCCGGAGCATTCCAAAATTCGACCATCGCCCGCAGATATTGCATCTGGATCAGCTCATCGCGCCGCCCGTCAGAATACTTCGGCAGGCTGGATTCAGAGGACTTCGGATCCAGGAACCGGTTGGGCTGGTTGGTCCCCTTGTCTACTGCAGCGCAGCCGTATTCATCAGCCCAGGCCGCATCGAATTGCGGCCCTCGCAGGGCTTCCGGTTCCTGCGCCGAAAAAACCTGCGCCGTGGCGCCGTTCGGCCATTCCAGCAACTTTCTTGTCGCGCGCCATTCGGGCCTCCTGTCGGGCGGAGAGCAAGCCATGATGCCGGATTCCCCGAAAATCATCACCTCACGGACCTGGGCCTCCGTCTCTCCGACCAGCGCGACACGACGCGCACGCCCCGGATCGAGCGGCCGCGCGCCCTCAACCTCTGCCCGCACCCATTCGGCACCGGCGCGGGTCTTGCCCGCGCCGCGCCCGCCCATCACCACCCAACTGCGCCACGCGCCTGTCGGCGGCAGTTGATGTTCCATCGCCCAGAACTCGAACAGAAAAGGGAGCGCCATAAGCACTCCCTCATCAAGTTCATTCAGGAAAGCCTGCAACCGCTCCGGCGGTCCTGAGGCAAGCCATTCGGCGTCGGATCTCGTCGCGTGCCGCATCAAGGTCGAGCCCGTACTCGCCGTGAATGCCCTGTTGTCGTCGTCTCTCATCTTCAAGGGATTGCCGCTCCCGGAATAATAGCGTTGCCAGCTTGCGGTATTCGCTCACCGCGTCCCGTGCGCCCGCAGGCGCCACGATCTCACCGGCCCTCAGCTTCCGCACGACCGCCTTGAAATCCTCGGCGGCCTCATAGAAATGCTCTTCGACGCCAAGAAGAACCTCCTTGGCGTCCCCGTCCTCACCTTCGGGTCTGATCAATGTCATTAAGTCATGCGCCTCTCATGCCACTCCGCACGAGCGAAACGAAAAAGCGACCACCGGGTCACCCCGAGGCCGCCTGCCCACTTCTCCTAGCATGCATAAT
>JAHEAO010000156.1 GCA_024642725.1 Paracoccaceae bacterium | reverse complement strand
TGATGAAGGCCAGAGAGCGCAGCCATTGAAGCGGGTTTGGCATCAGGTCAGCTTTCGCAAGGAACGGAAGGCGGCAAGACGGGTGGCAAGGAAGGCAACGACTGCGGCGACCAGTGGCACGACCAGCAGCCAGAGCCATTCAACGCCCTGAAGGCCGATATCGGTCAGAAAGCCGTTGGCGGGCTCTGTATCCGGGATCAGGGCGATGAAGAGCGCGCCAAGGGCCGTCCCGACGGCAGCGCCCGACAAGGCACGCAAGGTGAACCTTCGCACGAAAGCGCGGGCGATATAGGTATCGAGCGCGCCCACGAGCCTTAGAACGCGTATGACCTGCCCATTCGCCGCCAGTGCCGCATTGGCCGCCAGGGCAACCATCGCCGCGGTCGTCGCCGCGATCAGGCTGATCGAGACCAGACCAAGCAGCCGGACACGATCCGCGGCCTCGACCAGCGGCTTTCGCCAGCGGGTGTGGTCGTCGAGGACCGCGCCCGGCGCCTCTGCCTTCAGTCGCAGGCTCAGACCCTCGGCATCAAACCCATCGCCGGTTTCGATGATCTCAATCAATTGTGGGATCGGCAGAGCGTCCAATGGCAAATCCGGGCCGAACCATGGTTCAAGCAGGGCGCGCTTTTCGGCTTCCTCGAGCGCGCGGGCCGAAGCGATGCCGGGTGTTGTTTCCAGCACCGCCAGAACAACGGCAGTCTGGATCGCCATCTGGCCGTCCGGAGCGGAAATTCTCACGGTGGCAGTCCTTGCCAGTTCCTGAGACCAGCGGTCGGCCAGCCGGCCCGTTGCAAAGGACAACGCCAGTGCGAAGACCGCAAGAAAGGCCATCGCCCCGGCAGAGAATAGCGTCAGCCTGGCAGTGAAGTCTGACGGGGGCACCACGCGGTCCGCCTGAGCGTTGCTGCGCAGCAGGGCTGGCAGAGCGAGGCGCGTCACAGGTCGGCACCGGCAAGTTGGATCTGCCGGTCGCGGATGCGAAGCACTCTGGCCGAGACCTGCGACTTGGCGCTGCGGATCAGGTTCAGATCATGCGTGGCGATAAGGATCGTCTTGCCCATCTTGTTCAACTCTACCAGTAAAGTCAGCAATCGCAGCGACATCTCCCAATCGACATTTCCGGTGGGTTCATCGGCAATGATGACATCCGGGGACATGATGATTGCCCTTGCCAGTGCCGCCCGCTGGCGTTCGCCACCTGAAAGTTCAGGCGGCAAGGCATCGGCACGCTGAGATAGTCCAACCCAGGAAAGCAGCTCGGCAAGGTCACCGGATTCATCTTTGCGGTTCGCGGTCGCCAGCGGCAAGGCGACGTTCTCGGCGATCGGCAGATGGTCGAGAAACTGGCAATCCTGATGCACCACCCCGATACGCCGCCGCATCCGGGCCACGTCGTCGCGCGACAGCGACTTTGCGTCGCGGTCAAACAGCAGTACGCGGCCAGAACTGGGCGTGAGGTCGGAATAGCACAGCCGCAGCAGTGTGGTCTTGCCCGAACCGGACGGGCCGGTCAGAAAATGGAACGATCCGGGCTGCAATTGCAGGGAAATCCCTGCCAATAGCTCTGCCGCGCCATAGCCGTATGTTACATCTTCCAGCTTGATCACGGTCTATCCTGCCCCCTGCCTGCCGCGACAGTTTTGCCTCAGCCCGGACGGTCTTTCAATGTGGTGTGGCGCAAATGCTTGGATTGTTGGTCCGGCTTTGCTAAAAATCCAACAAAATGAAGCAGTCGGCCCCGCCTTTTGCGATGCATAGGGAATATTCGGGGTTCAAAGAATATTTGAGAGGGCAGCATGCGGTTAATTTGTCCGAATTGCGGCGCACAGTACGAAGTTGATGCAAGTGTCATTCCCGACGGCGGTCGTGACGTTCAATGTTCGAATTGTGGGCATACATGGTTCCAGAGACCTGCCAATCAGGACCGCGAACTTGCCGACGAGATGGGGCTGGACCTGCCGGAAGAACAGGACTCCGCTACCGAAGAGTTGGCCGAAACCGAGGATGAACAGGGCGAAGGTTCAGACAACGAACGCGGGACCGACCCCGATCACCTGCCCGAAGACGAGTTTGCCGACGCGGTCGACGAGGATGCCGACCATCTGCCCGAAGACGACCAAGAAGACGAAGACGATGAGGACGTCGAAACCGTATCGCAAGAGTTCAAGCGGCGCGAACTGGACCCGAATATCGCTGACATCCTGCGCGAAGAAGCCGAACGCGAAACCGCAGAGCGATCCGAGGAACGCAGCGGGCTAGAGATGCAGCCCGATCTTGGCCTCGACAGCGGCGAGGAGAGCGATGCGGTGCGGGATCGCATGGCGCGCATGCGCGGCACTCTCGACGACAGGCCTGACGGCGAGGAGGACGCGCTGGTTGCTTCGGTCGTCGCCGCTTCTGCGCGACGTGATCTTCTTCCCGATATCGAGGAAATCAACTCTACGCTCACCGCGTCTTCCGATCGCGACGAGGAAGACGAGGAAGAGCGCGAAGAAAAACGGAGCCGCAGCGGGTTCCGCCGGGGCTTCATCCTTGCTGTCCTGGTGTTCGCTGTCTTGGCCCTGATCTATTCCTATGCCCCCAGGATCATCGATTCATATCCTGCGGCCGAGCCGGCGCTTTCGGCCTATGTCGATGCGGTGAACGGCTTGCGGTCATGGATCGACAGCATGATGCAGAAGGCCGTTGAAAAGCTGACCGCACTGCTTGGTCAGGTCAGCGGAAGCACCAACGGATAGCAACGGGGGCAAAGCCGGTCCGGACAACGAGCGAACCGGTTTCGTTCGGTTGGCTGCGAAGCGATCGATAGCCTTGCAGTGGCTCAGTTCGCGGCGCGCTGCATCATCATCTCGTGAACCGCTTGCATGCCGCGATCGGCCATCGCCGAAACCTCGGCCGCGTGGGTATGCAGCGCTTCGACAACTTCGGGATCGTCCGAGGTCTGAACCACGACGATGCCTTCATCTGTGACATCTATCCGGGACTGGATGGCAAGGCCACGGTCAAAAAAGATGTCGAGTGTCGGGCTTTGAATCATGATCTTTGGATCGTCGCCGGTTTCGACACGATCGATCATTCCGGTGACGTGGCTGACGAGCGTGGCCATGACTGTTTCGTCCGATGACCGGGTCACCGTGCGGATGCCGTTGGGCAGATTGGTGACGTCTCGGGTGATCGTTTCGAAGTTGCGGAACATGATCGCGAGTTCGGCGCTTTCTTCGGAGGTTGCATTCTGCCCCCTCAGACCCGGCATGTTCACTTCATCATGACCCGTTCCATCCGCGCCGTGACTGTGCATACCCGCACCGGCATGACCCATCGATTGCGCCAGGGCGCGGCTTTGCGGAAACGATCCCTGACCTACCGTGATAAGCAGAAGTATCAGCGCCACCCTGCCCGGCTGCCCGGCCACGAACCAAGATCCCGTCATGTCAATCCTTTCTCTTCCATACTGCTTTCAGTCTTCCGGCTCGCCTTCTTCCGTACCGAGGCAGATCAACGCACCATGACATTTGGTCGCTAACGCCGATCCCTGTCGCCGGAGCCGGGCGATTGCTTAGCCTCCTTAAGCCAAAATCACACTTGATTGCCGTCCCGAGCGGCGAACTACGCTGCTAGAACCGGTCCAGGAGCCGCTTTAGGTAGTCAAGTTCCACGTCAGGGCGACTCTGATCGCTGGAACGGCGGCGGATCTCGTCGAGTATTTCGCGCGCGCGGCGGTAGACATCGTCGCCTTGCAGCAATTGGTCATCTGTCCCGACGCGACCGTTCGTCCCGCTGTCGCGGCCGAGCGGGTCGCGCTGCCCTTGTCGGTCGTTCTGACCAAGTGCCTGACCCTGTTGGCCGCTTTGCTGCTGTTGCTGCTGGGCCAGTTCCCGGCCGAGTTCGCGCATCCCTTCGCGCAGGGCTTCCATTGCTTCGGCTTGATTGTCGAGCGCACCTGCGAAGTCCTCGTCACGCAAAGATTCTTCCGCCCCGTCCATGGCGCGACCGGCGCGGTCGAGCGCGTCACGCGCGGCGTCGCCGCCAGGTGTGCCGAGGCCGGGCAGGTTCTGGGCCTGCTGGTTCAACTGGTCGCGCAGCATCTGCTGCCGGTTCGCAAGCCCCTGACCGGGCTGGTCGCCTTGACCTTGCCCCTGGCCCTGGCCCGGTTGCTGGCCTTGTCCAGGCTGCTGGCCCTGCCCTTGCTGCCCTTGCTGCCCGTTCTGGCCTTCCTGTCCTCCCTGGCCCTCTTGACCCTGCTGGCCTTGGCCCTGCTGGCCTTGCTGACCTTGATCCCCGAACTGCTCTTGCAGATCGCTGAATGTATCGTCGTTCAGGCCCTGTTGCTGGCGCAGCGTGTCCGCGAGACCTTCCATCGCCTGTTGGCCGGGGCTTTGTTGTCCCTGACCCTGCTGACCCTGGGTGACCTGCATGTTTTCCATCATCTGGCGAAGCTGATCCAACAGTTGCTGCGCCTCGGCGGTGCGGCCCTGTTCCATCAGTTCCTGCAGCCGGTTCAACATTTCCTGAAGCTGGTCGCCGGTGATTTCCTGCATGTCCTGATTCTGGGCCTGCTGGTCGCCATCCTGCTGCGCCTGTTCCGCCAGTTGCTGCATGTATTTCTGCATCGCATCGCGCAGTTCCTGCATCAACTGGGCGATTTCTTCGTCGGTCGCACCCTGTTCCATCGCCTCTGACAGGCGATCCTGCGCCCGGCGCAGTTGTTCAAGTGCGTCGGACAGGCTGCCGTCCTCGATCAGCGTGGCGATGTCCCAAAGCGCCTGTGCGATCTCATCCCGCCGATCTGTCGACAATTGTTCGTATTTGACACCCATCTCGAGCCGGCGGATCGCTACGCGAAGCATCAAGTAAGCGGTGGAACTGTCAAAGATGTCATCAGGCCGATAGCTGACCGCGCGCAAGACTTGCGCCACTCGGGGCGCGTTCGTCCGGCTCCACAACAGGTCGCGGCGCTGTTCAATCAAAGCATTCGCCAGTGGATCGAAGAAGCGGCGGCCCGGCAGGATTGTCGGCAGCGGAGCGGCGCTGCCCTGCTGGCCGCTTGCATCTTCGGCGGTCAGCCTCACCTTGACGGGAAGCGTCGCCCAAGGGTGCTGCGCAAGATCTTCGATCAGCGTTTCGGTGAACTCCGCTCTATCGCCGCTGATCGGCATCGGCAGATCAAGGGCAATCGGTTCCTGAGGCTCCGGATCGACGGTCAGCCCGTAGCGCCGGTCAACGGCAGCAAGGTCAAGCTCTATCACGGCGTTGCCGGCCATCACCCCGTAGTCGTCCTGCGCGCTGAATGGCAGGCGCATCTCGCCGTTCACGCCGCGTTCGGCCTCGCCCTCCGGCGTGATCGTCGGCGCGGCGTCGGGGATCAGTTCGACCTGCCATGTCCGGCCGCCGGGGCCGTCGATTGACAGGCTTCCGGACTGGGTGACGGTAAAATCCTGCGAGGGATCGGCAGCGCTTGTTACCTCACCGGTTCGCCCCGAAATGGTTTCGGCAACGGTCAGCGTCCCAACTTCACCGTAAAGCCGGAGCGTGATCCGGCTACCGGCGGGGACTGCAAGGTCATCCTGCGTGATATCTGCGAGATAGAGCGATGGCTTGCCGGTATAGGTCGGCGGTTCAACCCAGCCTTCCCACGCCGGCCCTCCTGCATAAGGGTCGGAGGCGCCTGGAACCAGATCGGCCACGCTGGCGACGCGCCAGACCGAACCAAAGACCAGCGCCATGACAAAGGCAAGGACAGCGACATAGCGCAATGCATAAGGGTCCCGGCGGGCAATTCTCAGATCGGGCTCGACGGCGCGGGCCGAAGCCGCGCGCTTGGCCATGCGGGTAACATGAGCGGTCCACACGGCACGAGAATCTGCGTCATCCGCACCGATGGCCTGATGATCGAGGATCGCGCTGATCGGACGGCCCGGCAGCGTGCGGTCCAGACGGTCGAGCGCTTCAACCTGCGAAGGCCAGCGGAACCGCCTGATGCCCATGACCAGCGCGACGAGGGCCGCAAGGATGGACAGGACCGAGGCGGCCCAGCCGATTTCGAGCGTCAGGACGTCCTGAAGCCCGAACATCAGCGCGGCGAGCACGATAAGGACGATGGAGACGAGCGGCCAGAACGAACGCACGAGGCGTTCCGCCGCCATGCCAGCGCGGGTCAGACCGAGAGGCCAACGCAGGTAAGGCGCGGCCACGTCAGGGATGATCGGTTTTTTCGCCATTGACCCTGCGGTTGCGACCCCTCCGGAGACAGTTCCAGGTCAGAGCCATTCGGGAATGGTATCGCGGTTTATCATTTCGTCAAAGGTCGGACGCGCGCGAATGACGGCGAATTGATCGCCCTGAACCATGACTTCGGGGATCAGAGGGCGCGAATTGTATTCGCTGGACATCACCGCGCCATAGGCGCCGGCAGAACGGAAGGCCAGAAGGTCGCCCGGAGCAAGCGGCGGCATCGGGCGCTGCTTGGCGAAAGTGTCGCCGGATTCGCAAACCGGGCCGACGATATCGAACGGCGCAAACTCGCTGCCGGGGGTGGGCTCGACGACCGGCACGATATCGTGGTGCGAGCCGTACATGGCCGGCCGGACGAGATCGTTCATCGCACTGTCAAGAATGAGAAAATTCCGGTCTTCGCCCGATTTCAGATAGATGATCTCGCTGACCATGATCCCGGCGTTGCCAGAGATCAGCCGGCCGGGTTCAATCTCGATCTCGCAGCCCAGATCGCCGACGGTACGGCGGACGACCTCGCCGTACTCCAGCGGCAGCGGCGGGGCGGTGTTGGAGCGTTCGTAAGGTATGCCCAGACCGCCACCCAGATCGAGCCGCTGAATGTCATGGCCATCGGCGCGAAGTTGCCGGGTCAGCTCCGCGACCTTCAGATAGGCCTGTTCGAAGGGTGCCAGATCCGTCAGTTGGCTGCCGATATGGACGTCGATTCCGATGACCTTCAGACCGCGCAGGCGAGCGGCTTCGGCATAGACTTCGCGGGCACGGCCGATCGGGATACCGAACTTGTCCTCTTTGCGGCCGGTAGCGATCTTTTCGTGCGTTTTCGCGTCGACATTGGGGTTCACGCGGATCGTGACGGGCGCGACCTTGCCAAGCGAAATTGCAACTTCGTTCAGCGCGGCGAGTTCGGGTTCGGATTCGACGTTGAACTGGCGGATGCCGCCTTCGAGCGCAACGCGCATTTCGGCGCGGGTTTTGCCAACACCAGAAAACACGATCCGATCGCCCGGGATACCTGCGGCCCTGGCCTTGAGGTATTCGCCAACAGACACAACGTCGATCCCGGCCCCGAGGTTACCCAACAGCCGCAGCACGGCGAGGTTGGAATTCGATTTCATCGCGAAGCAGACGAGGTGATGCATGCCCGCCAGCGCCTCGTCGAACAGCCGGTAATGCCGCGTCAGGGTCGCAGCGGAATAGCAGTAGAACGGCGTGCCGACGGCCGCGGCGATCTCTGGCACGGGCACGTCTTCGGCGTGAAGGATGCCGTTGCGATAGAGAAAATGATCCATTGGGCCTCCGAACCGTTGTTGCCGCGTTCTTACCCGTTCTCTTGAATGATTTGAAAGCGCTGAATGAGAAGGCTGGGCTTGCTTGTCAGCCCGGGCCGAGCTTGGAAAGATCCGGATCGGTTTCGATCATCGCGGGTTGAACCGAGACGTCTTTCCACCATCTGGACAGATTTGGGAAAGCCAGCAGCGCCCGCCTGCCTTCTTCGGCCCGGATAAAATAGTCGATCATCGGCGCAAGGTGGCAATCAGCAAGGGTAAACGCATCCCCCCCTGTCAGCACGAGCCCCTCTGCGGCAAGCGATTCCAGCGCCGCCAGAACGGGCTTCGATGCCTCAAGACCACGTGCAATTTCATCTTCTGAAAACGGCTCATCCGCCAGAGGCCGGAACACGCTATGCGAAAACAGCTGCCGGACCATCGGCACGTAACCATAGCTGTCGACAATGGATATCACCTGATCCATGCGGGCCAGCGCCCCGGCGTCTTCAGGCTGCAAAGGATCGCCGGGAAAGGTCCGGTCGATGTATCTGGTTATGGCGCCGGTCTCATGAAGCGCGAAGGAGCCATGCATCAGGACAGGCACACGGCCAAACGGGTGCAGCGCAAGGTAGTGCTTGGGCAGGTCGGAAAAGGGATCAATTTCGACATTCTCGAACGCAAGCTGCTTTCGGTGGAGCGCCACTTTGGCAACCCGGGTGTAGACGCTGTAGCGGTAGCCGTACAGCTTGATCGGTCCCGTCATTTTCGGCCTTCGTTTTCGCTAGTCCACTGACCTTGTCCGCAGAAACAGGTACAGCGGCAGGCCGCAGCTGACTCCGATCAGAAAGGTCGCCGGAATGCACCAGAGCGCCGACCAGTTCTTGCGGACACGGGTTTCGGCAATGGCCCAGATCGTCAGCGCGATGGCGGCGATCGTCAAGTCCCAGGTCAGGCCGGTGGTCGCGGCGTTCACATGCCAGGCGTCGATCATGCCCGAGATCGACCACCCGTTTTCATTGAACCATGCGACGAACCACGACATCGGATGGACCGCGCCCCAGATGGCGAGGGCGAGATACGTCATTCGCAGCGGCGACATCAGCCGTTGCCCCCGGCGATACCCACCTTTGCCTTCCCGCTGAGAGTGATCGACCCGCTTGTGGTCAGCGGCTCTGGTTTGGGGTCCTTGGGTTTCGTCGGCGCGCCGTCGACGCCGCAGGCGGCGAGCGACAGGCTGAATACGGCAAGTACGATCAGGCGGGTCATTTCAATGTCTCTTTCCAGCGGGCAACCTGCTTGCGCACCTCGGAGGGTGCCGTGCCGCCATATGAAGTGCGGCTTGCGACGGAGTTTTCAACACCAAGCACGTCGAACACGGCTTGGGTAATGCCCTTGTGAACCTTCTGCATATCGCCCAGCGACAGGTCGGGCAGGTCGCAGCCCTGTTTCTCGGCCAACGCAACCAGCGTGCCCGTGACGTGATGGGCGTCGCGGAACGGCAGGTTCAGTTCGCGGACCAGCCAGTCGGCAAGATCGGTCGCGGTCGAAAACCCGCTGGCCGCTGCGGCTTTCAGCGCTTCCCGATTGGCCGTAATGTCGCGCACCATTCCATCCATCGCGGCAAGTGCCAGCATAAGCGAATCCGCCGCGTCAAAGACCTGTTCCTTGTCTTCCTGCATATCCTTTGAATAGGTCAGCGGCAGGCCCTTCATGACCGTGAACAGACCTACCATTGCGCCCATGATCCGGCCGATCTTCGCGCGGATCAGTTCTGCGGCATCGGGGTTTTTCTTTTGCGGCATGATCGAGGAGCCGGTCGAAAACCGATCACTGAGAACCACGAAGCGGAACTGCGCCGAGGACCAGATCACCAGTTCTTCGGCGAAGCGGGACAGGTGCATCGCACAGATGGTCGCCGCAGACAGGAATTCCAGCGCGAAGTCACGGTCGGCAACCGCGTCAAGCGAGTTCGCGGAGGGGCGATCGAAACCGAGCGCCTTGGCCGTCGCGTGCCGGTCGATAGCAAAAGAGGTGCCTGCAAGCGCGGCGGCGCCAAGCGGCGATTCGTTCATCCGCTTCCGCGCATCCCGAAAACGCGATGCGTCGCGGCCCAGCATCTCAACATATGCCATCATGTGATGGCCCCATGTCACCGGCTGCGCCGTTTGCAGGTGGGTAAAGCCAGGCATCACCCAATCCGCACCCTTTTCGGCTTGATCAAGCAGCGCCCTTTGCAGGCTTTCAATTCCGTTGATCGCGGCGTCGGTCTGGTCTCGCACCCACATCCGGAAATCCAGCGCCACCTGATCGTTCCGCGACCGCGCGGTGTGCAGCCGGCCCGCCGGTTCACCGATGAAATCCCGCAAACGGGATTCCACGTTCATGTGGATATCTTCCAACGCGGTCGAAAACGGGAAATCTCCGGCCTCGATCTCTGACAAGACCGTGAGCAGGCCTTCCCGTATCGCCTTTGCATCGCTATCGGTGATGATGCCCTGTGCCGCCAACATCGCGGCATGGGCGCGCGACCCGGCGATGTCCTGGGCTGCGAGCCGCTTGTCGAACGAGATCGAGGCATTGATCGCCTCCATGATCGCGTCCGGTCCGGCGGCGAAGCGCCCGCCCCACATGGCATTCTGGGTTGTCTTGGTCATTTCTTACCCCCGGAGGGTTCATGCGCTGGTTTCGTTCCGCCGTTCTGTATACGGCCCTAGCCCTTGGTGCAAATGCCGCCTTCGCCGATACCGCGTCGCTGGAAGCTTTGCGCGACGGCTCGATGAAGAAACTGGTCTTTTCCGACCCCGTGGACGTGTCGCAGGTTGTGTTTACTGACCCGGAGGGCGGCGAACACAGGTTGGCCGACTGGCAGGGCAAATACGTGCTCGTGAACTTCTGGGCGACATGGTGCGCGCCATGCCGCAAGGAGATGCCGATGCTGGACGCGCTGCAGGCGGAATTCGGCGGTGAAACCTTTGAGGTGGTGACCATCGCAACCGGCCGGAATGCGGTTCCGGCGATCAAGCGATTCTTCGAAGAGATCGGCGTCAGCCATCTGCCGATCCTTCTGGACCCGAAGCAGGAACTCGCGCGTGAGATGGCGGTGCTTGGCCTGCCGATCACGATCATCCTGAACCCCGAGGGCCAAGAGATCGCCCGCCTGCGCGGGGATGCCGAATGGGACGGCGAAAGCGCCAAGGCAATCATTACGGCACTTGTTTCAGGGAGCTGAGTTGGAGTCTGCCTGCCCGCGAGGTGGCTTTCAGCCGATGACTTCGCCGATCAGCATCTGAGGTGTGCCGCTGTAGAAATTCGCGATATCGGCCACCGCCGGTCCGATGTCGGCCAATGCGGCATCCATTGCGGTCTTGTCGGAAAAGGTGATCGTGGCAACCGCGTGATACCCCGCCCCGCTATCAAGCCCGCTGGCAAGGCCGCGGGTGATCAGGGATCTTTCGATGTGACGCCCGATTGTCTTGCCGACGATCTCCATATGGGCAGAGCCGTAGTAGGTGAAATCGAAGGTCGAGTTCTTTTCGACCGGGTAGAGCACTTGAAGAGACTGTGACATGTGGTGACCTTTGAATGAGGGCCGCAGGTTACGACCTGGATTGGTTCAGAGTTTTTCAAGCTGGGCGACATTCATGGTCATGCGGATGTGAAACCCCAGCTTTTCGTACAGGTTGATGGCCATCGCATTGGTGGCAAAAACATGCAGGTAGGGCTGTTCACCCCGCCCAACGATCCGGGGCAGAAGGGTAAGGCACAGTTCCCGCGCCAGGCCCTGTCCCTGATGATCGGGGTGTGTGCAAACGCCGCTGACCTCGGTGAACCCCGGCTGCTTCAGTCGCTCTCCGGCCATGGCGATCAATTTACCATCCCGCTTCACACCCCAGTATTCGCCCAGCAGGAAGGCGCGCGCGGCATAAGGGCCGGGCTTGGTCAGGGTGGCGAGTGCGAACATTTCCGGCCCATCAGCCGCTGTCAGACGCTCGACAAAGTGGCGACCTTCCGCCGCTGGGCTTGGTCCATCAAAAAGCATCTGCACCGCGACCGCTGTTAGAATAGGATGCATGCCCGGCAGAGGCGGGATCGGGTCGGCCTGGGCCATTACGATACGATCACCGGCCGGGATCAGGTTTGCAAGCTCCGCCAGGCTCGACACGGTATCGTCAGGGGTCGACGCAAGCGGGCTGATGTCTTCGGCGAATCTTTTCGCGCGTTCGGTGCCGCGCGCAAGGCCCGCGTGAACTGTCGTCAGCGCACTCCAGATGGGCCGGTCGAGAATGTGGTCAACCATCGGCTTGGCTCCCCTTCATCCGCGCAATTCGTTGGGAAAACGAACTGTCCCTCAGGCCATCTTCGAGAATGTCGAGTTGGTCGAGCAGGCTTCCGGACTGGCCGGAGAGGATTTCGACGAGACAGTTCTCTATTTGCGGCCAGATGGTCTTTCTGCCGTCATCCACGAGCTGCTGGCCCAAGGTGGCCAGCGCCACAACCGTCCTTCGCTGGTCCGACTTGTCGCGCCGGATTGCAACGATCTTTTGTTTGGCAAGCTGGCCGACGCTGCGGGTGATGCCGGGCTGGCTGACGCCAAGCGCATCGGCCAGATCACCGATGGACATGGGGCCGGCTTCGTCGAGTGCACCCAAGAGCGGATAGTGGCTGGACTGGATCGGAACCTGACGCTCGTCCATGACCTGCTGAACCTCGGCCTGCAGGCGTTCGCCAATGCGCCTCATGCGGCTGCCAAGCGTCAGGTATCCCTTTTTTCTGACTAGATCGTCGACCATTAGCTTTCATCGTCCCATATTTACATACCACTGTATATAACATGGTATATAAATTGTCAACGACAGACGTTTTGATCCCGACGGCACTGAAAACAGTGTTCAGTGAATGGGTCGGTCAGGTCAGTGCCGCCACGCGAGAATGGCAGGGGCATGTTACCATGTGATCGTTCACCATCCCCGTCGCCTGCATGAAAGCATAGACAATCGTAGGGCCGCAGAACTTGAACCCTTCGGCCTTCAAGTCTTTCGAAATCCGTTTTGAAAGTTCGGTTTCGGCCGGAACCTCGGCCATCGATGCAAACCGGTTCTGCAGCGGCACTCCGTCCAGATAATCCCAGAGGAACCTGTCAAATCCCTTTCGCTCTTCGATCCTTTCCCAGGCGCGGGCATTGCCGATGGTAGCCTCGATCTTGCCGCGGTGCCGGACAATACCGGGATCTGCCAGAAGGCGCTGCACATCGGTCTCTCCCCAGCGGGCGATCCGCACCGGGTCAAAGCCTTCGAAGGCCGCGCGGAAGGCGTCGCGTTTACGCAGGATGGTGATCCAGGCCAGACCGGCCTGAAACCCGTCAAGGACAAGCTTTTCCCACAAGGCGCGGCTGCCGTATTCGGGCACGCCCCATTCTGTGTCATGATACGCGACATACAAAGGATCGTCGCCGCACCAGGTGCATCTTCCGTCCATGAAACCCCACTATTCGTTGCGCGTTATCCCAGATTCAGGATTCTTAGTCGAATTGGAACTAAATGGGAACATTCACCTGAACTTAATCCATTTGCGCAAAATATGGCCAAGGTCGACAGGAGTGGAAATCAGATGTCTGAGACGCAGGTCATGCAAGATGAGTACCCCGATCGGGTCGATGATCCAGTCAGTGCTGCGGTCCGCGAGAGGGACCGGGATGTACTGCAGATGGTTCGCGATGCCCTGATGGAACAGCGAGTCATGCTGGCCTATCAGCCAGTGGTCCGCGCCGACCGTCCGGACAGGCCTGCCTTTTATGAAGGGCTGATCCGGGTGATGGACAAATCCGGGCGGATCATTCCCGCCCGTGACTTTATCGCCGTCGTGGAAACCGACGAAATCGGGCGGATGATCGACTGCCTGTCGCTGGAAATCGGGCTTGAGGCGCTGCGATCCCAACCGGGGCTGCGGCTTGCGATCAACATGTCCGCCCGATCCATCGGCTATCCGCGCTGGACCAGAACGCTGAACCGTGGCCTGAAATCCGACCCGACGATAGGCGAACGGCTGATCCTGGAAATTACCGAAAGCTCCGCCATGGTGATGCCCGATATTACCCGGGTCTTCATGGCTAGCTTGCAGGCGAGGGGGATTTCTTTCGCACTGGATGACTTCGGCTCGGGCTACACATCGTTCCGGTATCTCAGGGAATTCTATTTCGACATCCTGAAGATCGACGGGCAATTCATCCGCGACATCCACAAGAACCCCGACAATCAGGTTCTCTGCGCCGCTCTCGTGTCCATCGCGCAGCATTTCGACATGTTCACCGTTGCGGAAATGGTCGAAAATGCTGAAGACGCCGAATTTCTGATCGGCGCAGGTCTGGACTGTCTGCAGGGGTATCATTTCGGTATGCCGCGTTTCCAGCCCGATTGGGGGCAGGTCGATCGGGAACAACGACGGGCCGGGTAGACTTCGGCCCGCTTCGGCGAAATCGTTCCGGCTGCAGCAGCCGGTCAACACCCTGGCCTTGTCCTTAAGGTTGCAAATGCTGCGATTGCATCATATTCCCTGCCTGACTGGCGGGGAATGGGCTACAGGAATTTCAGGGGCCCGACTACACTCCTCCGTGCAGCGCATCACTCTGGGAGAGAGCAAACATGACCAATGTCGTCATCGCATCCGCAGCCCGCACCGCCGTGGGCAGCTTCGGCGGATCCTTCGCCAACACACCCGCCCACGAACTTGGCGCCGCCGTTCTTGAAGCGCTCGTCACCCGGGCCGGCGTCGACAAGGCGGAAGTTTCCGAAACCATCCTTGGTCAGGTTCTGACTGCGGGACAGGGCCAGAACCCTGCGCGTCAGGCCCATATCAATGCCGGCCTGCCACAGGAAAGTTCTGCCTGGAGCATCAACCAGGTCTGCGGATCCGGCCTGCGGGCCGTCGCGCTTGCTGCACAGCATATCCAGCTGGGCGACGCGAGCATCGTCGCCGCCGGCGGACAGGAAAACATGTCGATGAGCCCGCATGTCGCCAACCTGCGGCAAGGTCACAAGATGGGCGACATGTCCTTCATCGATTCGATGATCAAGGATGGCCTCTGGGATGCGTTCAACGGCTATCACATGGGTCAGACTGCGGAAAACGTTGCCCAGAAATGGCAGATCAGCCGCGACCAGCAGGATGTATTCGCCGTTGGCAGCCAGAACAAAGCCGAGGCCGCACAAAAGGCGGGCAAATTCGATGACGAGGTGATCGCATTCACCATCAAGACCCGCAAGGGCGACATCGTGGTCGACAAAGACGAATACATCCGCCACGGGGCAACGATGGAAGCGATGCAGAAACTGCGCCCGGCCTTTACCAAGGACGGCTCCGTCACTGCGGCAAACGCATCCGGCATCAACGACGGCGCGGCCGGCGCGCTGCTGATGAGCGTCGAAGACGCTGCCAAGCGCGGCATCAAACCGCTCGCGCGGATCGCAAGCTATGCCACCGCGGGCCTCGACCCGTCGATCATGGGCGTCGGGCCAATCCATGCTTCCCGCAAGGCACTGGAGAAAGCTGGTTGGAGCGCGGCGGATCTTGATCTTGTCGAAGCCAACGAAGCTTTCGCAGCTCAGGCCTGCGCGGTTAACAAGGACATGGGCTGGGATCCTTCGATTGTGAACGTCAACGGTGGCGCGATTGCAATTGGCCACCCGATCGGGGCCTCTGGCGCGCGTATCCTGAACACTCTGCTTTTCGAAATGCAGCGCCGCGATGCCAAGAAGGGCCTTGCAACACTTTGCATCGGCGGCGGCATGGGCGTTGCCATGTGCCTTGAGCGCGACTGACAAACTGGCGATTCGGGCGCGCAATATTGTTGCGCGCCCAATCCGGCTTCGGTAACACCATTACAACGAAAATTTCAGGGAGGAGACATTCATGTCCAGAGTTGCACTGGTCACCGGCGGCACGCGCGGTATCGGCGCTGCAATCAGCATCGCGCTGAAAGACGCAGGCTACAAGGTTGCTGCAAACTACGCCGGCAACGACGATGCCGCGGCCGCATTCACCAAGGAAACCGGGATTCCGACGTTCAAATGGTCGGTCGCTGATTACGACGCCTGCGCCGAGGGCGTGAAGAAGGTCGAAGCCGCGCTAGGCCCGGTAGAGGTCCTGATCAACAATGCCGGCATCACCCGGGACGCGCCGTTCCACAAAATGACACCCCAGCAATGGAAGGATGTCATCGACACCAACTTGTCCGGCGTTTTCAACATGACCCATCCGATCTGGCCCGGCATGCGAGAGCGCAAATTCGGTCGCGTTATCACGATCAGCTCGATCAACGGCCAGAAAGGCCAGTTCGCGCAGGTCAACTATGCCGCCTCGAAAGCAGGCGATCTGGGGATCACCAAGTCACTGGCGCAGGAAGGCGCGCGCTTCGGGATCACAGCGAACGCCGTTTGCCCGGGCTATATCGCCACCGAAATGGTAATGGCCGTACCAGAGAAGGTGCGCGAATCGATCATCGCGCAGATTCCGGCCGGGCGTCTGGGCGAGCCTTCCGAGATTGCCCGCTGCGTCGTGTTCCTCGCCTCTGATGACGCCGAATTCATCAATGGCTCGACGATTTCGGCCAACGGCGCGCAGTTCTTCGTTTAAGGCAATCTGCCTGAAGACGGGGGCCGGTCTTTCGGGACCGGCCCTTTGTTGTTTCAACTGCAATGGAGAGCGGCATTGCCCAGATCGCGCGCAACGCTGATTGGATTTTCGGCGGTTCTTCTTTGGGCGCTTCTGGCGCTTTTCACCGTGTTCACGGCACCGATGCCCGCCTTTCAACTTAACGCCGTCTGCTTTGCGATCGGTGGGGCGATTGGCATTGTCTGGGTCTACGCGGGCGGAGGATTCGAGCGGCTGGCAGGGGTCCCGTGGCATGTCTATCTGTTCGGGACCGCGGGGCTTTTCGGATATCATTTCCTGTATTTCTCTGCGCTCCGCGCGGCCCCCGCCGCCGAAGCGGGGCTGATCGCCTATCTCTGGCCGCTGCTCATCGTCCTGTTCTCGGGCCTGTTGCCTGGCGAGCGATTGCGCTCGGGGCATGTGCTGGGCGCGGCCATCAGTTTTCTCGGCGCGGCGCTTGTTGTCCTCGGTGGAGCGACCGGGTTCGACCCGGCGCATCTGACCGGCTACCTGCTTGCCGCAGGCTGTGCGCTGACATGGTCGGGATACTCTGTACTCTCACGCGGATTGGGGCGCATTCCGACGGAAAGCGTTGCGGTCTTTTGCATCCTGACGGCGGCTCTGTCGATTGTGGCGCATCTGGCGTTAGAAGAAACTGTCTGGCCGGCCACCGGCCCGGGCTGGTGGGCTATGGCCGCATTGGGCCTCGGTCCGGTCGGCCTAGCCTTCTATGTCTGGGATATTGGCGTCAAGAAAGGTGACATTCAGCTTCTGGGCGTCGCGTCCTACGCTGCGCCCTTGCTGTCAACGCTTGCGCTGATCGTGGCCGGGGTTGCCGAACCACGTTGGTCGCTGCTGGTTGCAGCCGCGCTGATCACCGGCGGTGCTGCGCTGGCGGCAAGCGCCAGCGCCCGCACCAAGCCGCCTCAGACGTGAGACAGCCTTTCTATTTCCTCTTTCAAATGAAGCTTCTGCTTCTTGAGTTCGCGAATCTGGAGATCATCTGTCGCAGGGCTGCGTTGCGCCTGTTCGACTTGATCCGAGAGGGATTGATGTTTTTTCCGGAGTTCCTGCAAATGCGAACTCATGGTCATGTTAGTCCTCCTCTGGATGTTACTGCTATAAGTTGATCCGACCACAAAATCTGAGTCGTGTCACGTCCAGTTCGACGCGGCACTGATACATGTAGTTCTGATGATGGATATGTGAAGGTTCGGTTAAATCTTGAGCGACAAGGCCGCGCCATCACGGAGAATCGCCCGCACCTGCGGAGAATAGCTTTCCCCGTCCCGTTCGTGCCGGTCGCCTTCATGCAGGACCAGCGGCGAAAGCAGGCGAAAGACGCCGCGCCCGCCCTTGCGCGCCTGCACGATCACCAGTTCGGCGGCGCGGCCGTTGCGGGGCGCAAGCGGCAGCACCGTGACGCCGCCGAGCCTTTGGTCAGTCAAAGAAAGCACCTCGGCCAGACGCTCTGCCTTCTGGATCAGGGTCAGATAGCCTTTCGGCGCCAATCGCTGGGTGGCGACACTGATCCAGTCTGCCAGCGGGGTTTCACCGGCAAGCGATATGTCACGACCGGTATCCTGCGCGCTGGTTCCCTGCGAGCGGCTGAAATAGGGCGGATTGGCAATGATATGGTCAAAACCCTGCGCCTTTAGCGAGGCCGGCAGAGAGCGAAGATCGGCGCGGACCACGTCCATTTGGATGCCGTTGTCGCGGGCATTTCTACCTGCGAGATCCGCGTAATCCGACTGCAACTCGACGGCGGTCAGATGCAGCCCTGGCACCCTCTGGCCGAGGCAAAGCGACGCGACGCCAACGCCGCATCCCAGCTCCAGCACCTTTTGCCCGAATACCGCGGGCACGGCGGCTGCCAGCAGGACAGGATCGACGCCCGCACGGTAGCCGCTGCGCGGCTGATGAACCGACAGGCGCCCATCCAGAAAGGAGTCATTTGTCAGTTCGGCATCGGCGAAGCTCACTGCCTACAGCCCCGTATCAATCTGATTGTCGCGCAGAACGGAGCTGGCATGGAAATGATCCTGCGCCCGAACCATGAGACGGCGCGGCAAAACGCCGATCGAACCTTCAAGCGCGCTCATGTGGACGTCGATCGGAAAGCAGTCTATACCCTCGCCCTGAAGTAGAGCGGTGGCGTAGGCAATGATCGTCGGGTCTGTGGTGCGCAGAAGCTCTTTCATAATCCGGGACTTAAGGGCAGATGCCCTCCTTTGTCGAGAGAAGTGACGAGAGCGTGATGGGGCTGGACGACGCAACAGTAAAGCCGCATGAGCGGTTGGCCAAGTTCTTGGCAGAGGATATGGCAGCGGTCAATGCGCTGATCCGGGCGCGAATGGCGTCGGAACACGCGCCGCGAATTCCCGAAGTTACCGCGCATCTGGTCGAGGCCGGCGGCAAGCGCCTGCGCCCCATGCTGACCCTCGCGGCGGCCCGAATGTGTGGCTATGCCGGACCCTATCACGTGCATCTGGCCGCGACGGTGGAGTTCATTCACACCGCGACCTTGCTGCATGACGATGTCGTGGATGAAAGCCAGAAGCGGCGCGGACGTCCCACGGCAAATCTCTTGTGGGATAACAAGTCCAGCGTGCTGGTTGGCGACTATCTGTTCGCGCGGTCGTTCCAGCTGATGGTGGAAACCGGGTCGCTGCGCGTACTCGACATCCTGGCCAATGCCGCGGCGACCATCGCCGAAGGCGAGGTGTTGCAACTCACGGCAGCGCAGAACCTTGCCACCGATGCCGGGACCTATCTGAAGATCGTGCGCGGCAAGACCGCTGCGCTCTTTTCCGCCGCAACCGAGGTCGGCGGCGTGATCGCGGGCGCGCCGGAAGATCAGGTCAAGGCGCTTTTCACCTACGGCGATGCCCTTGGCATCAGTTTCCAGATCGTCGATGACCTTCTGGATTATGGCGGGTCAACGGGCGACATCGGCAAGAACACCGGCGACGACTTCCGCGAACGCAAACTCACCCTGCCGGTCATCAAGGCGGTGGCGAAAGCCGATGCCGAGGAACGGGCTTTCTGGGCGAGGGTGATCGAGAAAGGGGACCAGCGCGACGGCGACCTGAACCACGCAATCGAACTGCTGCACAAGCACGGCGCTCTTGCCGAGGCACGAAATGAAGCCCTGGGCTGGGCCGGCGGTGCGAAGGCCGCGCTGGCCGGACTGCCTGACGGCGACTTGCGCAGGATGCTTGAGGATCTGGCTGACTACGTGGTTGCGCGGATCAACTGACCACCGGCAGGGATTTCTTCTTCTGATCGCCCAACATGCCGGTTGCGACCCACCAGCCGGGGTGATCCCGCCGAATGAATTCGCCGGCGACGATGGCGCTGGCCTTGTCGGGAAATATCCCAAAGCAGGTCGCTCCGGACCCGGACATCCGACCGAGTAGGATGCGGTCGGACCGCTCAAGGCACTTCAGCACGTCCGCAATTGCCGGCTGCAGCCGGATCGCTGTCTGTTGCAGGTCATTTCGCTGCTCTGCGAGCCAGCCGACGAAATCCACGAGCGTCCGGAACGCGGGGAGGCTTTCAGGCATCGGCGGATTGATCCTTGGCCGCAGTTCCCGGAAGACCTCGGGGGTTGAGACAGACGTTCTGGGGTTGACCAGAAGTGCAGGCAGGGGTGGCAGGCCCGCCACGGGGGTTACCAACTCGCCGATGCCGCCGATCCGCGCAGGCTGCGACATGAGGCACATCGGAATGTCGGCCCCGAGACCGAGAAGCTGTGCGGCAAGGGGCCCGAGGTCCTCAGGGGATTTAGAGGATGCGTTCGGCATACCCCAAAGCTGCATCAATCCGCGCAGGGCCGCGGCGGCATCCGCGGATCCTCCGCCGATACCAGAGGCGACCGGCAGGTTCTTGGTCAGCGTTATCGAGGCGCCACCGTCAGGCGAGAGCAAGCGGGCGACCCTGAGCACAAGGTTCTCGGCATTCTCGGGCACGTCCAGACGCTCCGGCCCGTCGACCGTCAACTCAAGCTTCTTGGCCTTGCCAATCGTCAGGCTGTCGCCGACGGGCGCAAAGACCACAAGGCTGTCCAGCAGGTGATATCCGTCTTTCCGCTGACCTGTGACGTGAAGCGTCAGGTTGATCTTCGCTGGGGCAAAGACATTAACCGTCGTTCGAACGCGAGATGGGATCGCCGCCTTCTTCATCCAGTACGACATCAAGACCAACCTCAAGCTTGCGCCGGATGCGCGCCGCATCCACTTCTTCGGGTTCAAAGGAAAGCGCGCGATGCCACTGGAATTCTGCCTCGCGACGCCGTCCGACGGCCCAATAGACATCGCCAAGGTGATCGGTGACGATGGGATCGACTGGCGTCAGCTCCGCTGCCCGCTCCATGACCGTAGTGGCCTCATCATAGCGCCCAAGCCTGTAGAAGACCCAGCCAAGGCTGTCGGTGATATAGCCATCGTCCGGCCGCGCGGCGACCGCCCGTTGTATCATGTCGAGCGCTTCATCCAGGTTCTGCTTCATCTCGACAAAGGAATAGCCGAGATAGTTCAGAACCTGCGGCTGGTCAGGCGACAGTTCCAGCGCCTTGCGAAAGTCGGCCTCTGCCTGAGGCCACTTGTCGGTGCGTTCAAAGGTTATGCCGCGGGCAAAGAAGACCGGCCACTGCCTTGGGTTGGGTTCGTCGATCAGGGCGACCGCCGCGTCATAGGCTGCAGTCGCTTCTTCGTAACGTTCCTCACTGCGCAGCATATCCCCGAGTGACACGAAAATGCTTGGTTGATCTGGATGGCTTTGCGAAAGCCTGCTGAGAACTTCGATCGCCTCGTCCGTCTGACCAGAGCTTTTCAGTGCTTCGGCGCGACCCATTTCGGCTTCGTGGTAGACCGGGTCATCGGGCGAGATCCGGTTGTAGGTTTCCGTGGCCAAATCGTAGCGCCCAAGCCGTTCCAGCAGTTGCGCCGACATGAGCGTGGCATCCACCAGCTTGGGATTCAGAAATTCGCTCATCCGGGTATAGAGCAGCGTGTAGGCGTCGTCTGCTTCGCCAACCAACGCACCGGCGATCGAGAAATAGACTTCGGCAATACCTTCCTTGGCGCCCAAAATGACGTCGAACGACAGTGTCTCTCCATCCGAAAGACGCTGTCGGGCGATCTCCATTCCCGGATCCAGGTTGCCCTGAAAGACCGCGTCGATCAGCTCGACCGCGTCGGCATTGCGCTCCAACTGGCTGAGGATCTGCGCATGGGCCAGCACAGAGCGTCGCGTTGCGGGAAGCGTGACACCGGAACGCCCGGACATGATTTCATCCGCCCCTTCCATGTCGCCCGCTGCGGCCAGCGCCAGCGCCTTGTGATAGAGACCGAAATTCTGCAGGCCCGGCGATTTGGAAACCTCGTCAAAGGCGGCAACTGCCTCTGACATCCGGCCCTCGCCGAACTGCAGCCAAGCCTGAACCAGGCCATCCACCAACGGGCCGACAGAGTCGCCATCGTCCAGCATCTTCGCAGCCGCGGCAAAATCTCCGCTCGCGACGGCCTCGGACAACACAATGAGGTTCGCCACCTGATCTTCGTGGTTGAGGTCGTTCAGCCGGCGGGCGATGGGAACTGCCCGCTCGACATCCCCGGTCCCGATGTGGGACAGGATCGCGGACTGCATCAGTTCGACATTCGCAGGATCCTGTATCAGAGCGCGGGTGAAATAGCTGGCGGCAGCATCGAAATCGTAGTTCATGCTGGCGCTTCGGGCGGCCAGATAAGCGCCGGCAAGGCCTTCGGCCAAAAGCGGCTGCACGGGGATCACTGCCAGCGCGGTGGAAACCAGCAATGCGGATAGGGACGTTCTGAACACCTGCGCGGCACCTCTGCGATCGGTTATAGGATCGAACCTAGTCGGTCGCTTGGTGGGATACAATCCGGGGCAGCGATTTGGCTGCCCCGATGACGCAGGATTTACATATTCGGGTAATTCGGCCCGTCGCCGCCCTGCGGAACCGTCCAGACAATGTTCTCGCTGGGGTCCTTGATATCGCAGGTCTTGCAGTGGACGCAGTTCTGGAAGTTGATCACGAAGCGTGGGTCCTTGCCCTCTTCGCTGACCACCTCATAGACACCGGCCGGGCAATAGCGCTGCGCGGGTTCGGCGAACTTGGGAAGGTTGACCGAAATCGGGATTCCGGCGTCCTTGAGATGCAGATGAGCCGGCTGGCTTTCTTCGTGATTGGTCATCGAGAAACTAACGTTTGTCAGCCGGTCGAAAGACAAGGTGCCGTCGGGCTTGGGATAATCGATCGGCTTGTGATTGGCCGCCGGTTCGGTCGACTGGGCGTCGTTCTTGCCGTGCTTGAGCGTGCCGAACAGCGAGAATCCGAACAGGTTGTTTGTCCACATGTCGAAGCCACCAAGGCCAAGCGAAGCGACCAACCCCCAGCGCGACCACATCGGTTTGACGTTGCGAACCCGCTTGAGGTCCTTGGCGATCGGTCCAGATCGCAGGTCGGTCTCATAGGCCGACAGTACGTCACCCGACCGACCCGCCTTGATCGCGGCCACAGCGGCCTCTGCCGCGGCGATGCCCGACAGCATCGCATTGTGATTGCCCTTAATGCGCGGCACGTTCACCAGCCCCGCCGAGCAGCCCAGAAGCGCGCCGCCGGGGAAAGCAACCTTCGGCAAAGACTGCCAGCCGCCCTCGGTGATCGCGCGCGCGCCGTAAGCGACGCGCTTACCGCCCTTCAGAAGGTTGGCCACCACCGGATGATGCTTGAACCGCTGGAACTCCATATAGGGGAAAAGATATGGGTTCTTGTAGTTCAGGTGCACGACGAAGCCGACATAGACCTGATTGTTTTCAAGGTGATAGATGAACGACCCACCGCCTGCATTTCCACCCAGCGGCCAGCCCATCGTATGGGTCACGGTGCCTTCGCGGTGCTTCTCCGGGTCGATCTCCCAGATTTCCTTCATGCCCAGACCAAACTTGGGCACATCATGGCCCTTCGCCAGATCATATTTGGCGATGACCTGTTTCGATAACGATCCGCGCACCCCTTCCGACAGGAAAACGTACTTGCCGTGCAGTTCCATTCCGGGCTCGTAGGCGTCACCCGGCGTTCCGTCTGCGTTCTTGCCAAATTCGCCGGCGACGACGCCCTTGACCTCGCCGTTGTCGCCGTAGACGAGCTCGGAACAGGACATGCCCGGAAAAATCTCGACCCCCATGGCTTCTGCCTGTTCCGCCATCCAGCGGCATACATTTGCCATCGAAACGATATAGTTGCCGTGGTTCGACATCAGCGGCGGCATCAGGAAATTCGGGATGCGCAACTTGCCATGCGATCCCAGCATATAGAAATTATCCTTGCAGACCGGCACGTTAAGGGGGGCGCCCTTTTTCTTCCAATCGGGGATCAGCGCGGTCAGCCCGGATGGGTCCAGAACGGCGCCCGATAGGATATGCGCTCCAACCTCGGAACCCTTTTCCAGC
The DNA here is from genome assembly GCA_024642725.1 of Paracoccaceae bacterium. GTDB lineage: Bacteria > Pseudomonadota > Alphaproteobacteria > Rhodobacterales > Rhodobacteraceae > JAHEAO01. The sequence continues at coordinate 55,129 of JAHEAO010000156.1, read as the reverse complement.
ACAACAACATTGAGATCGGCATCAAGCTGCTTCAGCCGGATCGCAGCCGACAGACCCGCAGGCCCAGCGCCCACGATCACCACATCGTATTCCATCGACTCGCGTGTTGTCTCAGTCATCCTGTCCCTCGTGCAGCAAACCAAAGAGTTTCCTGACCTAGGCGAGAAACCGTCAGTTTTGCAAGGGCTCTGACCCGGATTTGGCGCGGCGAACAGGCACAAAGAAAGCCGAAATGCAGCCGGCAATCAGTGTTTTTTGGCGGTTCACCGCGGCTGCGGGCTTTGTCTGCTTGCCAAGCCAGCCTGAATTTGGTTGGGTCATCGGCAACAATAAATTCAGCGATAGCGTCCCATTCCATGGAAAAAGTACCAATGACCCGCGCAGGTCACACTGCGTTGAATGACGAATTGAAGATTCTCAAGTCCGTTGAGCGTCCGGCGATTATCCGGGCGATTGCAGAAGCGCGGGAACACGGCGACCTTTCGGAGAACGCCGAATACCACTCTGCGCGAGAGAAACAAAGCTTCATCGAGGGCCGGATCAAGGAACTTGAAGGGCTGCTGTCGCTGGCCGAGGTCATTGATCCCAAGACGCTTTCGGGCACGATCAAGTTCGGCGCGACGGTCACGCTGGTTGACGAAGACACCGACGAGGAAAAGACCTATCAGATCGTCGGAGAGCCTGAAGCGGATATCGAAGCCGGCAAACTGAACCTGAAATCGCCGCTGGCCAGAGCCCTGATCGGCAAGGATGAAGGCGACAGCGTCGATGTCAGCACACCGGGCGGAGTGAAGAGTTACGAGGTTCTGAGCGTCAGTTTCATCTGAAACGACGCCAGTAGGTGGGGGCCTAGGCATGTCGGAACCGGAAGAGGAAAAGACCCTGGACCTTGGGATCTACTCAAGGGCCGTGGAGCGGAGTGGCTTGTCTCCGACAGAGGTCATCGCCGTGATCCTTTCGGCATTGTGGCTGCTGAGCGTGACGCTTTTCCTTGTTTTCGCCGGGGGCAGCAGCGATGGCACCGGTCCAAGGGTCGACACTCTGCGCTTCGTGATGACTCTGATCGCGGTTTTCATGCCGATCGCACTGATCTGGGTGGCTGCATCCGCAGCGCGCAGCAGCCGGATCATGAAAGAAGAATCCGCCCGCCTGCAGGCTGCGATCAACGCGATGCGCCACAGCTACCTGCAACAGCAGCAGGCCAGTTCCACCGGCATGAAGCCGACGCTGGAACGCAAGCTGGAAGAAATCGCGGCGGCGCAGCGCAAGACGGATGCAGCGATCGCGACGTTCACGTCGATCCGCCCGACCGCCGCAGAAACCGCTGCAGCTGAACAGAAGGCGGCGCTGGCAAAGAAGGCTCCTCCAGTCGGGCAGGAACAGGCCTCTCTTGCGCTTGGAACCCCATCCGATGCGCTCGCGCCACCGCTTTCCATCGAAGATTTCATCCGTGCCCTGCATTTCCCCGAGACGGCGGACGACAAGGAAGGCTTCCGGGCGTTGCGCCGGGCATTGCAGGACCGGCACGTGTCGCAGCTGGTTCAGGCTGCGCAGGATGTTCTGACGCTTCTTAGCCAGGACGGGATCTACATGGACGATCTGCGGCCCGATCGCGCCCGGCCCGAGATCTGGCGCAAGTTTGCACGCGGCGAGCGTGGCAAGTCGGTAGCGACGCTGGGTGGTGTGCGCGACCGGTCCAGCCTTGCGCTGGCCGCAGGGCGGATGCGGCAGGACCCGATCTTCCGCGATGCGGTGCACCATTTCCTGCGCAAGTTCGACCATACGTTTGCAGGATTCGAAGCCAATGCCAGCGATCAGGAAATTGCCGAGCTGATGGACACGCGAACCGCGCGCGCTTTCATGCTTCTGGGGCGCGTGACGGGGACATTCGACTAGGCCCGACAATCCGGCCGCAGGTCAGATGCCGAAGCTTGCGTAAGGAATATAGCGCACCGGGTCGCCCGGGCGGATATCGCGGGCCTCATCGCCAAGCTCGACCAGTCCTGTCGCCCAGCTGAGACCAGAGATACGGCCGGATCCTTCGGATTGGAACGCTTCCGCATGTCCTTCGGCCGACAGCCTCGCCCGAAGAAACTCCCGGCGACCGGGCTTCTTGTTCTTCTCGAAAGCGGCGGGAACCCTGAAGCCTTGGGGCGCAAGCCAGTTGCCGCCCGCCATGACCGAAAGGGCAGGACGGGCGAAAATGAGCGCGCAGATCAAGGCCGCGACTGGATTTCCCGGCAGTCCAAACACCGGCACGCCCTTCCAGAAGCCAAGCGCCAGCGGTCGTCCCGGTTTCACCGCGATCCGCCAGATCGACATCGCTCCGGCTTCGGTCAGAACGGCCGAAACGTGGTCTTCGTCGCCTGCGGATGCGCCGCCGGACGTCAGGATGACATCGGTTCGCGCTGCGGCCAGATCCAACGCATCACGCAAAGCCGCCCTGTCGTCATCAACATGCCCGAGGTTGATAGCCTCGTACCCCCAAGCGGCGGCAAGGTTCTGCAACATCGGGCGGTTCGCATCGTAGGTCTTGTCTGGCGCGTCCACTTGGCCCGGCGCTACGATTTCATCGCCGGTGGACAGGATACCGACGCGAAGCGGCTTGTGCACCAACGCCTCGGTGCAGCCCGTCGCGGCCATCAAGGCACAATCCTGCGGTCGCAGGCAGTGACCGCGCGGCAGGATAACGGATCCCGCCTCGACATCCTCTCCGGCTCTGCGGGTGTTGGCACCGGCCCGGATTCCCCGCTGAAATGCGATGTGGCCATCCTTGACGGTCACGTCTTCTTGCAGAACGACCGTATCGACACCCACAGGCAAGAGGGCCCCCGTCAGAATTCGGATCGATGAACCGGCCGGGACCGTATCCCTGAAAGGGGCACCAGCCGCCGCCCGACCGGCGAGCAACGGCAATATCTGGGGTCCTTCGCCAAGGCTGGCATGGGCAAATCCATACCCATCGACCGCCGAATTCGCGGCCGGCGGATTGGCGCGGTTCGCCGATACCTCTGCGGCAAGAATCCGGCCGTTCAGCTTCTGCAAAGAGAGCCTTTCCACCCCCGCGACCGTCGAGAGTCCGGCCTTGAGCCTGGCCAGAGCATCGTCCACCGGAACCCAATCCACACCGGGAGGCAGGGCGAAGCAGTCATTGCGAAGACGTGACGGGGGCGCAAGTTCAGGCTGGGGTTGACCGCCGGTCATCAGACCGACTTCGGTCAGGATGAAATCGGCAATGGCGCTGGTATCGTCCAGATCGAAGACGGGAATCCTCATGTCCGGCAGCGGGCTGTCGCTGGCGACCGCACGAATGCTTGGGTCTCCGGGCGCGATCAGCGGGTTCCCGGTTTCGGCGCGATGGGCTTCGACCTTGGGATGGCCGTCGCGCTTGAAACCTTCGACTAGGACCAGATCCACCGCGCCGACCTGCTTGAGAAGGTCCTTCAGCGCGGCCTCATCCGTATCGCGATTTTCGTGCATCAGCGCCCAACGGTTTCGCGAGGACAACAGCACCTCGGTCGCACCGGCCAAACGGTGCCGATGGCTGTCCCGGCCCGGCTGGTCGACATCAAAAGAATGATGCGCGTGCTTGAGCGTGGAGACAGTGAATCCGCGCCCGGAAATCTCTGAAATCAACCGCTCCATCAACCCGGTCTTGCCCGCGTTCTTCCAGCCCACGACACCGTAAATCCGCATCAGACGCCCTCTGCCACAAGGTTCTGCGCCATGGCGAGGTCTTCCGGCGTGTTGATGTTGAAGAACGGATCAACCCGGTTGCCGTCAAACATCACGGTCGCGGTGCCGTGCTTGTCGGTCCACAGAACGACCTTGCGCAAACCGCCCTGCAACGCCGCTCGCAGGTCGTCCCGCAAAGCAACTGGCCAGAGACCGAAGGTGGGGTGACGCACTTTGCCGCGATCCGGATGCGGCGTCGCGGCAAGCGCAATCGGGAGGTCCAGATCGATGGCATCCTGCAACCGGGCAACTAGGTCGCGCGGAAAGAACGGGGTGTCGGCGGCGATGGAAACGACATGGCTTGCGCCCTGCCCTGCCGCCCAGTCAAGCCCCGCCAGAACGCCCGCAAGCGGCCCGGCGAAATCCGGAATGCTGTCGGACAGAACTGTCGGCAAGACGCCGGCAAAACGCGCGGCGTCGCCATTGGCATTCAGCGCCAGCCCTTTGACCTGTGGCGCGATGCGGTCGATGACATGGTCGATGATGCGCCGGTCACCAAGCGGCAGTAGGCACTTGTCACCCCCGCCCATACGCGTCGCCTGCCCACCGGCAAGAATGATCCCGAGAGGTCGGGTCACGCCTCCGCTCCCTTGCGGCGGTGACGCTTGTCATCTTCGGGCACGCTGGCGATATCGGCATCGCGGATCAGCCGCTCTTCGCCTGCCAGACAGACGAACCGCTGCCCGCGCATCCGTCCGATCAATGTCAGACCAACTTCACGCGCGATCTCGACGCCCCATGCGGTAAAGCCGGAGCGTGACGCCAGCACGGGGATGCCCATCATCGCGGTCTTGATCACCATTTCAGAGGTCAGCCGCCCGGTGGTGTACAGGATCTTGTCCGCTGCATCGACGCCTTCGGACAGCATCCAGCCTGCAACCTTGTCGACGGCGTTGTGGCGCCCGACATCCTCCATGTAGACGAGCGGTCGATCACGATGGCAGAGCACAGTGCCGTGGATCGCCCCTGCACCGAGATAGAGACTGGGCGTTCGGTTGATCTTGTGGGCCAAGGCATAAAGCCACGATGTCCGGACCTCGGTCGCGGGCAGGGTCAGACCCTGCAGGCCCTCCATCATGTCCCCGAACACCGTGCCGACAGCGCAGCCCGACGTGCGGGTCTTTTTCCTGAGCTTTTCCTCATAGGTCGTCTGGCTGGCGGTGCGGACCACAACTGTCTGAATTTCATGGTCATACTGGACCGAGGTCACGTCCTCGGCCGAACGCAGCATCCCCTGATTTCGCAGAAACCCCAGTGCGAGGTATTCGGGGTAGTCGCCGATCGTCATCGCGGTGACGACTTCCTGACTGTTGAGAAAAATCGTCAGGGGCCGCTCTTCGACCACAGCGATTTCAGTGACAGCACCGGTCTGATCGGTGCCGGTGACCGCGCGCGTCAAGCCGGCACGCGATGGGTCTGGTGCCACCAGATAGTCTTGGATGCCATCAGCAATTGTCATTTGAACCCTCCGCTGCCGCGCGGTATCGAGACCGAACCTAAGGATACTAGGACCACAGCGTGACTGCCACCACAACCAAATCCGCCTTCTGGCGGGGCTTCAGGGACGGTTTTCCGTTCATCCTTGGTGCTGCGCCCTTTGGCCTGTTGTTCGGCGTGCTGGCGACCGAGGCCGGATTGAACGTGGCGCAGGTGATGAGCATGGGCGTTCTTGTGATCGCGGGGGCGTCACAGTTCACTGCCTTGTCGCAGATGCAGGAAAATGCACCGGTGATCATGGTGCTGGCTGCGGCATTGGCAGTCAACATGCGGATGGCAATGTATTCCGCCGCCCTTGCGCCGCATCTTGGCGCGGCCCCGCTCTGGCAGCGCGCAATTGCCGCCTATATTCTGGTCGACAACGCCTATGCCGTCAGCGCGGTCGAATTCGACCGACGACCGGAGCAATCAACTGCAACCAAGATGGCCTTCTATATCGGCTGCGCCGTTCCTGTCTGGGTGGTCTGGTATGGCGCCACCCTGACCGGCGCCTTGCTGGGGCAGGCCATTCCGCCGGAATTCGCGCTCGATTTCGCGGTCCCGATCGCGTTTCTGGCAATCGTGGCCCCGATGCTGCGGACCATTGCGCATGTCGCGGCAGCCCTGACGTCGATGGTTCTTGGGCTGGCGCTGGCATTCCTGCCCTATTCAAGCGGCCTTCTGATCGCCGCCGCGGTCGCGATGATCGTCGGGGCCGAGATCGAACGGCGGATGGGGGACAGGTTCAAATGAGTTATTCGCAGGCAGAGATCTGGATCATCATCCTTGGGCTGGCGCTGGGCACCTACGTAATCCGGTTTTCATTCCTTGGCCCACTGGGGCGCGCGAACCTTCCGGCTTTCGTGCTGCGCCTGCTGCGATATACACCCGTCGCGGTCATTCCCGGCCTCGTCGCGCCGCTCGTGCTCTGGCCCGCGGCAACCGGCGGACAGCCGGATCCGGCGCGGCTTTTGGCAGCGCTGGTCGCAACGGTTCTGGGAATGTGGACAAAGAACGTGATCGTTGCGGTTATTGGTGGAGGTATGGCGCTTTACCTTGGCCTTTACCTGTTCTGAACGCGGAGCGCCCGATCAGATACCATAGGCGGTAATGAAGCCTGAATTGTCGCTTGGATCATTGTCATAGACCACGCGTGTCGTGACGCCCGGCAAATTGGCAAATGCCTCGGACAAGCGCTTGGGGAACCATGTCGATGGCAGCGATTCAAACTCCGGAACGTCGCGCAGGACCGAAGTCACCGCCTTGGTGCATTGCGCCGAGGGAACAGAACCGTAAGCCATCGCCCGCTGCATCACCAGTTCAGCCACCTGCGGAGACACCTTTACCTCTTGCAAAACAACCCGGTACTGAATCCGGGCATGGTAATCGATGTAGAATTCGACCGCATTATCGGTCATCCCGAAATGGACGTCGTTTCGTTCCGGAAGCCGGGGGTGATACCACGTGCCTGCCGGATCAAAGATGACGCGCTGCGATGCGTTTATCAGCAGGGCGGCATGTGCGCCGGACCCGCGAAAATTGTCAATCACGGTGATCAGGGTGATCGAAGACGGTCCGTCGTCACGGTATATCGCGCGGGTCACTTCCGCTTCCGGAGCCCATTGCGGCTCTTTCGCCGGCTCGCAGCCAATCAGCAGCACGCATGCAAGCAGGGCCGAACAAAGGCGAATCAAGTTGGTCATCCCGACCGGTGCAGACTAGCCGTTGACCATGGCAAGAAAGACAAGGAAGAGCATCACCAGAACCGAGCCCCATGTGACGGCCTTCACGAAGCCAGCAAAAGTTTTCTCTTGCACCTGAATGTCCATTTTGCCGTGTTCAAACTTTGCCATGTCCGCACCTTCATTTGGTTTGTCGCATCGGGCTTAGACGATTCCGGCGCGCCTGTCACGACCCGAACGCGCCGAAGTCGCTCTGCTGTCAGTCTTTTTCCAGATCTTCGACCAGCCGGAAACCGATCCTGTTCGGCCCTTCTTCCTGTGACTGCTTGGGCAAGGCACGTAGCGTCACCCCCAATTGGCTGACATGCTGGATAAGTTGGGTCTTAGATCCGAATTCGTCAGTCCCGTAGAAGGTAATGATGTCGGGGTCGAAATAGCCGATCCCCTCGATCCGCAGGACGCCGGCGGTCCCACCCGCGAAACCAACCGCAACCTCATGTTCGTCGTCCAGTTGTTCTTCGAAATTCTGGATATAAAGGATCAGTCGCTCATAGGCCCATTCAGCGGGGCTTTTCTCTTCGACCGGCTTGCGGGACAGGCCCGGGGGCAGCGGCTTCTGCTCTGCCGAAGCCGGCGCGTTTGGATTGGCATGGATCACGCGCGCGCAGGGCATCGCGGATTCTTCATGCGCCTCGGCCGTCGTTGCGATCTCGTCGTTCATCAGGACCCCTTTCCCTGCCACAACCATGCCCCATCCGCGCGCCTTGTGCGAGTGACCTTTCCCAGCCGGTGCAGGTGGTTGACATGGGCGACAGCCTCGACCAGCGCCAAACCATAAGCGGCCTCGCCGATCTCGCGCTTGAAAAGCGGAAGGAAACATTCGGCAGCGGTCTTCGGCCTGTCGAGATGATCAAGCAGCCGATCCAGCGCGCCGTGGTGGTTTTCAATCAGTTGCCGCAAACGAAGCGGCAAGCCGGTGAAGGGCAATTTGTGGCCGGGCAAGACCATTTGACGGTCCGTCGCGAAGGCCGAAAGCCTTTCGCAGGATTCAAGCCACTCGGCGACGGGGTCCGCATCGGGCTCGGTCGCGTAGACTCCCAGATTGGGCGAAATCGAAGGCAAGAGCTGGTCGCCGCCGATCACTAGGTCGCCCGCCTCCGACCAGAGCGTCGCATGTTCCGGCGCATGCCCATTCCCGATCCGCACTTGCCAGCCCCGGCCGCCGACCGTCAGGCGGTCGCCCTCGCTGATCCGGGTAAAGCCCAGCGGCATCGGCGTGACGATATCGGCAAAATTGAAAGGCCGCTCAAGACTGCGCTTTTCATAGATCGCCGGGTCCATTCCAGCGGCGCGCCAGAAGGCCAGCGTTTCCGGCTTCGGCTCATCGTGCTCGTCCAGAACCAGCATCCGCGCCATCAGCCAGGCAGTGCGGGTGGTCACCAGTTCCGCGCCGTGATCCGACTGGAACCAACCGGCAAGCCCGATGTGGTCGGGATGATGGTGGGTCACGATGACCCGGCGCAGCGGTTTTCCCGCCAAGGGTCCGTCCAGCGCGGCCCGCCACATCTCGCGGCTTTTGCTTGTGTCGAACCCGGTATCGACAATCGTCCAGCCATCGCCATCGTCCAGAACGAAGCAGTTGACGTGGTCCAGCGCCATCGGCAGCGGCAAGCGCAGCCAGAAGATGCCCTCGGCCACCTCGGTGAGCGCCCCGAAATCCGGCGGCATCTCAACCGTGTAGCGAAGCTTGCCCGAAGTGGTGGATGTCATCCGGCCAGGTCTTCAACCGAAAGTGCGTAAAGCCCGGCCGCGCCAGCCCGGGCTTGCACCAGAAGTCCCGCATGTTCCGGAAGCAATCTGGTGATGTAGAATTCCGCCAGACGCGAACGGGGACCCTTGCCGCCTTCGGCCAGCGCTGATTTCAGGTGGAAATGCGCGCCAAGCACTCGCGCGAATGCCCGCAGGAACGGGACCGCGCCGGCGAAGCGATCGTTCAGATCCTTCTGCTCGACAAGCCATTCGGTGACCTCACGCAAGGATTCCGCAGCCCTCCAGAGGTCACGCGCCATGCTTTCCGAGATCGCTCTGGCCGCCTCGGCGGTTTCCTCGACCTCGTCGAGCAGGCGGTACGCCGCTTCACCCCCGTCGGACAGTTTGCGCGCCACGAGATCCATGGCCTGAATGCCGTTGGTGCCTTCGTAGATCGCCGTCACCCGCACATCGCGCGCGAACTGCGCGGCCCCGGTTTCCTCGATGTATCCCATGCCGCCATGAACCTGCACGCCAAGCTGCGCAACGTCGCAGCCCGTATCGGTGCCAAAGGCCTTGGCAATTGGCGTCAGGAAGGCAGCGCGGCTCGGCCAATCGGCATCATCGGTCGCGCGCGCCATATCGATGGCGACAGCACAGGACAGCGCGATGGCACGGGCCGCGAACAGCTCTGCCTTCATGGTGGCGAGCATGCGGCGCACATCGGCATGATCGATAATCGCGCCGGTCCCACCGTCGACCGGTGTCTTGCCTTGCTTGCGGTCGGTTGCATAGGCCAGTGCGTGCTGATACGCACCCTCGGCCGAACCGATCCCCTGCACCCCGACACCCAGCCGCGCATTGTTCATCATCGTGAACATCGCTTTCATGCCCTGATGCGGTTCGCCTACAAGCCAACCGGTCGCCCCGTCATATTGCATCACGGCCGTCGGCGACCCGTGAAGGCCGGTCTTGTGTTCCAGACTGACGACCTTGAGGCTATTCGCCGGCCCCGGAACGCCATCGGCATCGGGAATGAATTTCGGAACCATGAACAGGCTGATCCCCTTGGTCCCCGCGGCGCCATCGGGCAGCCGCGCCAGCACCAGATGGCAGACGTTGGCGGTGAAATCGTTATCCGCCCAGCTGATAAAAATCTTCTGGCCTGTAATCGCATAGGTGCCGTCGCCGTTTGGTTCCGCCTTGGTCCGCAGCGCGCCGACATCTGAACCGGCCTGCGGTTCGGTCAGGTTCATGGTTCCGCACCATTCGCCCGAAACGAGCTTTGGCAGGTAGATCGCTTTCAATGCATCGCTGGCGTGATGGTCCAGCGCCTCGATCTGACCCTGACTCATCAGCGGGTTCAACTGCAGCGCAAGGCAAGCGCCCGACATCATGTCATTGACGGCAGTGGTGATCGTCTGCGGCAGACCCATGCCGCCCTGCGCCTCGGGGGCGGACATCCCGACCCAGCCACCCTCTGCGATCGCCCGGTAGCCCTCGGCAAAACCGGGTGACGTCCGCACGACGCCGTTTTCCAGATAAGCGGGATCAGTATCGCCGTTGCGCTGCAGGGGTGACAGGATGTCCTCACACAGCTTGCCGGCCTCTGCCAGTATCGCGGATGTCACATCCGCAGTCGCTTCCGAGAAAAGCTGTGTCTCGGTCACCTGGCTCAGGCCGACAACGTGATCGAATAGGAACTGAAAATCGTTCAAGGGCGCGCGATACGCCATACTGGCCTCCTGAAACTCGGCTTGGCTTCGGGCAAACCGACACTTAAAAGCTACGTTCAACCTATCAACGGTATCCGATGGGCAATGTCGATCAACCAGAACGCAACGTCACCGACCATGACCCAAAAAGACACAGAAGTGTTGCAGCCAGACGATAGCGGACTGGCCAGAGCCGCAGCGATCCTGCGGGGGGGCGGGCTGGTGGCCTTCCCGACCGAGACTGTCTATGGGCTGGGCGCGGATGCCCGCAACAACACGGCGGTCGCACGGATATTCGAGGCGAAGGGGCGGCCGCAGTTCAATCCGCTGATCGTTCATGTTGCCTCGCTCCTCGATGCCGAGAAAATCGCCGAGTTCGACCAGACCGCGCGGAGTCTGGCTCAGGCGTTCTGGCCGGGGCCCTTGACGCTGGTTCTGCCGCTTCGCCCGGATGCGGGCATTTCCGCGCTGATCAGCGCCGGGTTGCCCAGTGTCGCCGTCAGGGTGCCGGAACATCCCTTGGCCCAGCGGCTGCTGCGGGCTTTTGACGGGCCTGTCGCTGCCCCCTCCGCCAACCCGTCCGGACGGATCAGCCCGACAACGGCCGGCCATGTCCTTGCCGGCCTGTCGGGGCGGATCGATGCTGTTCTGGATGGCGGAGCCTGCGGCGTGGGCGTGGAAAGCACGATCGTCGGGCTGCAACCCGAACCCGTACTGCTGCGGGCCGGCGGCCTGCCCGCCGAAGCAATCGAGGCTTGCCTTGGCCAGGCGTTGGCGCAGGCGAAGAAAACCGACAGGCCGAACGCGCCGGGACAACTGGATTCTCATTATGCGCCGCGGGCCGCTCTTCGTCTGAACGCGACGAAACGGCGAACCGGAGAGATGCTTCTTGGATTCGGCGCGGTGGATTGCGATCTCAACTTGTCCGCCTCCGGCGACCTGACAGAGGCCGCGGCAAACCTCTTTCGCCACCTGCACGATCTGGACGCGCGCGCATCCGGGGGCATTGCTGTCTCACCGGTTCCGGACCACGGTCTTGGCCGTGCGATCAACGACCGGCTAAGGCGCGCGGCCGCCCCTCGCGACTAGGCCCTGCCCGCGGCCGCCGACAATCCTCTTGGGTCTATGCCCAGCGATTTCAGAGCTTCGCCCCATTTCGCGCCGGAATCTCTGGCGAAGACGAGGTCAGGCGTTGCATCGCAGGTCAGCCAGCCATTGCGCAGGATTTCATTTTCCAGCTGTCCCGGACCCCAGCCTGAATAGCCGAGCATCAGAAGCGCTGCCTGCGGCCCTTTTCCTTCGGCAAGTTCTTCTAGAATATCAAGCGTGGCGGTCATTCCGAACCGGTCGCTCACATGCAGCGTTCCGTTGTTTCCCGCGTATTCGCCCGAATGCAGGACAAAGCCGCGGCCGTGTTCGACCGGACCGCCGAAGTGAACCCGAATCTCTCGTCCCGGATCCGCCTTTGGGATATTCAGCTGTTCCAGAAGGTCCCCGACGTCGACGCCCGGGGCAGGCTTGTTGACGATAAGACCCATGGAACCTTCCGCCGAATGAGCACAGACAAGGATCACCGCCTTTTCAAAGCGCGGATCTCCCATACCGGGCATGGCGACCAGAAGTTTTCCGGCGAGATCAATGGAATCGTTTGCCTGCGACATGCCCCAATGATGAATCTTGCCGCGCTCCGAAACAAGGGGGCGGTGCCGGTTGCACGCGTCCATCGCTGATTTGTGATTTCACTCTTGCGCCGGTATCCATAAGGTCCGCCCATGTTCAGAAGCTTTTTCACCAGAATCTCGCTGGCCGCAGCACTGGCGCTATCACCGGCGCTTGCCGACGCCGGAACCAATATTGTCGTGCTCGACGACGTCGCCAAGGTAGATATCCTGCCCGGATGGAGAACCGATACCGGCACGCACATGGCTGCCGTTCGAGTCCGGTTGGCACCCGGATGGAAGACCTACTGGCGTGCGCCCGGCGATGGCGGAATTCCGCCGCGTTTCGATTGGTCTGGTTCCAAGAACCTGGGCGCAGTTCAGTTTCACTGGCCCGTGCCGGAAGTTTTCGCGATCAACGGCGTGCAATCGATCGGATACCACGACGAGCTCATTCTGCCGATGGAACTGACACCCACGGCGGGCGACGGCAAGACGATAGAACTGCGGGTAAGTGTCGAACTGGGCGTCTGCGAAGAGATTTGCCTGCCGATGCAGGTCGATCTGCGGGCGGAACTTCCGGCAGGCGCGCATGATGATCCTGAGATCCGCGCCAGCCTCGCGCGCCAACCGGTGACGGCGCGGTCCTTGGGGATCGGCGGGGCGACCTGCACGGTCGATCCGATCGGGGACGGGCTTCGCGTGACCGCGCAGATCAAGATGCCCGATCTCGGCGGGGAAGTCGCGGTTCTGGAGTTGCCGGACAAGTCCATCTGGATTTCACCATCAACCATGTCCCGGCAGGGTGACGTGTTGACCGCGACCGCCGATATGGTGCCGGCGAACGCCGCGCCCTTCTTGCTGCAGCGCGCCGATGTAAGGATCACGGTTCTGGGCGAACGGCGGGCGGTCGAAATCTTCGGCTGTTCCGCCGGTTAGTCCTGCGGCCGGCGCAGCGCAAACAATAACCCGCCCAGCGCATAGACCAACAACATCAGCAGCGCCGTTCCGACCGCGAAAAGCGCGAATGCAGTGGGCACCGGAGGCGCATCGGCGATATCGGGCAGGGCGGAAGTAACTGCCGCGGGCAAACCGCCGCGCAGGATCGCAGGTCCCAGCGTCGCGGCGAACAGCGCTGCGGTTCCAAGACCCGCCACCGCTGTCAGCAGGCTGACGCTGCGGGTCCGGCCGCGCATCCGGGCGGCCCGGCGCAGGGCCCCGAACTGCTTGCCGACATCCTGCTGCGAGGCGATCAGCGCGGGCACCACCAGAAGCACCAGCACGACGCCGAAACCAAGACCATAGACAAGCGTCACGATCGTTGGCTTGAGGAATTGCGCCTGCTGCGAGGTTTCAAAAAGAAGCGGCGCCAGACCCAGAACTGTTGTGGCAGAGGTCAGCAGAACCGGCCTCAGCCGGTCGGCCGTGCCGTCAATGATTGCGGGGATCAGACCCCGATCACGGGCATATTCGTCGATCGTCGTGACCAGCACGATGGAATCGTTGATAATGATGCCGGTCATCCCGATCAATCCGACGATCGAGAACATCGACAGCGGCACGCCCCAGGCCACATGGCCATAGATCGCCCCGACAAGACCGAAAGGAATAACCGCCATGACGACAATCGGCCGGGTCCAGCTTCCGAAGATCCATGCCAGCGTCAGGTAGATCCCCAGAAGGCACATCATGAAGCCCAGCAGCGCGTCGTTCAGGAATTCGGATTCCTGCTCGGCGAGACCTGCCAGTTGCCAGGCCACGCCATAGTCTTGCTCGATACGCGGCAGGATCGATTGTTCAAGCTCGGCCATGATTTCTGCCGCGCGTGCAGGGTCATCTTCCGATATGTCGCCCGTCACGTTGACCAGCCGCAGTCCGTTTTCACGCCGGATCGTGGAAAATCCGCTCTTCCGCTCGACCGAGACGATGTCGGACAGGCTGACATAGGCGCCCGCACCGGTCCGCACTTGCGTCTGGTCCAGAAAATCCGCGGTGAGTTCGGATTCTGGCAGTTCCACCCGGATCGCTGCGGACCGCGGTCCGTCGGGATAGGTTGCGGCCTCTATCCCGTTCAGCCGATTGCGCAGGACCTTGCCCAATCCGTCGATTGTGATGCCCAAAGCCTGCCCCTGCGGTGTCAGGTCAAGAACCAGTTCATCCTTGTCATAAGACAGGCTGTCTTCAAGCGCCGAGACTTCGGGATAACGCGCAAGTGCGGTCTTGACCGCCTCTGCCGCCGATTTAAGCGTGTCGCTGTCCGCACCATAAAGCTCTACGTCCAGCGCATCCCCGCCCGGACCGCCGCGCCAGCCCCGGAAGCTCACGGTTTCAACCAGCGGGTGGTTACGCACGGCGTCCTGCAGAGTAGCGACAAATTCAAAAGACGAATAGGGCCGCAGGTCGGCGTCTATGAGGTCGATCGATATACCGCCAAGCTGCCAGTTTTCCTTGGTATCAGCCCCGGCGAGACCGCGCCCGGAATTGCCCCCGATCTCTGCGACAACATAGGCAAGCGGGTTGGTCCCGTGCTCGGCCTCGTACTGGGCCCCGACCTCGGTCGTGGCGCGCTGCAACTCTCGCATCATGGCCAGTGTGTCTTCACGCGTCGCGCCGGGAAGCATCGCGAAATTCCCGGAAACGCTGCCTTGTTCGGGCGAATTGAAGAAGCGCCATTCCAGATCACCGCGAATGAAGATGGCAGACTGCCAAGCGAGCACCAGAAACGACAGGGCCAGAACCGGGTAGCGCGCCCAGAGAACCACCGACATTGCCCAGCGAAACACACCGTCACGGAACCACGAAAAGCCCCGGTTCACGATGCGGCTTGGCGTGTCGTACCAGTGGCGTCTGCCGACATGCATCAGCGCATGCGCCATGTGATTGGGCAGCACGAGGAAGCATTCCACGAATGACGCGATCAGGACCATGATCACGGTGAATGGGATATCGGCAATCAGCGTCCCGAACCGGCCGCCAATGGCGACAAGGCCAAAGAAGGCGATGATCGTGGTCAGGCTTGACGAAAAGACCGGTGCGAACATGCGCCGCGCTGCGTTTTCGGCCGCTTCGACTGCAGGTTCTTTCAACCGCCGCGCCCGAAAGTCGGCATGCTCTCCGACGACAATGGCGTCGTCGACGACGATGCCAAGCGTGATGATCAGCGCGAAAAGCGATATCGCGTTCAGGGTCAGTCCGAATGCATACATGATGGCAATCGCCGCCATCATGGATACCGGAATCCCTGCCGCGACCCAAAAGGCCGTGCGCGCGTTCAGGAAAAGGAACAGAAGGGTCACCACCAGCCCAAGGCCCAGCAGCCCGTTATCCAGAAGAATGTTCAGCCGGGCCGTGATCTGTTCGGCGCGGGTCCGGATCAGGTCGAGCCGAACCCCCCCGGGCAGACTGCGCTGCATCTCGGCGGCGACCGCTTCCACCTGATGCTGGATCTTGACTGCATCGCCGCTTTCGGTGCGATCGATCCGAACCGAAATCGCTGGGTTGTCATCGACAAAAAAGACCCTGTCTCGGTCAATGCCCTCAACCCGAAGGCTCGCGACATCCCCGATCGTCAGCTTCGATCCGTCCGGATTTGACCGCAGCACAATCGCAGCGACTTCTTCTGCGGTTCTCTTGGCGGTGCCGGTTCGCACCCTCGCCGTGCCGCCGCCGACATCGCCGGC
Source organism: Paracoccaceae bacterium (assembly GCA_024642725.1). GTDB lineage: Bacteria > Pseudomonadota > Alphaproteobacteria > Rhodobacterales > Rhodobacteraceae > JAHEAO01. Next base: position 39,434 of record JAHEAO010000156.1, on the reverse strand, counting down.
AGGATCTGCCTCGGCTGCCCCGGCAATCGCTTCGGCGATTTCTGCCATCGTGACATCGTTGCGGATCAACGACAGCGACGGAACCTCGACGATGGTTTCGGGGGCGGCAATGCCACTGATCGTGGTTCGAGTGACGCCTTCGGCGAAAAGGCGCGTCACGAATTCATCGGCAAAGCGGCCAAGCTGGTCGACGCCAACCGGCCCGGTGATGATCACATCGGTGACGCGGTCACGCCATGCGCCACGCCATACGACCGGGTCCTCGGCGTCTTCGGGCAGCGTGTTCACGGCATCGACGGCCGCCTGAAGTTCGTCCAGCGCGCGCGACATGTCCCAGCCGGGTTCGAATTCCAGAGTGATCTGGGCCTTGCCTTCGCGCGACGTTGCGTCGCTTGAACTCACACCCTCGACCGCCAGCAGCGCAGGTTCAAGTACCTGCACGATGGCCTGATCCACATCCTCGGGTCCGGCGCCGCTCCATGTAACCGAGACGCCGGCATTCTCAATAATGACATCCGGGAAATACTGCGCCCGCATCCGGGGAAAAGCGGCAAGTCCCGCCGCGAGCATGATCACCAGAACCAGATTGGCGGCGGTCCGGTGGCGCGTGAAATAGGACAGGATGCCCCCCGCTACCCCGCTGACACCTCCCGCCACCGCCTAGCCTCCCATCCGGGCTTCGATGCGCTCGACCACCTGTGCGGGAACCATGGGTTCCTGCAACTGCGCCAATACGCGGGCTTTCGCCTCGGCGGGCATCCCCTTGTTCGCCTCGATATAGGCGACGAGTCTGGCGCGGCGTTCTGGGGTCAATTCCAGCATCTCGGTTTCGGCAGCGGCAGAATCATTTTCTGCGTCGGGCGAGATCGGGCGAACCTTGATCCCTACTCCCAGAAGCGGCGAACGCTCGGTCACGACGCGTTTGCCGACCAGAGCGGTCGCGGGAACGATCACATCGTCCTCCTGCCGTCGCAGAATTGGAACCGCGATTTCCTCAAGCCGGTCTTCCGCGCCAACGACTAGCACCGTTTCGTTCGCGCCGACCGCGGTCGCCGGCAGCAGCGCCACGTCCTGCAATGCGGGTTCACTGATCCGCACGGTGACAAAATCGCCCGGTCGGAACCCCTTGGCCTGATCCAGCCGCGCGAAGAGCAATCGCCCCGTCTGACCTTCCCCCACGGCGGCGCTTTCGCGGGTGATCTGGCCGGTCGTCGAGAGATCAACGCCGAAAATATCCAGCAGGACAGTCACCTCGGCCCCGTTCAGCCGGCCGCTCTCATCCAGAAGGCGTGCGTATTGCGAGGTTGAAACCCGGAAAGCAACTTCCAGCGCATCGGCATCCACAATCTCCGCCAGCCGTTCGTTATTCGACACAAGTCCGCCTTCGACAACCGCGACATCGGCAAGCGTTCCAGAAAAACCGGCATAAATCTCTGTATCGGCGACCCCGCGTTCCGCTTCGGCCAGCGCGATCCGGCTGCGCTCCAGCGATGTCTTGCCCTGATCAATCCGGGCTTCGGCAGAGGCAATCGCCTGCCTGCTTGAAAGGACAGCCTGCCTTGAGGCGGACGCCGCCAGTTCAGCGATTTCGACGGCGGCTTCTGTACCGACACCCCGGGAAGACAGGTTCTGCTGCCGCGCCAGCGCCTGATCTCGCAACAGTTCCTGCCGTTCGGCAGCGGTCAGTTCGTCGCGGGCAAGCTCAAGGCTTCGTGCAGCGTCACGCTGCTCCGCCTCGGCTTCGGCAAGATCGGTGCGGGCGATATCAAGTGCGGCCTGCGCATCCTGCGGATCGATCCGGACCAGCAATTGCCCGGCCTCGACCCTGCCGCCTTCCTCGAACCCGCCCGCAAGTTCGATGACCCGGCCCCCCGCGCTGGCCCGCAGTTCAAGCGTGCGACGGCTGCGCACTTCGCCAAAAGCGACCAGAACCGGGGTGATCGTCGATCCTTCCACCGTCACCACATTGACCGCGAAGACCCGCTCGCGCGCTTCCGGGGCAAAGGCCTCTTGTGCCCAGCGGGTCTGAAGCGCGCCATAAAACGTAGTGCCCGCCCAAGCCAAAAGGCCCGCAGTCAGCGACAGCAGGAACAGTCCGACAAGGCTGCGTCGCAGAAATCGCATTAACGTTCAGTCCTTTAGCGGCCTCGTGGCAAGACAATGAATAATAGGTTCAGAGCTGAAAATGTCCAAGACACAATGGGTTTACGCAAGTCGGCGCTATTTCCGTCGCTTATGCTCGTCCAATCGCGGAAAAATCTCGACAAAGTTGCAGGGACGGTGACGGTAATCGAGCTGGGGCGACAGGATTTCATCCCAGGCGTCCTTGCAGGCACCGGGACTGCCGGGAAGCGCGAACAGGTAGGTTCCGTTGGAAACCCCGCCTGTGGCGCGGGACTGCACCGCCGACGTGCCAATTTTCTTCATTGAAACGATGGTGAAGACCGTCGCGAAGGCCTCGATCTCCTTCTCATAAACATCGCGATGCGCCTCGACTGTCACGTCCCGGCCCGTCAGCCCGGTGCCGCCGGTCGAAATCACTACGTCGATCACCGGATCGGCGCACCATTCGCGCAACTGTGCGGCGATGATCTCGCGTTCATCCTGCACGATGGCACGCGCGGCCAGATGGTGGCCCGCCCCGGCGATCCGGTCGACCAGCGTCTGGCCGGATTTGTCATCCTCCATGCTGCGTGTATCCGAGACCGTCAGAACCGCTATCCGGACCGGTATGAATTCCTTGCTTTCATCGATACGGGACATGCCATCAACTCCGTTTGTTCAGCGCCAACTTAAGCGCAAGTCCGGCAAAGACCGATGCGCTGACCCAAGCCAGGACCACGCCGAAGCGTGGCGACCGCGCGATGCCGCGCCCGATGCTTCCTGCGAAGACCCCGACAAGACCATTCACGACCAGCCCGCCAGCGGACAGGATCAGGCCGAGAACAAGGAATTGCGGCAGCACAGCGCCCCGCGCGGGATCGACGAATTGCGGCACGAAGGCCAAGACGAACAGGATCACCTTCGGGTTCGTCAGGTTGACAACCAGCGCCTCGCGGAAAGCCCGGGAAGGGCGCACTTGCGGCACATCGGGTGTGATTGCTCCTTCGCGCAAGGCCGATACGGCCAACCACAAGAGATAGGCCACTCCGACCCAGCGGATCGCATCGAAAAGCCATGGCGAAGCGGTGACCAGCGCCCCCAGCCCAAGCCCGGCGACAGACACATGGACCATCGCGCCCAGCGCGATACCGGCATCGGCCGCAAGCGCCGCGCGCGGACCGCCACGCAAACCCTGACCAAGGCAGAACATCATATCCGCCCCGGGCGTCAGATTCAGCGCAAGGGCTGCCGGAACGAAGGTCAGCAGGGTCACAGTGTCGATCACGACCCGCCCCTCAAACGCGCCTGCAACATCAGAAGATCATGCCACGCCTCGCGCTTGGCTTGCGGATTTCGCAACAGATAGGCCGGATGGAACATCGGCAGCGCAGGCTTGTTCAGCGCGGTCGTCCAGTTGCCGCGCATCCGGGTGATACCCTTGCGCCCCAGCAACGCCTGACAAGGCGTATTGCCCATCAGGACAAGGAAGTCCGGCTGCGCGAGTTCGACATGACGTGCGACAAACGGCATCATCATGGCGACTTCTTCGGGCGACGGTTCGCGGTTCTGCGGCGGACGCCACGGCATGATGTTGGTAATATAGATCGAGGCCTCCGGATCTGGTGCCGACCGCGACAGGCCGATTGCCGCGAACATCCGGTCAAGCAACTGCCCGGCGCGCCCGACGAAGGGTTTGCCCTGACTATCCTCGTCCCGACCCGGCGCCTCGCCGATGATCATGATGCGGGCATCGGGGCTGCCATCGGCGAAAACCGTGGTCTTTGCGCCGCGCTTGAGTTCACAGAAATCAAAGGTGGCCATTGCCTCTGACAGGGCCGCAAGATCGCCGGAAGACTGCGCCGCGGCCCTTGCCACGGCAACCGCGTCGACTGCCAGGGCGGCAGCAGGTTGCGGGCCCTTGGGAAGTTCTGCCGGGGCGACGGCACCGCTCGCGGCGGCCGCCTTCGGCTGCGCTTCCGGCAATTCGAAACGGTTGATCGGCGTATCGCAGATCGCCTCGGTCGCGCCAAGCTCGACCTGCCACTCCAGCAGGGCGCGGGCGGCGTAAAATTCGGGATGCGATTCCATGCCGTCAGGCTATCCTGCCGCCGCGCCGGCGAAAACCGCAAAGTCAGCCCTGACCGCGCGGGAGCGCTAGCCGCCGCGCGACCTTGCCCGACCGGTTTTTGCCGCCTATAAGCCGCTAAGATAAAAGACGGGGCGCCATGACTTTCCGGCAGAAGCACTTACTGGGCATCGAACCGCTTCACCCCGACGAGATTCGCAGCCTTCTCGACCTTGCCAACAGCTATGCCGACCAGAACCGCACATCCGGTCCGGTCGAGAAATCTCTGGCCGGGCTGACGCAAGTCAACATGTTCTTCGAGAATTCGACGCGGACGCTGGCCAGCTTCGAACTGGCCGGAAAACGACTGGGCGCCACCGTGATGAACATGGCGATGCAGGCATCGTCGATCAAGAAGGGCGAAACCCTGATCGACACCGCCCTGACGCTGAACGCGATGCACCCGGATTTGCTGGTCGTGCGTCACCCTCATTCCGGCGCCGTGAACCTGCTGGCCGAAAAGGTGAATTGCGCTGTCCTGAACGCCGGTGACGGGCGCCACGAACACCCGACACAGGCGCTTCTCGACGCTTTGACGATCCGCCGCGCCAAGGGGCGGCTGCACCGCCTGACGGTGGCGATCTGCGGCGACATCGCGCACAGCCGCGTCGCCCGCTCGAACATCATCCTGCTGGGCAAGATGGAAAACCGCATCCGTCTGATCGGACCGCCGACGCTGATCCCCGCCGGGGCCGCCGACTGGGGGGTCGAGGTTTACGGCAACATGGCAAAGGGCCTGAAGGACGCCGATGTCGTGATGATGCTGCGCCTTCAGAAAGAACGGATGGACGGCGCGTTCATCCCATCTGAACGCGAATATTTCCACCGCTTCGGTCTCGACGCCGAGAAACTCGCCCACGCCAAGCCCGACGCCATCGTGATGCATCCCGGCCCGATGAACCGCGGGGTCGAGATCGACGGCACGCTGGCCGATGACATCAACCGCAGCCATATTCAGGAACAGGTTGAAATGGGCGTCGCGGTGCGCATGGCGGCGATGGAATTGCTGGCGCGAAATCTGACGGGCAAACCGAAAGGGGTTTGGGTGTGAGCATCTTCCTGACCAACGCCCGCCTGATCGACCCCGAGGCGCAGACAGAGACCCTTGGCTGGCTTCGCTTGAAGAACGGAACGATCGCCGAAACCGGCTTGGGCGAAGCGCCCGGCGACGGCATTGATTGCGGCGGCAAATATCTTGCCCCCGGCATCGTCGATATTGGCGTCAAGGTCAGCGAACCCGGCGAGCGGCACAAGGAATCCTTCCGTTCGGCGGGCCTTGCAGCGGCAGCGGGCGGCGTCACGACGATGGTCACCCGCCCCGACACCACGCCAGCCATCGACAACCCCGAGCTTCTGGAATTCGTCACCCGCCGCGCGGCAGCCGCCTCGGCGGTCAAGGTGCTGCATATGTCGGCGCTGACCCGCGACCGCGCCGGGCGCGAGATGGTCGAGATCGGGTTCATGCTGGATGCGGGCGCGGTCGCCTTCACTGATTGCGACCATGTGATTGCTGATACCAAGGTCGCCTCGCGCTGCCTGACCTATGCCCGGTCGCTGGATGCACTGGTCATCGGCCATCCACAGGACCCGGGCCTGTCGCAAGGCGCCGCCGCGACATCCGGCAAGTTCGCCTCGCTTCGCGGCCTGCCTCAGGTGTCGCCGATGGCCGAACGCATGGGGCTGGACCGCGACCTTGCGCTGGTGGAAATGACCGGCGTTCGCTACCACGCCGATCAACTCAGCAGTGCCCGGTCGCTGCCACGGCTGGAACGGGCCAAGGCCAACGGGCTGGACGTAACCGCCGGTGTCAGCATCCATCACCTGACGCTGAACGAACTCGACGTCGGCGACTACCGGACCTTTTTCAAGGTCAAACCGCCACTGCGATCCGAAGACGACCGCGTCGCGATGGTCGAGGCGGTGGCCAGCGGCCTGATCGACATCATTTCCTCGATGCACACGCCGCAGGATGAAGAATCCAAACGCCTGCCCTTCGAAGAGGCGGCAAGCGGCGCTGTCGCGCTCGAGACCCTGCTGCCCGCAGCGCTGCGCCTATATCACGCGGAAGCCCTGACATTGCCGCAACTCTTCCGCGCCCTGTCGCTGAACCCCGCCCGACGGCTGGGACTTGCCTCTGGCCGGCTGGCAAAAGGCGCACCCGCCGATCTGGTCCTGTTCGACCCGGACGCACCTTTCGTTCTGGATCGGTTCACGCTGCAGTCGAAATCGAAGAATACGCCCTTTGACGGCCAGCGCATGCAGGGCAAGGTGCTGGGGAGCTGGGTGAACGGCAAACGGGTGTTCGGATGATCTATATCCTCGTGGCTCTGGGGGCCTATCTTCTGGGATCGGTTCCCTTCGGGCTGGTGATGGCAAAGCTCTTCGGGCTTGGAGACATCCGCAAGATCGGCTCCGGCAACATCGGTGCGACCAATGTCCTTCGCACGGGAAACAAGCTTGCCGCCGCGCTGACGCTGGTGCTGGACGCAGGTAAGGGTGCGGCGGCGGTCCTGATCGCGCGCGCGCTTGTGGGCGAGGATGCCGCCGGGCTGGCCGGGCTCTTCGCGATGCTCGGGCATCTCTATTCCGTTTTCCTGAAATTCAACGGCGGCAAGGGCGTGGCGACCTTTCTGGGCACTCTGCTGGCGCTGTCCTTTCCGGTCGGGCTGGCGGCCTGTGCCACATGGCTCACCGTCGCGGTGATCGCCCGCTATTCCTCGCTTGCCGCGCTCGTTACCGCGGCACTGGCTCCGATCTATACCTATATTTTCTATCACCGGCACGGCGCTGTTCTGGTACTGCTGCTGTCGGCTTTGATTTTTTATCGGCACGGTGCCAATATCAGGCGACTTCTGGACCGCACCGAACCCAAGATTGGCCAGAAGGACAAATAACACGGGGACAGAAACATGGATTTCAAGACCGCCGTTCGGACCTGCTTTCAAAAATACGTCACCTTTTCAGGGCGCGCCTCCCGGTCAGAATTCTGGTGGTTCGTTCTGTTCATCGTGCTCGGCGGGATCGTCTTTTCGATCATCGATTTGATGCTTTTTGGCACGACGACGACCACGAGCAACTCGGTCAGTTCCGAATCCGATTTCGCACCGCTAAGCACTCTGTTTTCGCTGGCAACTCTGTTGCCGAACATCTCGGTTTCGGTCCGCCGCCTGCATGACACCGACCGCTCCGGCTGGTGGTGGTGGCTGTGGCTGGTCCCGCTGATCGGCTGGATCATCCTGCTTGTCTGGTACGCGACAAGGGGGACCTCCGGAAACAACCGCTTTGGCCCCGACCCGCTTGGCGCAAGCGCGGCCGGTTACCAGTACGACGCGACACATCAAAGCCCGATTCCGTCGGTGCCGCGCAAGGACTAGGGCGCTGGAGTTTCGAAGGAAACCGGTTCCCGGACGGCATTGATGATGACCCGGCGACTCCCTGGCACCTTGCTGTTCATCGGACTGCTGCCCGCCATCGCCATCGCTGGATCCGGGCCGTCGCTTCCTTTCACGGACGGTCTTTGGAGCGGCGGCATCGAAACCGGTGCCGACAGCCGGGATTTCAAGGAATGCCGGGCCAGCACGACCTTCGGAGACGGCACAACCCTCACGCTGGCAAAGCAAGACACGGGGCGCTGGTCGCTGCGATTGTCAAATCCGGATTGGCAGCTGCCACCGTCCCAAAGTTACGACATGAACGTGCGGGTCGATTTCTATCCCCGGCTTCAGGTCGTCGCCCGAGCAAGCGACCGGACAGGTCTGGAGATTGCCGATCTCGATCAGATTTCCCTGCTCGGACTCATCGAGAATGGGCACGTGATCGACCTGACGGCCGAAGGTTTCGCCGAAGAATATGACCTCGAGGGCAGCGCCAAGGTCATTGACAGGATCCGGAATTGCTTCGCCGCCCGGGCCGAAGGGGAATAGCCGACAACCGGCCGTCTTCCGGGCAGATCCGATCGCGTCGGTTTCAATAGCTGTATTCGGCGTAAACGCGGGAAATATCCCCATTCCAATCGCCGTGGTAGTGCGCCAGCAGTTCGTCGGCGGGCGTCATCCCGGTTTCAACGGTTTCCTTGAGCGCGTTCAGGAAATGTGTCTCGTCCGGCACCATGCCTCCAGCGCCCGGCATCGCGCGGGCCCGGAGCCCGGCGTCAGAAATCGCCACAGCCTCACGCGCGATGTCATGCATGCTGATGCCGTTCACCTTTGCCTGGAGCGCGTCGACCGAGGCCGCAACCCTCAGCGCCTCGCGGGTTTCCGCATCCCAGTCCTTAACCAGATCCCAAGCCGCATCAAGCGCCGACTGGTCATACATCAGACCGACCCAGAACGCCGGCAGCGCGCAAAGCCTGCGCCACGGCCCGCCATCGGCACCGCGCATCTCTATGAACTTCTTCAGCCGGGCTTCCGGAAAACAGGTCGTCAGATGATCGGCCCAATCCGACATCGTCGGCGTTTCACCCGGCAGCGCCGGCAAGTGGCCATTCAGGAAATCACGGAACGACTGCCCGAGCGCGTCGATATACTTGCCGTCGCGGTAGACGAAATACATCGGCACATCCAGCATGTACTCGACCCAGCGCTCAAACCCGAACCCGTCTTCGAAGACAAAGGGGATCATCCCGGTGCGCGCATCGTCGAGCCCGCGCCAGATGCGCGACCGCCAGCTTTTGTGGCCGTTCAGCTTGCCCTCAAAAAACGGAGAGTTGGCGAAGAGTGCGGTGGCGACGGGCTGCAAAGCGATGGCGACGCGCATCTTCTGCACCATATCCACCTCGGATGAGAAATCGAGGTTGACCTGAACCGTGCAGGTCCGGCGCATCATCTGCGTACCATGAGTGCCGACCCGCCCCATGTAATCGTTCATCAGCTTGTAGCGGCCCTTTGGCATCAGCGGCATCTGTTCATGCGTCCAGATCGGCGCCGCCCCCAGCCCGATAAACCTTGCGCCGATGCGGTCCGCGACGGCGTGAACCTCTCGCAAGTGCTCGTTCACCTCGTCGCAGGTCTGGTGGATACTTTCCAGCGGTGCGCCTGACAGCTCCAGCTGTCCTCCGGGCTCCAGGCTGACATTGGCGCCACCCTTGACGAGGCCGATGATATTGCCGCCTTCCAGAACCGGGGCCCAGCCGTAGTCGTCGCGCAAGCCTTCCAGCATCGCCCGAATCGATCGGGGGCCGTCATAGGGCAGCGGCAGAAGGCTATCCTTGCAATAGCCGAACTTCTCGTGCTCGGTGCCGATCCGCCAGTCCGATTTGGGCTTGCAGCCAGAGGCCAGATACTCTGCCAGCTGTTCGCGCCCGGTGATCGGCCCGCCGCCGGATTGAGGAATGGACATGTTCAGGCTCCGGACTGTCTTGCTTTCTGGGTCCGGTAGGCTTGGTGCGAAAGATTGGCGAAGTCAATGCAGGGCGGGCACGCGCGCCTGCCAGATCACAACTTGGCGATCCGGCTGGCCCGTCAGTTCCGACAGCATCCGTTCGGTCTGGATTCCATCGAGGCTCGCAAAAACGTCGAAAAGCGATTCGGCGCCCTCGGCATCGGTTGGAATGCGCAGCGGCGGGGAATGCGGATCGTGCAAAACCCATTGCGACGAAGGCTTGGCGGTCGGGTCCAGTTCAACCTTGGTCAGGTCCGCGACCGACATCGCACCGCCGTCATAGGGGCCGTAATAGGCGACCTGACCTTCCATGACATGGACCACCCCCGCGCCACCGTTGCCGGTGCGGAATCGTGCGCGTTGTATGCCGGCAAAGAACAGCAAAGCCCCCGCGACAGCAAGCGACGTGCCAACCATCTGCAAGAGACCGGTCGCACCGATTGCCCAATACATGCCTAGAATTGAAACAAACACGCCTGTCACGGCCTCGCGGCAGCGCCAGATCGCTTCTTTCACTTCGGGTCGTATAAATCGCATTACCAGTCACCTAGTGTGCTTTGCCACAGGGTCAGCGCCGCTACAGCGGCAGTATCAGATCTCAATATGCGCGGACCTAGGCAAATTTGTGTCATTTGCGGCAATTTTCGTAGTCTTTCACGCTCATTGTCGCTGAATCCGCCTTCCGGTCCAATCACAATCGCCCAAGGGCCTTGGGTTGCCCCAGCCAGTGAATCGCCCGCCCCGGCGCGCGTTTCATCGCAAAACAGAAGCTGCCGATCAGCTGGCCAGCCATCCAGAACTTGGTCCAGTTTCTGCAGGTCTGCAACCTCGGGAACGACTGTCGCGCCGCATTGTTCGGCTGCTTCCTTGGCATGGGCCTGCAGCCGGTCCCGGCGAATCCGCTCTGAATTCGTATAATCGGTCTGCACCGGCAGAATCCGCGCCACTCCCATTTCGACGGCCTTTTCGACGATGAAATCGGTTCGCGCTTTCTTGACGGGCGCGAAGAGAAGCCACAGGTCGGGGGGCGGGCGAAGCGGTTGGGTCTGCTCAAGGCAGTCCAGTTCGCCGCCGCGCTTGCCGGCGTCCGTCACCTCGGCCAGCCATTCCCCATCGCGACCGTTGAACAGCAGCACGCGGCTGCCTTCCCCCAGGCGCATGACCCCAAAAAGGTAATGCGCCTGGTCCCGGGTCAGAGGAACCGATTGCCCCGACCCAAGCGGGTGCTCTACACAGAGCCTGATTTTTGCGTCCGACATGAAAGACAATCTATGACCGCGACCGGAAATACGCCAGAGACCGCAGGTCAGGTCTCGGATGCCGTGAAAGGCAACTGGGTCGATCACCTCGCCCCGGAATGGACCCGCCCCTACCTTCGCCTGTCGCGGGCGGACCGGCCCATTGGCACCTGGCTCTTGCTGCTGCCCTGCTGGTGGGGGGCGCTGCTGGCCGCCGCATCACAGGGCGGGTTCGGGCTGCGCGAGGCATGGGTCATCATCGGTTGCGCGCTGGGGGCATGGCTTATGCGCGGCGCGGGATGCACCTGGAACGATATCACCGACCGGGACTTCGACGCACAGGTCGCGCGCACCCGGTCACGCCCGATCCCGTCGGGCCAGGTTTCGGTACGGCAGGCTATGCTCTGGCTGGCGCTGCAGGCGTTGCTGGCCTTTGGCATCCTTCTGACGTTCCACAAGGCGGCGATCCTGCTTGGTATCGCGTCGCTGGTGCTCGTGGCGATCTATCCCTTCGCCAAGCGTTTCACATGGTGGCCGCAAGTGTTTCTGGGTCTGGCCTTCAACTGGGGTGCCCTTCTGGCTTGGGCCGCGGTCACCGGCGCGCTCAGTGCGCCGCCGGTCTTCCTGTATCTCTCCGGCATCGCCTGGACGCTGTTCTATGACACCATCTACGCCCATCAGGACAAGGAAGATGACGCGCTGATCGGCGTGAAATCGACGGCGCGACTCTTTGGCGCTGCAACCTACCGCTGGCTGCGCTGGTTCCTGATGTCCACCGTGCTGCTGATGACGCTGGCGATCCTTTTGGCGCTGCTGCCTGCGGGCAATCCGCTGGCGCTGGCCGTCGCGCTGGGGGGGCCGTGGGCCTTTGGCTGGCACCTTGCCTGGCAGATCCGGACGCTTGACATTGACGATCCCGACATGTGCATGCGGATTTTCAGGGCCAACCGAAACGCCGGTCTGATCCCTGCGCTGTTTGTCGCCATCGCCATCTTCCTTTGATTGCAGAGGGACCGAACAGGCCTTAGGTAAAGGCATCTTTCGGAAGTCACCATTGAATGCAGCTTAGAACCATTCTTCCAGCCCTGATCGCGCTTGGGCTTGCCATTACTCTGGCAACCGCCGCATCGGTCGTCGCGGTCAGAACCATAGAGAAACGGTCACAGTTCGATGTGCATCGGGTCCTCGACCTGAACGGGTTCGACTGGGTCGATGTCGCGGTCGACGGGCTGCAGGTAAAACTTTCGGGCTCGGCACCGGACGAAGCAACGCGGTTCCGGGCGCTGACATTGGCGGGAACGATCGTGGATGCGGCGCGGGTGATCGACATGATGGATGTCGCCGATCCGGAACCGATCGTGCCGCCGCGCTTTTCGATCGAAATTCTCAGGAACGATGACGGCATATCGCTGATCGGGCTCATCCCCGCGGTAATGGACCGTGAGGCGACCGTCGAACGAATCACCGGGCTCGCAAACGGAACAACCGTGACCGATCTGATGGAGATCGCGGACTACCCCGCACCGGCCAATTGGGATGCGGCGCTTGAATTCGGGTTGGAGGCGCTGGCCAATCTGCCGCGTTCAAAGATCTCCATCGCTGCGGCCGGGGTTGATATCAAGGCAATCAGTGACAGCGCCGCTGAAAAACGCCGGCTCGAAGCCCAGCTTGCGCGCAAGGCCCCGGATAAGCTTCAGATCAAACTGGAGATCACGGCTCCACGTCCGGTCATCACCCCCTTCACGCTGCGATTCGTGATCGACGAACGTGGCGCGCGGTTCGATGCCTGTTCCACGGATACCGAAGCCGGGCGTGAAAAGATCCTGCGTGCCGCCAGCGAAGCCGGGCTGACCGGCAAAGCGTCCTGCACCATCGGCCTTGGTATTCCCAGCCCGAACTGGGATCAGGCGGTTGTCATTGCCATCGGCAAACTCGCAGAGCTTGGCGGCGGCTCGATCACGTTCAGCGATGCAGATGTCACGCTGGTCGCGCCGGACACCACGCCGCAAGACCGGTTCGACACGGTGGTCGGGCAACTGACCTCGGCCCTGCCGGATGTTTTTTCACTTACTGCCGTCTTGCCAGAGCCTGTTGTGATCGACGGGACCGGAGAAGGCAGCGGCCCGCCGGAATTCGTTGCCACCCTCAGCCCCGAGGGCGGGGTGCAACTGCGTGGCCGGATCCGTGACGACCGCGCCCGCGAAACCGCCGAGAGCTTTGCCCGCGCGGCTTTTGGTAGTGCACAGGTCACCGGGTCGATGCGGCTGGACGATACTTTGCCGGATGGCTGGTCGACGCGCGTTCTGGCCTCGCTGCAGGCTCTCGGGTTTCTCAATAATGGCAGCGTGGTCATTCAACCCGACATCGTCGAGATACGAGGAACCACCGGCGATCCCGAGGCCAAGGCCGAGATTTCCCGGATTCTTTCGGAGAAACTCGGCGAAGCGGCGGTTTTCCGTATTGCCGTCGACTATGAGCCCAAACTCGATCCGGTCTTGAACCTGCCGACGGCGGAAGACTGCGTGCGCGACATCAATCAGGTTATTGCCAGCCGCAAGATCACCTTCGATCCCGGTTCCGCGGATATCACCGGCGAATCCCGCGAGAGTGTCGACAAGATTGCAGAAATCATGAAGAACTGCACCGATTTCCCGATGGAAATTGCCGGTTACACCGACAGTCAGGGCCGCGAATCAATGAACGAGACGCTCAGCCAGACCCGCGCAGATGCGGTGTTGAACGCCTTGCTGGCCCGGCGCGTGCTGACGTCGAACCTGAGTTCCAAGGGATATGGCGAGGCTGATCCGATCGCCGACAACGGAACCGAAGAAGGTCGGGAAGCAAACAGACGTATTGAGTTCAGGCTCATCTTGCCGGATGAAGAGACTGCGGAAGACAAGACTGCGACGGAACCTGCTCAAGACAGCGCTGGCACCGAAGCGGACAAACCAGACGAATCAGCCGTAGACGCGGATCAGGCGAACTTGCCCGCGGACACGGAACAAAGCGACGCCCCCGCCGCGGAAGAGCAGACAGAGAAGCCGGATGAACAGAACTGAGTTTGTAATTGCGACCGCCATCATCCTGTTTGTTGCGTTCATGCTCGGATGGTTCGCGCATTGGCTGGTGCACCGCTTCATGCAGGTTTCGCAATCCGACATGGGCGAGATCGACCACATGGCGCATCAGTTGCATGAAGCCGAAGAGCAACGCGACCAAGCCGTCGCCTTCTACCAGCAGCGCGAAGCCGAAATGACCAACCAGCTGACCCAGACAGAAGCAGAGCTTCGCGCGGCGATGGAAGGGCTTCGCGATGCGCGTCACGAGGCCGAAGAACTGCGTTCGCAAATCGAGCGGATAAGGAATTCGGCCTGACCGCTACCAGCGGTTCAGCGCGTCTTCATCCTCGTCCTTGGCCGAAACCCAGCTTTCGCCCGTGTCGGTGACTTCCTTCTTCCAGAATGGCGCGCGGGATTTCAGGTAGTCCATCAGGAATTCCGCAGCCTGGAATGCATCCGCGCGATGGGGCGCCGCCGTCGCCACCATCATGATCCGATCGCCCGGTTCCAGCGCCCCGAAGCGGTGGATGATCAGGCTGTCGCCCAGCGACCAACGCTGCACGGCCTCGGCCTCTATCTTTTCGATCGCGGCTTGGGTCATCGCCGGGTAGTGCTCGATCAGCATATGCTTCAGGCCACCGCCGACGTCCCGCACGACGCCGGTGAAGGTGACAATCGCTCCCATGTCGGCGCGGCCCCGGCAAAACGCCGCAACCTCTGCACCGAGATCGAAGTCTTTGTCCTGAACCCGAACCGCCATGGGCCTCAGCCCCCGGTCATCGGCGGAAAGAAAGCCACTTCGCGGACCCCGGCAAGCGGCGCATCGAAATCCGTCAGTTCCTGGTCGACGGCGACGCGCAGCGCCGACAGATCGGCGAATGCCGCCTCATAGCGGTCCTCGCGGGCGCGCAATTCCGTTACCAGTTCCCGAACCGTCGCAGACGTCGTGTCCAGACGCTCTTTGGGCAGGCCGATCCGCTCGCGGACCCAGGCAAAGTAGACCACGTCGATCATGCCCCCTCCTCGTCCCTCAGGTGCGGCAGGGCTTTGCGAAAGTAGTCTATGCCAGTGACCAGCGTCAGGATCGCCGCGATCCACAGCAACGCCACACCAAGTACGAAGAACCACATCATTCCCTGGTACATCCAGCCGATGCCGTTCACGTCCTCGGTTCGTCCATCAAGGACGGAACGGACCATCGCCGCATCCATTCCAAAGATGTTCATACCAAAATTATGTTCGAATATCTGGCTGCCAAACAGGACGGCAATTGCGATCATCTGTGCCGTCGTCTTGTATTTCGCCAGCTTGGTCACTTTCAGCTTGCCGGCATCCGCGCCCAGAAATTCACGCAGGCCCGAAACAAAGACCTCGCGGAACAGGATGATCGTCGCGGGCAGCAGGATCCACGGATTCATCCCGGAAAACCCGGTAATGACCAGCAGCGCGATAACGACCATCGCCTTGTCGGCGATCGGGTCCAGCATGGCTCCGAACTTGGATTCCTGTTTCCACAGCCGCGCGAGGTAACCGTCAAAATAATCGGTGACCGCCGCGACGACGAAAAGGATCAGTGCGAACCAGTCGGCCCAAGGGCGCGTGAAATACAGAAACATCACGGCGACACCAGGTGCTGCGAGCATCCGCAGGACTGTCAGCATATTCGGGATCGTCCATTTCATGGCAAAGAAGTAGCCGATGCGCTAGTCCGGGGAAAGGGGCGGATTTTCACGCACAGGCGCGTCGTTCTGGCTCGATCCTCAATGGCAAGTCGCGGCCAGCCGTCCTGTTTCACGCCCTGTCATGAAAGAAGTCATAGATCGTCTCGGCGATCGCATCCGATATGCCCTCAACCGCCTTGAGATCGGCAAGACCGGCGCGGCTGACCGCCTTGGCGCTGCCGAAATGGGACAGGAGCGCGCGCTTGCGCGTCGCGCCGACGCCCGGAACATCGTCCAGAGGCGTCGCCCCGATCGCTTTTGCGCGTTTCGCGCGATGGGTGCCGATGGCAAAGCGGTGCGCCTCGTCGCGCAGGCGCTGGACGAAATACAGCACCGGGTCGTTGTGGCGCAGGGCGAACGGGCGCTGGCCGGGGCGGTGGAATTCTTCTTTGCCGGCGTCGCGGTCGACCCCCTTGGCCACGCCGATCATGGCGATATCCTCGACCCCCTGTTCGCGCATGATCTCTGCCACGGCCGAAACCTGCCCGGCACCGCCGTCGATCAGCAGCAAATCCGGCCATGTGTCGCCCTGACGATCCGGGTCTTCTTTCAAAAGGCGCTGAAAACGACGGGTCAGGACCTCCTTCATCATCCCGAAATCGTCGCCGGGGGTCAGATCCTGCCCTCTGATGTTGTATTTCCGGTACTGGCTTTTGATGAACCCTTCCGGCCCCGCGACGATCATCGCGCCCACGGCGTTGGTCCCCTGGATGTGCGAGTTGTCATAGACCTCGATGCGGGCCGGTGCCGTGTCCAGATCGAAGGCCTCGGCGATCCCGGCCAACAGCTTTGTCTGGGTGGCACTTTCCGACATGCGACGGGCAAGGCTTTCGCGGGCATTGCGCGCCGCGTTCATCACCAGTTCGGCCTTTTCGCCGCGCTGCGGCACCGCGATTTCCACCTTGCGGCCCGCCTTCTGGCCCAGCGCTTCGGTCATCAGGTCGGCATCCTCGATCGGATGCGACAACAAGATCAGGCGCGGCGGCTCCTTGGTGTCGTAGAACTGGCCCAGAAAGGCCTCGAGCACCTCGGGCGCCTCGGCGCCGGAACCGGTCCTTGGATAATAGTCGCGGTTCCCCCAGTTCTGATTGGCGCGGATGAAGAACACCTGCACGCAGGCCTGACCGCCGTCCATATGCAGCGCGATGACGTCGGCTTCAGCGACACCGCGCGGATTGATCCCCTGTGCCTGCTGAACCTGAGTAAGTGCACGGATACGATCCCGCAGCGCCGCGGCGCGTTCAAATTCCATCGCTTCGCTGGCACGTTCCATCTCGATGGCCAGCTTGGTCTGCACATTCGTCGACTTGCCCTGCAGGAACCGCTCGGCGTCGGCGACAAGACCGCCATATTCGGCCTCGGACACCTTGCCGACGCACGGCGCGGCGCAGCGTTTGATCTGGAACAAGAGACAGGGGCGCGTGCGGCTTTCGAACATCGAATCCGAACAGTTGCGC
This sequence comes from Paracoccaceae bacterium, assembly GCA_024642725.1. Classification (GTDB taxonomy): domain Bacteria; phylum Pseudomonadota; class Alphaproteobacteria; order Rhodobacterales; family Rhodobacteraceae; genus JAHEAO01. Next base: position 22,352 of record JAHEAO010000156.1, on the reverse strand, counting down.
AGCAGGAACACCTTTTGCAGCTGGTTCAGCGTGCGGTTCACCGCGCCCGCACTGGCGAAGGGACCGTAGTAGCTGCCCTTCTCCTTCTTCGCACCGCGGTGTTTCTTGATCTGCGGAAAGGCATGATCCTTGGCGACAAGGATGTTGGGGAAACTCTTGTCATCGCGCAACAGCACGTTGTAGCGCGGCTTGAGCTGCTTGATGAGGTTCTGTTCCAGCAGCAGCGCTTCTGTCTCTGTGCGCGTCGTCAGGAACATCATCGACGCGGTTTCAGAGATCATCCGTGCGATCCTGCCGGAATGGCCGCCCAGCTTGGCATAATTCGAAACCCGCTTCTTCAGGTTCCGGGCCTTGCCGACATAAAGCACCGCGCCCTTGGTATCGAGCATCCGGTACACGCCCGGCGAATTGTCCAAGGTGTTCAGATAGCTCTGTACCCGGGCATGCCCGTTTGTCGCCTTTGGCGTCTTTTGGCTGGATGAGTCGTCGGGCATGAGCGGACCAGTTGATTCCTAGATTGGCTGCAACCTTACATCGGCAGGATCAAGTGGAAACCTGTCCACGAAATCTGTGGATAACTCTGGTGGTAAGATTTGGGCACCCGGAAATTCTCCTTTCTTTCGGAAGGCTTCGTAGATTTGCCTAAAAATTAGGCGTCATTGTAACTCATTGTAATCGCAGTGTATTTTTTTGACCATACGGCAAATGACTGATAACATTGACAAATTCATGACAGTTTCGTGAACGGAATCACCGGGGGTGCACAAGTCAAGCCCCTAATTCGGTTCGCAGTGCTTGAGCAGCTAGTCACGCCCGATGATATCGGGAGTCCGCCATCCCAGATGCTGGCCGCCATCGACGCAGATCAGCTGCCCCGTGACCGCAGGCGCATCCACAAAATAGGCCAGTGCCGCGACGACATCTTCGGGATTGGCGCCGCGTTCAAGGATCGTGGCGGCGCGCTGCCGGGCGAAATGTTCGGGCGTTTGCCGCGCCCCGATCATCGTCGGCCCCGGCGCGATCGCATTGACGCGAATATGTGGCGCAAGCGCCTGTGCCGCTGTCTGCGTGAACGCCCAAAGCCCCATCTTTGCAATGGTATAGGTCATGAATTCCGGGGTCAGTTTCTCGACCCGCTGATCGACCATATTGACGACGAGACCCGTCGCGATCCGCTCTCCATTCGCGTCGCTGTCCGCTTCCGGCATCTGCGCCGCAAACGCCTGCGTCAGCATGAAAGGTGCGCGCAGATTCGACCCGATATGCCGGTCCCAGCTTTCGCGCGTCGCGGTGTGGATATTGTCGTATTCAAAGATCGAGGCATTGTTGACCAGAACTGTCAGCGGACCACCCAGGCTCTCTGCCGCGCGCGCGACCAACGATGCGGTCTGCCCGTCCTGCAGCAGATCGGCCTGCAGCGTCACCGCCTTGCGCCCCAGCGCGCGGATTTCTTTGGCGACCGCTTCGGCCTCGGCTGCCGATGTCGCGTAGTGCACCGCAACGTCATGGCCACGCTCCGCCAGTCCAAGCGCCATCGCCCGGCCCAGCCGTTTGCCCGCCCCTGTGACCAATGCCCGCCTGTTTGCCATCTTGCCCCGCTTTGTCATACCAGCAGGGCCACGACATAGGCGGCATAGCCTGCTGTCAAGAGTCCGCCCCAGAGACGAGAGATGTCCTTGCGCAGAAAGGCGAAGGGAAACAAGACCAAGCTCACCCCGAGCATCACCCACAGATCGAAGGACAGGATGCCCGGGTCGATCGGAATCTCGCCGAACAGCGATGCCACACCGAGGATCGCCAAGAGGTTCGCGATGTTGGATCCGATGACATTGCCCAGCGCAACTTCGGCATGCCTGTGATAGGCCGCGACCACCGTGGTCGCCAATTCCGGCAGGGACGTGCCGACCGCCACAAGGGTCAGGCCGATGACTGTCTCGCTGATGTGGTAGGACCGGGCGATCGCGGTTGCACTGTCGACGAGTATATCGGCGCCAAACGGCAGACCGATCAGTCCGGCAACAAGGAAAAAGGCGATCTTCAGCCAACTCATATGCGGGTCGGCACCTTCCAGAACGGTGGGGCCGTTTTCCTCACGATGGGCGCGGGCGTTGCGGACCTCGTTGACCAGAACCGCAACATAGATCGCCAGCAGCAACAGCCCGGTGATCCATGTCAGCGGCCCCAGCATCGCAAGCACCACGAAAAGCACCGTCACGCAGATCATCTGCAGATAGCTTTGCCGCGTATCGCAATGCGACGTGTTAAGCCCGAAGAACAACGCGGGCAGGCCCAGAACCAGAAGAACGTTGGCAATGTTGGACCCCACGACATTGCCGATCGCAATCCCCGGCGCGTTGTCGAGCACTGCCTTGGTCGACACCAGCAGTTCTGGTGCCGAGGTCCCGAAAGCGACGATAGTCAGGCCGACGATCAGGGCGGGAATCCCCAGCCGCAGGCTCAGGTTCACGGCCCCGCGCACCAGCGCGTCCCCCGCGAAGACAAGGATCACCAATCCGGCGCCGGCCAGCAGAAAATCCATCATCGCCCTACGCGTTCCGGTCGCATCCGCAGCCGGCCTTGCCGATGCGATAGCGCCCGCATTTCTTGCATTTGGCGGCCTGCAACCGCTTTTGGCCCGGGAACCGAAGCTTGCCAAACATGGCAAGAACCAGCATCCCGATCAGGAAAAGGGAAACCGCCTTGACCAAGGCTCAAAGCCCGTAGCGCGCGAACAAGGCGCGCTCTTCGGTCACGGCAAGCACGTCGCCCATGATCTGCACACCGAAACGGGCCAGAAGCGGCCGTTTCTGGCTGTAGGGGACCAGCTTGACCTTGTCCCCGAACCGTTCCTTCATCTTGGGCACGAGATGACCGATACCGTCGGCCAGCCCAAGGTCGACCCCGGTCTGCCCGATCCAGAACTCTCCGGTGAAAAGGTCCGTTCCTTCGGCCAGCCGATCGCCCCGGCGCTTTTTGACTTGGTCGATGAACGTGACGTGCATCTGCTCCAGGATCGCCCTGAGCCGTTTTACATCAGCGGCTTTTTCCGGTTGAAACGGGTCCAGAGTGCTTTTCGATTTTCCGGCCGTGTGCACCCGCCGCTCGACCCCGTGGCGTTCGATGAACTCGCTGAACCCGAAGTTAGAGGAAATCACGCCGATCGACCCGACAATGGAACTCGCGTCCAGCCAGATTTCATCGGCAGCCGAGGCAAGCCAGTAGCCGCCCGACGCCGCCACATCTTCGACGAAGGCAAAGACCGGGATCTTCTTTTCATCGGCCAGCCGCCTGATCCTTGCAGCGATCAGCGACGATTGCGCCGGGGAACCGCCGGGCGAATTGATCACCAGAGCGACCGCGTCCGGTTTGCGTCTCCGAAAGGCCCGCTCGATGGTGGATGCAAGTCCGGTGTCGTTCAGGGTCTGGCCCCGCGTCACTGAGGAAATCGTGCCTTCCAAGCGCAGCACCGAGACAACGGGGACAGATTTGAGGAAAGGGATCCAGCGTTTCATGCGCCTGATGTAGAGTGCCGGGGCGCTTGGAACAAGGCAAAGCCGCCGACTTCTTGGCACTCCAAAGCGCCTTTTCCACAGTCTGTGATGTTCGGGCCTGTTTTACATCGTGCCGCGGCCACCGTTCCTAGTGGCCGCCCGAAAAGACCAGCAACTGAACCGGCATCAGCAGGGCCCGAATGCGCAGCCCGGCGGCATGGACCACACCGACTGTATCCACGACATGGTAGAACAGCCAACGGCCCATGCTCAGGTCTTCGGCCTGCAACTTGTCATGATTGTTTGTATATGCATTGGCGATACAGGAGCTGCCCGGCGGTATGCCATCCGCCTGACCTTCGTAAAGCGGCTCGAGCGCAACGGTAATCGTCCCGGGGCGGGGGTTGTCCTGCGGGTCCATCAGGTTATCGGTCTGGCGAATCTGCCCGGCCGGAATAACATCTTGAACGCCGACAACCACCATCGGGATGACGGTGAACGGCTTTGCCATGCAGGTGATCTCTGCCGGCATTCCGGGCTTCACGACGCTGGCCGCAAGCTGGTCGAAACCAGCTACGAACCTCTGGCCGCTGAAACTCGCCGGCACAAGAATTCCCGCCGGCCGCAGCACCGGGCTTACATAGTCGCCAACCTGAAGGACGAATTGCTCGACCCGGCCGTTCACGCCCGCAAAGACTTCTGTCTTTGCCAATTCGGTTTCTGCCTGCTCAAGGCTCGCGACCGCACTGGTGCGCTGCGACGGAAGCTGGACGGTAATCTTCTGTTCCGCGTATTTGCGGTTCGCTATCGCGGCATCCAGGGCGCCTTGTTTCGCGTTCATCTGGTTGCGCAGGCGGTCGACCTCGCTTTGCGGCACCGCGCCGGAACCCCGGTCAAGCAGGGTCTTGCTGCGCAGGTAGTCCTCCTCGACCAGATCGAAAGCCGCCTGTGCCTGATCGACACCGGCTGCCGCCGCGGCCAGTTCCGAATCCGCCACCTCGATAAGCGCGTCAATCTCCTCTACCTTGCTCTGCGCCGCCTCGACTGCTGCGCGCTGGCTTGCGGCGTCGATCCGGAACAGAAGATCGCCCACCTGAACAACCTGACCGTTCTTCACACGGACCTCGCTGACCCGGCCCCCGGATTCAGGCAGGATCGTCACGGTCCGAAAAAAGGATCGGACGTTGTATGTCGAAGGATGGTAGAAGAACACCACGGTGATCAGCGAAATCGCCATGATGGCGCAAACGGTGATACCCCAGCGCAATTCGTACCAGACCGAGAAGAAGGTGATTTCATGGCCGATGCGCTTGCCCTGAACATACCTGCGTATCAGGTAGTCCGGCAAAATTGTCACCGTCGAGCAAAGCAGCAGTTCAAGCGTCGGTCAGCGCTCCCGGTCCTTGATCTTCGCAAGCGAGTCCGCAATCGATGTCAGTGGTGTCAGGTAGTCCGGTAGCCGAAGCGCGGCAAGGACAAGGGCAATGACCCAGAACAGGTTGTTGTGGGTGAAAAGCGCCAGTATCGCGAGAATGCTGATCAGCTGAAGCTGCGTGCTGTTGGCGGAATGGCCCATCTTCTCGGGCAGGGCATGCAGCGTGAAATAAAGCCCGCCTGCACCGATCAGCAAGAGGATCACGAAGATCGTCATCGCGGTAAACAGATAGTCGCTCCCGTCAGCAGCCGACAAATAGTGCGGCAGGAAATGGGGTGCCATAGGGTGGATTGCAGGTTGCGACATCGATACCTCTCGTCGCACATTCCATGTCCGACGCCCGCCAGACGCAAATCATCGCCATACTGGACCAGTCGGCCGAACCGGACAAGAACCGTTCACACCGCGTTCAGGGCCAATTCCAACGCCTGGTCCAGTTTTCCGACCAGTTCGTCGATCTGCGGCGGCTCAATGATGAAGGGCGGCGCCAGAAGAACGTGGTCGCCGGTCTTGCCATCGATGGTGCCTGACATCGGGTAGCAGATCAGCCCCGCTTTGAATGCTTCCGCCTTGATCCGCGCCGCCAGCCCCCGAGAGCTTGCGAATGGCGCCTTCGTCTCGCGGTCCTCGACCAATTCCAGTCCCAGAAACAGCCCGCGTCCGCGAATATCGCCAACATTTGGATGCTGGCCGAACCGGTCATCAAGCGCGCGTCGCAACGCCGCGCCTCTTTCATTGACACGAACCAGCAGGTTGCGTTCAAGGATCGCCGAGACAACCGCATGACCCGCGGCCGTAGCGACCGGATGACCAAGATAGGTGTGGCCATGCTGGAAAAAACCGCTGCCGTCCCTGACTGCATCGTAGATCCTGCCGGAACAAAGCATCGCCCCGATCGGCTGGTAACCTGCGCCCAGCCCCTTGGCCACGCAGACGATATCGGGGATCACGCCCTCTTGTTCGCAGGCGAATAGGCTGCCGGTACGCCCCATGCCGCACATCACCTCGTCCAGAATAAGCAGGACGCCGTAGCGGTCGCAGATTTCACGGATGCGCCTGAAGTAACCCGGCGCAGGCGTCAGCGCACCGGCAGTTGCACCGACAACCGGTTCGGCCATGAACGCCATCACGGTTTCCGGCCCAAGCCGCAGAATCTCATCCTCGAGCGCCTGCGCCGCGCGCAAACCGTAAGCCTCGGCTGTCTCGCCGTCCCGCCGCAGCCGGTATTCATAGCAGGGATCGATATGGCTGACATCCAGCAGAAGCGGCCCGAATTGCGAACGCCGCCATTCATTTCCACCGGCCGAAAGTGCACCGATCGTATTGCCGTGGTAGCTCTGCTTGCGCGCGATCAGCTTGCCGCGTTGCGGCTCTCCGATCTCGACGAAATACTGACGCGCCAGCTTGATCGCTGCCTCGGTTGCTTCGGATCCGCCCGAGACGAAATAGACGCGGTCGATACCTTCGGGTGCGTTTTCAATCAGCAAATCCGCCAGCGCCTCGGCAGGTTCAGAGGTGAAAAAGCCGGTATGGGCAAAGGCAATCTTGTCCAGCTGGGCCTTGATCGCCGCCGTCACCTCGGTGTCGCCATGGCCAAGGCAAGACACTGCAGCGCCACCGGATCCGTCCAGATATTGCTTGCCGCTCGTGTCGAAAAGATAGCACCCCTTGCCGCCGGCGACGACAGGCGGCTGCGACTTGGTGTGACGAGGGAAAACATGGTTCATTGTAGTGTTCCTGCGGGTTCCGGAGTGAAAATGCTGCGCTGGTCCTCGACGAAATCAGCGATATCAAAGGCCCAGCCCGCGCGCGGCCAACGCAATTCCATCTGGCCCAACCGGGGCCGGTAAACCGCAGTGTAAAGCGTGCCGAACCCCTGTGCAAAGGCCGAGGAATAGAGCGGCGGCTTCAGAAACGCCCCGATGAACTTCTGTTCCGGCTCAACATGCAAGGTCAGGCGCTGCAGCAGGTATCGTTCCCGCTCGACCGTCGCGGTGAAGCGGGCATGCGCCGTCCACTCGACCCGTTCCTGATGGTTCGTGGCGACAGCGGCATGGGTGATCTGCGCCGGCCGGTCCGGTGCCATGAGCGCGGTCAGGAAATTCCTTTTGGCGTCGACGACGGTGACATTGTAACTCATATGGGTTGGAATCCGCGCCAGTACCCGGCCAGCCTGCTCTGCGGTTTTGCAGGTCTGCAGCACATAGCGCAGGATCAGCGGCACGCCGAACCCGTCGCCGACGATACGCCGTCCGCCGAAAGTCAGCGACAGGGCCAGCCCTGCGTCATTCATCCCGTCGACCAGCCCCCAAAGGCCGTCAGAACAGCCAACGACCGTGCGGCCCTGCCATTCAGTGCGCAGAACCAGACGGTCAAAGGCATGAGGGTTGTAGTCGTAATTGCGGACCAGCACCGGTTCCTTTCCCGGCCAGATCGCCTGGCTACAGCCCGACAGATATGCGGGAGGCCCGTAGAACGACAGGAAGCGCGACGCATAATCCCCGCCGCCGGCCAGATCGCAAAGCTCGTCATAGATCGGCAGGATCTCGGGCATATGCGCCTTCAGCGCCTGGTAGCTTTCCCAGTAGGTCGGTCGTGCATCTGCACCTTCGCGCAACCACCAGTCCCGGTAGCCGGGCCAGTATTCCTGAAAGAGCCCGGCCCATTTCGGGCCAGGCTCCGCTTCACTTACTGCACGCCAAACAAGTTCCAAACCAAAATGGTCCTACATGATTTTGAACGCCGGATCGGCAAAGGCAGGCCCGGCTTCCGCAGCAGCAAGAGGCTGGGCCTCAAAGCTGTTCTTGATTCCGTGAATCCAGCGCTTCGCCCGCTCGTTAAGCTTGAACCCGCTGGTCATGGATCGGCCGCGCGTCACCAGAATGCCAAGGTCTGCACCTTCGTAGCGGTAGTCGCCGGGCTTCTGAATCCGCAGGAAGAAGGCCTCATTCTCGGATTCCACCGCACGGCGGTGATAGTCGAAACGGTCGAACACGACACGCCCGTCTTCGAGCATCTTGTAGATGCCCGTCTGCGGCGCATGGGTGATGATATCCACCGAATCGTCGGTGTGCTTGATCACCATCTGGCTCCAGCTGTCGATCATCTCCGGATCCGCCCAGCGGCTGTTCAGCTCATCGACATCAAGCTTGAACTTCGCCTTCGAGAACTCGAGCAGATGGAACAGGAAAAGCGGCGCATCGGCATGCGCGAAAGCCGCATGGTTCGTCATCGAGCTTGCGCCGGTAATCCGGGGGTTCAGCTCGCCCAGCCAGAGATCGCCGGTCTTCTTGTCGATCAGGAAATCCAGCTCGAAATACCCGCGGTAACCTTCCTTGCGGAGTTGTTCGCCGAATTTGAACGTCAGATCGCGGGCCTGGTTGCGAACCTTCGGCGGGAAGGCGGTTGAAAGAATTTCGTTGCCGCACCAGCCGCCGCGATAAGGGGTCAGTTCGTTGAAGCCGACAAGTTCGGTCATCAGCGGGCCCACGATCGTCCCTTCCGACGTGCAGCAGGCTTCGATCGCAGAGCCACGGCAGTCGATCCGCTTCATGATCTTGATCTCGCCTTCGCCGACGATCTCGTGTTCATGACGGCGGAAATCGGACTCGGACTTGATGAAGAATGTGGTGTGGCCGGAATCGCCGAAGGCCGACTGAAGCACCAGGTCATGGCCGATGCCTGCCTTTTCGCAGGTCTTCCTCAGATCCTCGTAGGACTTCACCTCGGCCAGCACGTTCGGGACCGAAGGAACGCCGGCCTTGTTGCCGATGCGCACGGTTTCGATCTTGTTGTCCATGTTCGTGCGCAGCTTGGCCTTGGGGAACCAGACCTCGGCACCCAGTTCCTTGGACAGCCGTTCGGTTTCCTCATCGAACATCAGGAAGACAAACTTCGGCTTGCCGCCCCGCCGCTTGATCAGGTCGACGACCTCCTTGTGCTGCAGAAGGTAGTTGTTGATATCTTCGATCGACTGGAATTCGGCATGCGGCTGTTCCGAGGGGCAGAAGACGTTTGGATGGCGGCCATCATAGCAGTCTATGTAGCAGATATACTTGAAGTTCTTGCACCACTCGTCGATGCCGAGCAGGTTGAAGTTCGTGGCAGAGATGAAATAGATCGGGTCCTCGTTGCGGTGAAAGAACCGGCGGATTTCCGAAATATTGTCCAGCTGTTTTTTGGCCATTGAAGCCTCCCTGTTATTATTCCGCTGCTGTGGCGAGTTTCTTGGATGCGTGACGGTCGAGCGCCGCCTTGGTGAATACTCTCAGGCCCAGATCGGCGCGGTAGCCGTGAATTTCGTTCACGTCGAGCGCCCGCATGAAGGCCAGGATTTCCTTGCTGACCACCTGGCCGGGGACAAGGATCGGGAAGCCGGGCGGATAGGGGATGATGAATGAGGCGGAAACCACCTCTTCGCCGCTATCCAGCGCCTTCTTCAGTGATCCGTCCAGTTCCAGATAGTCGCAGTTGTTCTCGTCATAGGACAGGAAGAACGCGCTGCGGATATCGCCCTCGGTGGTGATGTTGTCGGCGCGGAACGCATCGTGAAACCGGCTGAAATCCGGCAAGGGTGGCAAGTCCTGCATCAGGTTCTTTACCCGGCGCTCGAAGGACAACCGCTCCATCTTGGATGCATCGTCCAAGAGATCGTCGAGCCCCTTCGCGATCTCGACCAGCACTTCGATCAGATAGGCGACCGAAGACCGCGTCGTGCCGATGTTGGTCATGAACAACACCGTATTGCGCGAGGTCTTGTTGATCTGGATCCCGTATTTATCCATCAGGATGTCGGTCTTGAACGTATCGCCGTCCCAACCGGTGCCGCCAACGGCCAGCGTCACGCGCGTCGCGTCCAGAACGAATTCGTCCTTTTCCCAGCAATCCCAGATATCGGTCCAGCCCTGTTCGGGGTCATAATAGCTCGACACGCCGCTTTCGCGGTGCTTGTCGGGGATCATGTCGCCCGAGGTCAGCACCTTGAAATACTTCTGCAACAGCGGATGGGTCGAAATGGCCCGCCGCATCGCCATCGCCGCTTCGACTTGGCGCTGCACGAATTCAAAGCCTTCCAGTTCCACCTGGCGCCGACCGACATCGAGCGAGGCGATGATCTGGTAGTTCGGACTGGTCGAGGTATGGGTCATGTAAGCTTCGTGGAAGCTCTGTTCGACCTCGCCCTTGAAGTCCTGATCGTTGACATGGATCATCGAGCCCTGCCGCAAAGAGGTCAGCGTCTTGTGCGTGGACTGTGTCGCATAGGCCCGCACCCGCGCGTTCGGCGGCGGGATCAGGCGCGTCTTCAGCAGCGTCGCCTCATCCGCATCCTTCAGCTTTTCCTGTTGCTTGTCATAGGCCTTGGCATGCGCGGCAGACTTGAACTTCTCACGAAGATTGTTCGCGGCGTTCATCGCCGTGCGTTGCCGATAGGTCGGACCGAAACGGGCGAAGGCGAACCATGCCTCGTCCCACAGGAAGATCAGGTCCGGCTTGATCGCAAGGCATTCCTCCATCACCCGCTCGACGTTGTAGACGATCCCGTCGAACGTGCAGTTGGTCAGCAGCAACATCCGCACGCGGTCCAGCTTGCCTGCAGCCTTGAGGCTCAGAAGCTGGTGCTTGATCTCGTGCAGCGGCACAGCCCCGTACATCGAGTATTCATTGAGAGGGTAGCTGTCGAGATAGACGACATTCGCCCCCGACAGCACCATGCCGTAATGGTGCGACTTGTGGCAGTCGCGGTCGACCAGAACAATGTCATCTGGACGCACCAGCGCCTGAACGACGATCTTGTTGCAGGTCGATGTGCCATTGGTGGCAAAGAACGTCTGTTTCGATCCGAAAGCGCGCGAAGCCAGTTCCTGCGCTTCCTTGATCGGGCCGTGCGGCTCCAGCAGGCTGTCCAACCCGCCCGACGTGGCCGAGGTTTCGGCCATGAAGATGTTGGGACCATAAAAGGCGCCCATGTCCTGAATCCAATGGCTGCGGCTGATAGACTTGCCTCGGCTGATCGGCATCGCATGAAAGACACCGGTGGGCTGCTTGGAATATTCCTTGAGCGCCGTGAAGAACGGTGTCTTGAACCGGGCCTGAACACCCCGAAGGATGTTCAGATGCAGCTCCATGAAGTCTTCCTGATTGTAAAAGACCCGCCGGCATATCCCCAGGTCGAGACCGGCGATGTCTTCCGCAGATCGGTCGGTGACCAGATAGGCGTCAAGTTCGGGCCGCACCTTCGCAACAAGGCGGCAAAGCTCCGGGCCGTAGTCTTGCGGCGCGATGTCCCGGATGTCGTCGACACCTCCGGCGCGGTTCAGGTAGCGGGTCAGGATCGACAGCTCGACGGTCGATTCCATCTTCAGACCGGGGCGAACGACAATCGCCTGGATGTTGTGGTTGAACAGGATACCGATCAGCGCGTCCTGCAGGCTTGGCACGACGACCGCCTCATAGGTAAAGGCATCGTCGGGGCGGCGCATCGAGGCCATGTTCTGCTTGAGCCAGCGCTCCTGATGCTCGTTCACATCGTCGACGATCATCACTTCGAAATAGGGTTTCGCAAGGGCGCGGGCGTCGGGTGACAGAAGCGCTTCGTCTTCATGTTCCTCGGCATCGACGGAATCGCGGTCCAGCGGGATCGAGCGGCGGCGGTAGGCGCCGGTGGTCAGCGCCCGCGTGATCCGGCGTGCGGTGAACGCCACGTCCTCGATCTTGCCATGTTCGAACTGGCGGCGCATATGGTCATAGGCGACCATGCCCGGAAAGGCCCAATAAGCCTCTATCAGGGCAAGCGATTCAAACAGGTCGCTGATTTTCTGATGCGTTGCTTTGGCGTGGCGACCAGAGGGATCCCGAGCCAGAGCTTCCAATCCCTCCCGCAATGCGCTCCACCGATCCGATCGAAGCTGCACGGCCGAATAATAGTCGCTCATAGACTGCATCGCATCGTCCTTTCTCGTTCGGCGCGACAGCACACGGTCGGGTCGCGAGCAGCACGACCGGACCGCGCTGACTAGCCTGTGATGGTCTTACCTCGTAGCGGTGAATCCTGCAGATCCGACCCTTTGAACTGCGGTTCGATCGGGTGCCGTGACCCGCCGGTCAGCGACGTATCACGCAAATTCGGAGCCAGCCCTGTCCTTGACCCCTGCGCCGGAATTTCCAGCGCCCCAAGTGTGTGAAGATAGGCGTCCGTGCCGCTGGAGCGGTCATAGACGGAGAAATCGACAGACCTGTCACGGAAACTCTTCAGAACCTGCCCAAGCCCCTTCATCCCGGTTTCGCGCTGGCGGCGAACCTGCGCCAGATCGATCTCGATCGGGAACATGTCTTCCTGCCCTGCAGACTGGTGCAGCACCATGGCGGACGGATCAATCACGCAGGACCGGCCATTGCCGCCCGCGCCCAGACCGTTCACGTCGATGACGTAGCACTGGAACTGCGCTGCGGTCGCCCGCGCGATGGCAAGTTCCGCGTCGCGGTCGGTGGTCCCCGTCAGAACCGGGTGCAAAAGAACCTCGACACCCTGACTCGTCAACTGACGGGTCGTCTCCGGGAACCAGATGTCATAGCAGATCGAAAGGCCGAAGCGACCGACATTCGGCACGTCGAAAACACAGAACTCCGTCCCGGCGCTGACTTCGGTCTCGTAAGGGCGGAACGGAAACATCTTGCGATAGCTGGTCACGATATCGCCATCGGGGTTGATAACCACCGAGGTATTGAAGATGCGGCCGTCGTCGGTCTTCTCGAACATCGATCCGGGGATCAGCCAGATGTTGTACTTGCGTGCGGCGGACTGAAAGCGATGCAGCGTGTCGTTCTGGAACGGCAGGGCAAAGCGCGGCAGCGGGCCAAAAGGCGCGAGTTCGCTGAAAAGCACCATCTGGGTCCACGGAAAGCGGGCCATCAGAATGTCCAGCCGGTGCAGGATTCCGTCGGTATTGGGTTGCAGTGCGTTCACGTACATCTGAACGCCGGCAATCGCGAAAGGGGTCATTGTCAGAGAGTCTCCGTTCATGCGGGATATGCCATTTGCGCACATCTGGAAGTGGCCGCAATCGACATTTTATCCCCTGACCACCAGAACGGAAACGGGTGACCTTCGGACAACCCGGTCTGCCTGGGACCCGACAAGGAATTCGCGCACGCGATCGGGCGCGTGCGACGCCATAACGACGACATCCGCCTTGTTCTTGGTGATTGCCTTCAGCACTTCGTCGTGGATCTCGCCGTAACCAAGATGCGGCACCGCCTTGACGTCTGATGGCACCTGCGCCGCGATCAGCCCTTCGAGTTCCGCCTCGGCCTTGGTCAGCGCCTTTTCCCGGAAGTCGGCGGGAAAAAGGCTTGCAACCATCGAAGAGCCGAAATTGGGAACGACTGTCATCACGTGCAGCGTGCCCTTCGACGCCCGCACAAGCGCCACGGCCTGCGGCAGCGCCGCTTTCCAAGAAGCTTCGTTGTTCAGATCGACGGTCAGCAGAACGTTGTCGAACATCGGCAATCCTCCTCAGGCGAGTTCTGGCTTACGGGCAACTCCCGCCCGTCCGCGTTGCAGCATCACAACCAGCGCCAGCAAAAGCAGGGCCGGAATGAACATCAAGTATTTGCTCGGCGTGCTCACCGGTTTCAGGACCCGCAGAACTTCCTGGTCCCAATCCAGCCCGGCCTCGGCCCCGGCGGAACCAAAGGCCACGTCATCGATGATCATCTTGTCACCGTCCTGACGGAAGGCCAGCCCCGCATTGGCCAGTTTCTCTTCACCCGTTGCGCCTTCGCCAATCGGCAGCGGTGCGACGAATTCGATCGGATCGCCAAGATCGTTCAGACCCCTCACGCGCAGCCGCAAACTGTCGCCCGCGGGCGTATCGGCCGCCGCCTGGATGATCTCGACCGGAGCCTCCTCAGAGAACGGCGGGAACACCATGTCCATCCAGAATCCGGGGCGGAACAGCGTGAAGGCGATCAGCAACAGGGCAATGGATTCGTAAAACCTGTTCTTGGCCAGGAACCAGCCCTGCGTCGCCGCCGCAAACAGAAGCATGGCGATGGTCGCTATGACGAAGACGAAGACCCCTTGCACCGCTGTCACGTTGATCAGCAGAAGCTCGGTGTTGAAGATGAACAGGAACGGCAAAGCGGCGGTCCGCAGGCTGTAGAAAAAGGCCACAACGCCGGTTCTGATCGGATCTCCGCCCGACACTGCCGCCGCTGCAAAGGACGCCAGTCCGACCGGGGGCGTCACATCCGCCATGATCCCGAAGTAGAAGACAAAGAGATGAACCGCGATCAGCGGCACGATCAGGCCGTTCTGCTGTCCAAGCGTGACGATCACCGGGGCGAGCAGGGCCGACACGACGATATAGTTCGCGGTGGTCGGAAGACCCATGCCCAGGATCAGCGACAGGACAGCCGTCAGAACCAGAATGGCCATCAGATTGCCACCCGACAGGACTTCGACCACATCGGCCAGTGCCGAACCGACACCAGTCTGGCTGACCGCACCCACGATGATGCCGGCGGTTGCAGTGGCAATACCGATACCGATCATGTTGCGCGCGCCCGTCACCAGACCGTCCAGCAGGTCGCCAAAGCCTTCACGAACCGAAGCAGCAAAATTGCTCTGGCCGCGGAAAAGCGCCATCAGCGGTCGCTGCGTCAGCAGGATGAAAACCATGTAGGATGCCGCCCAGAAGGCCGAAAGACCCGGCGACAGACGGTCGACCATCAGCGCCCAGACCAGCACGACCACGGGCAGGATATAATGCAGCCCGGACCGGATCGTCGGCCCCGGTAGCGGCAAGGTCGTGACCTTGGCGTTGGGATCGTCAAGCTTCAGTGGTTCTTCCTTGGACGCAACCCAGACAAGTGCTGCGTAAACCGCCGACAGGAAGAAAAAGATGATATAGCCAGCAGTCGCCGGGAACATCGGACGGATCCAGCCCATGCCGTAGTAGACAGCAAATGAGACCGCGCAGATGACCGCAATGGTAAAGGCAATCCCGATCAGCCGTTGCACGATCGGCTTGGGCGTATAGGCGCGCGGCAGGCCTTCCATGCCCGCTTTCATCGCCTCGAGATGCACGATGTAGACCAGCGCGATATAGGAAATGACCGCAGGCAGGAACGCATGCTTGACGACATCGAAATACGGGATGCCCACGTATTCGACCATCAGGAAGGCCGCGGCCCCCATCACAGGCGGCATGATCTGGCCGTTGACCGAAGATGCCACCTCGACAGCGCCCGCTTTCTCGGCGGAAAATCCGACTTTCTTCATCAGCGGGATCGTGAACGTGCCGGTGGTCACCACGTTGGCGATGGATGACCCCGAAATCAGGCCGGTCATCGCCGATGACACGACAGCGGCCTTTGCCGGCCCGCCCTTCATGTGCCCCATCAGGCTGAACGCGACCTGAATGAAATAGTTTCCTGCGCCCGCCCGGTCCAGCAAGGAACCGAACAGCACGAAGAGGAAGACGAATGACGTCGAAACACCCAGCGCAATGCCAAAGACGCCCTCGGTCGTGATCCACTGGTGGTTCACGATCTCCGAAAGGTTGTTGCCCTTATGCGCGATGATGTCCGGCATATGGGGCCCAAGCACTGTGTAGACCAGGAACACCGAGGCGACGATCATCAGCGCCGGGCCAAGCGCCCGGCGGGTCGCTTCGAGCAGCACAAGGATGCCCGCGACCGCGACGATGAAATCCTGGGTGATCGGCGCGCCGACCCGACCCGAGATATCGCGGTAGAAAACGTACAGATAAAGCGCCGTCGCAGCCCCCACGACCGCCAGCGCCCATTCCCATGCTGGGATCTTGTCTTTCGGAGACCCCAACAGGATCGCCGCGACAAGGGCTATGACGATGACCGGAATCCACCAGGTCGAAGATCCGCTCTTGGCGGACATCATGAAGAGAAGGCCAAGGATGACCGGAACAGCGATGCCAAGACCCAGTTGCACTTTCGTTCGTGCGGCGGGAAAGGCCGCAAAGGCCAGAAAGATTGCAAAGGCAAGGTGGATCGATCGCGCCTCGGTATCGTTGAAGACGCCAAAGCCGACCATGAAGGGAATTGGCGATGCGAACCAGAGCTGAAACAGGGACCAGGCAAGTGCGACCAGCATGATGAACATGCCAATTGGGCCAGTCGTTCCCCGCGCGCCCGTATCTGAGGACGCGACCAGCTCGTCCAGTTCGGCCTGACTCAGACCGCCATGTCCGGCGCCCTCGACTTCGACGGCCGCGGCCTTCTGTTGATCTTTATCCACCATGAAATCCCCCATTGCCGCCCTTTTTGGGCCGGTCATCTGTTTGCGTCAGAAGTCCAGTTGTCAGGGGCGCCGGGTAGTAGCTGCGCCCCTGCGGCGTTTAATATTCCGTGTCAGACACGGAGGCCGGTTACATCCAGCCGCGTTCCTTATAGTACTTCTCAGCACCGGGATGCAGCGGGGCGGACAAGCCGTCCTTGATCATGTCTTCTTCTTTGAGATTGGCGAAGGCCGGGTGCAGGCCCTTGAAGCGATCGAAGTTATCGAAGACCGCCTTTACAACCTGATAGACAACCTCGTCCGGCACATCGGCCGACGTGACGAACGTTGCTTTCACACCAAAGGTCTTCACGTCGTTGTCGCTGCCCTTGTACATGCCGCCGGGAATGGTGGCATAGGCATAGAACGGATTTTCAGCGACCAGCTTGTCGATGGCTTCGCCTTCAACCGGAACCAGAACCGCATCAACGGTCGACACCGCTTCCTGGATCGACCCGTTCGGGTGGCCGACGGTGTAGATGATCGCGTCAACCTTGTTGTCGCCAAGTGCTGCGGCCTGCTCTGCGGGCTTCAGCTCGGACGCAAGCGAGAAATCCGCCATGGTCCAGCCTTTGGCCGCCAGAACGACTTCCATCGTGGCCAACTGACCGGAACCCGGGTTGCCGACGTTCACGCGCTTGCCCTTCAGATCGTCAAAGGTGCTCACCCCGGCATCTGCACGCGCAATAACGGTGAAAGGCTCGCCATGCACCGAAAAGACTGCGCGTTCTTTGTCGAACTTGTCGCCTTCAAACTTGGAAGTACCGTTATAGGCATGGTGCTGCCAGTCGGACTGGGCGACGCCCATCGTCATGTCACCCGCCTTGATCGCGTTGATGTTGGCGATGGAACCACCCGTCGAAGGGGCTGTACATTTCAGGCCGGTCGTCGCCGTGTCGCGGTTGACCAAACGGCAAATCGACTGCCCGACCACGAAATAGACACCGGTCTGTCCGCCGGTCCCGATCGTGATGAACGTTTCTTCGGCGGTCGCCGCAGTCGTGGCCAAGGCCATGGTGCCGGCGGTTACTAGCGTTTTCCAGTGTTTCATATTTACTCTCCTTGTTGTTTAAGGCGCCCGATGACTGCCGGATCTTTTCGCCCGGTAGGTCTCCACATCGTATCTGTCGTCAGGCGGGGCCATGATCGTCAGGCGGCCCCAGCAGTTCGAATCTTTCGCTCTGTCGTCCTTGCAAGGACATCGGTCTGCCCGTTCGGTGACTGGGCGGAGGAGGCGCGCATCGCAGTTGGCGAGTCACCCGAAGGGTGCTTCTGCGAACTTCGTAACTTCAGTCAACTCCATTCGAGAACACTAGCGCCATCAGTCCTATCGGTACAACCGTTTAAAATAATAAGCAACTCTTGTTTGAAAATCGAACGCTCAGGCCTTGCTGACACGGGTTCGGTGCGCAGTTCTGCTCAATTTGCAGGCAGGACTCTCGGTGCTTTCGTCGCCTAACCGCCTGATTTCTATATCCACAATCTGTGAAGGGGCCGCCCGAACCCCGTCCAGCGTGCGATGGATGGTCTCGGGATCTTGCGAGGGCTCCGGCAGCAGCACCCATCGGGAACCGCGACGGGCGCCAGCCAACCTCATCGGGTCGGTCGGCCGATTTTCTGTGCTTGGTTCCAGTTTCGCGCCCCAAAAACGAACAAAGCCTCCCGAAGGAGGCCTGTTCCGAGTCTTGGTTGCGGGAGTAGGATTTGAACCTACGACCTTCAGGTTATGAGCCTGACGAGCTACCGGGCTGCTCCATCCCGCGCCAAAGCGCTGCCTCAAGCAAAAAGAAATGGATGAGGCGCATCGAAAGAGAGATAAAATTGAGTTTCTTACTAGGTTTGGCAGTGACCTACTCTCCCACATCTTAAGATGCAGTACCATCGGCGCGACGGCACTTAACTGCCGAGTTCGGGATGGGATCGGGTGTTTTGCTCGCGCTATGACCACCAAACCAAGAAAGAAACTCAAACATCAATCCAAATCAAATCACCTATGTGTATGCTTTTGATCCCGCCAGGTTACCCTGACGTTAGCCAAACCTGGCTTTTACTGGATCAAATCAAGCCTATCGAGCAATTAGTACCGGTCAACTGAATGCATTGCTGCACTTACATCTCCGGCCTATCGACGTGGTGGTCTTCCACGGCTCTCAGGGAGATCTTGTTTTGAAGGGGGCTTCCCGCTTAGATGCCTTCAGCGGTTATCCTTTCCGATCATAGCTACCCTGCACTGCGGCTGGCGCCACAACAGGTCCACCAGTGGATCGTTCACCCCGGTCCTCTC
Source organism: Paracoccaceae bacterium (assembly GCA_024642725.1). Lineage (GTDB taxonomy): Bacteria > Pseudomonadota > Alphaproteobacteria > Rhodobacterales > Rhodobacteraceae > JAHEAO01. The sequence continues at coordinate 3,828 of JAHEAO010000156.1, read as the reverse complement.
GTACTAGGGGCAACTCTTCTCAAATCTCCTACACCCACGGCAGATAGGGACCGAACTGTCTCACGACGTTCTAAACCCAGCTCACGTACCTCTTTAAATGGCGAACAGCCATACCCTTGGGACCTGCTCCAGCCCCAGGATGAGATGAGCCGACATCGAGGTGCCAAACGGTGCCGTCGATATGGACTCTTGGGCACCATCAGCCTGTTATCCCCAGCGTACCTTTTATCCGTTGAGCGATGGCCCTCCCACTTGGGACCACCGGATCACTATGGCCGTCTTTCGACTCTGCTCGACTTGTCAGTCTTGCAGTCAGGCTGGCTTCTGCCATTGCACTCAACGAGCGATTTCCGACCGCTCTGAGCCAACCTTCGCGCGCCTCCGTTACGCTTTAGGAGGCGACCGCCCCAGTCAAACTACCCACCACACAGGGTCCCGGATCCGGATAACGGACCGCGGTTAGACATCAAGCAAAGCAAGGGTGGTATCTCAAGGGAGGCTCCACGCAGACTGGCGTCCACGCTTCAAAGCCCACCACCTATCCTGCACATGCTTGGCCTGATGCCAGTGTGAAGTTGTAGTAAAGGTGCACGGGGTCTTTCCGTCTAACCGCGGGAAACCTGCATCTTGACAGGCAATTCAATTTCGCTGAGTCGATGTTGGAGACAGCGGGGAAGTCGTTACGCCATTCGTGCAGGTCGGAACTTACCCGACAAGGAATTTCGCTACCTTAGGACCGTTATAGTTACGGCCGCCGTTTACTGGGGCTTCAATTCGGAGCTTGCACCCCTCCTTTTAACCTTCCAGCACCGGGCAGGCGTCAGACCCTATACGTCGTCTTGCGACTTCGCAGAGCCCTGTGTTTTTAGTAAACAGTCGCCACCCCCTGGTTTGTGCCCCCAGTCAATACTTGCGTAGAAACTGGGCCTCCTTCTCGCGAACTTACGGAGGTATTTTGCCGAGTTCCTTCAACATCGTTCTCTCAAGCGCCTTGGTATTCTCTACCAGTCCACCTGTGTCGGTTTAGGGTACGATCTAGCGGAAGAGCTATTTCCAGGAACCTCTAAGCAGCCCATTCAATCCGATAAGGATGAACTACCCTCGAGATCCGTCACTTCTTCCTGGCCCAGGAATATTAACCTGGTTCCCATCGACTACGCCTTTCGGCCTCGCCTTAGGGGTCGGCTTACCCTGCTCAGATTAACTTTAAGCAGGAACCCTTGGACTTTCGGCGACAGGGTCTCTCACCCTGTTTGTCGCTACTCATGTCATCATTCTCACTTCTGATCACTCCACCGGATCGCTCACGCGCCGGCTTCACAGTAAACCCCGCGTCTCCGTAATACCCGAGGGCATTAAAGAGACATGGAGTTATATCACAGAACGCTCTGCTACCATGCACTATGTGCATCCTAAGCTTCGGCTCATGGCTTGAGCCCCGTTACATCTTCGCCGCAGGACAACTTATCTAGACCAGTGAGCTGTTACGCTATCTTTAAAGGATGGCTGCTTCTAAGCCAACCTCCTGGTTGTTTTGGTCGTCCCACCTGCTTTCCCACTTAGCCATGAATTAGGGGCCTTAGCTGTAGGTCAGGGTTGTTTCCCTCTTCACACCGGACGTTAGCACCCGATGTGTGTCTGCCAGATATTACTCCTCGGTATTCGGAGTTTGGTTAGGATCAGTAAGTCTGTGGGACCCCATTACCCATCCAGTGCTCTACCCCCGAGGGTATTCGTCTGACGCTCTACCTAAATAGATTTCGCAGAGAACCAGCTATCTCCGAGTTTGATTGGCCTTTCACCCCTAGGCACAGCTCATCCCGATCCTTTTCAACGGATGTGGGTTCGGACCTCCAGTAAGTGTTACCTTACCTTCATCCTGGCCATGCCTAGATCACTCGGTTTCGGGTCTGATCCTACTAACTCATTCGCCCTATTAAGACTCGCTTTCGCTGCGCCTACACCTAACGGCTTAAGCTTGCTAGTAAGACCAAGTCGATGACCCATTATACAAAAGGTACGCCGTCACCCCGCAAGGGGGCTCCGACTGCTTGTAGGCGTCCGGTTTCAGAAACTGTTTCACTCCCCTCGTCGGGGTGCTTTTCACCTTTCCCTCACGGTACTGGTTCGCTATCGGTCAGTAAGGAGTACTTAGCCTTCGAAGGTGGTCCTCCGATCTTCAGACAGAATTTCACGTGTTCCGCCCTACTTAATACGTCGAATTGAGCTTCCAATACGGGGCTGTCACCCACTATGGCGGACCTTTCCAGGTCCTTCTTGTCACTCTCATCGCTCGGCTGGTCCCCGTTCGCTCGCCGCTACTAGGGGAGTATCTGTTGATTTCCTTTCCTCTGGGTACTTAGATGTTTCAGTTCCCCAGGTTTGCTTTTATAACCCTATGTATTCAGGTCATAAATACCTGTTTCAGCCCATTATTGATTGCTTGCGCAACAATAACAAACTGTCAGGTGGGTTGCCCCATTCGGAGATTCATGGATCAAAGCTTATTCTCAGCTCCCCATGACTTATCGCAGAGTATCACGTCCTTCATCGCCTCTTACTGCCAAGGCATCCACCAAACGCCCTTTTCGCGCTTGATTTGATCCAGAAAAAGACAGGCTTCTTCTGAACCAAAAGCATACTATTTTTCCCATTCCGGCCGCTGGTTCGCAACCGGAACTTTGTGGCTCAGACCCATGCAGATCTGAACCCGGTTAGTGTACTTGACTTGGATTTTGTTCGTCATGCTTACGGGGTCGAACCCCAGACCTGCCGCACTTGGCAGATCAGCATGATAAACTGATGTTTTTATCTCTCTATACGATGTCAATTCGTCCGATTGGACGGTGAAACACACTGTATGTGCTTCACGGTCAAATCGTTTGGTAAATGGTGGAGCGTATCGGGATCGAACCGATGACCCCCTGCTTGCAAAGCAGGTGCTCTCCCAGCTGAGCTAACGCCCCATTTAGTGGTGGGTCGAGGAGGACTTGAACCTCCGACCTCACGCTTATCAGGCGTGCGCTCTAACCACCTGAGCTACCGACCCAAGACAGACCGGTAGGTCTGTGATTACAAATCTGAAGAGATATGAGGACGGTCCGGTCCGATATGGCAGCTTTGATTGCTGCCGTGCTAAGTGTTTCACGAAACCAGCAAGCTGGTCTGCTAGAAACATCCTTAGAAAGGAGGTGATCCAGCCGCAGGTTCCCCTACGGCTACCTTGTTACGACTTCACCCCAGTCGCTGAACTCACCGTGGTCCGCTGCCCCCTACAAGTAGGTTGGCGCACGGCCTTCAGGTGAACCCAACTCCCATGGTGTGACGGGCGGTGTGTACAAGGCCCGGGAACGTATTCACCGCGTCATGCTGTTACGCGATTACTAGCGATTCCGACTTCATGGGGTCGAGTTGCAGACCCCAATCCGAACTGAGATAGCTTTTTGGGATTAACCCATTGTCACTACCATTGTAGCACGTGTGTAGCCCAACCCGTAAGGGCCATGAGGACTTGACGTCATCCACACCTTCCTCCCGCTTATCACGGGCAGTTTCTTTAGAGTGCCCAGCTTAACCTGCTGGCAACTAAAGATGTGGGTTGCGCTCGTTGCCGGACTTAACCGAACATCTCACGACACGAGCTGACGACAGCCATGCAGCACCTGTATCCTGTCCAGCCGAACTGACGAATCCATCTCTGGAAACTACGACAGGTATGTCAAGGGTTGGTAAGGTTCTGCGCGTTGCTTCGAATTAAACCACATGCTCCACCGCTTGTGCGGGCCCCCGTCAATTCCTTTGAGTTTTAATCTTGCGACCGTACTCCCC